>NZ_CP103851.1:314460-628920 GCF_024925465.1 Ralstonia pseudosolanacearum | reverse complement strand
TGCTCGATTGCGACGGGCCAGTTGGCGAATACGAACAACAATCGTGCCAATGCTGGCACGGCAAGCGTTTGTGGGTTTGGATTCGCTGGGGGACGCTGATTTCGGGGCAGGAATGTTTCACGGCTGAAACCGTGTTCGGATTGCTTCGGGCGGCTCTGAGCGGCGTCACGAAAAACGGTTGCTGTACGAAAAGGCAATGCAGACCTGCTCGCGAAACTCAACGCCTCGTTGAAGAAGCCGCAAGCCGATGGCACGGTCAAGGCGATTGACTCGAGGTGGGGCTCGATTAATGGCCACGCCTACGTAGTCGGACCTCAAGCATTCACTTCGCATACACCACCCAATGCGTATCGAAGGAGAATGGATGTTGACTGATGGAATGCGCGCCTACCGGTTGAGTCCGCAACCGTTCCCGGCCGAAATGCCCTCAAGAATATGACTCCGGCCGCTCAAGCAAACGCACTAGAGCGCTTTGAAATCCAACCGCATATTCTGATGTCCGGACAACCTGTGGCACACGCCATCAGCCTCGGGATTCGAAACCATGACGGGCGAGCGAAACACGAGGGAGCTGACTCAAATGACGATCGAGTATTTTGCCGAGAGCAATCCGGCCACACGCACCTTGCCGCGCTCGTTGGCGACGAAGGCCGGCGATCTTGTTTTTGTGTCCGGTCAGGTCGCCCGAGGCGAAGACGGCCGCATCATCAGTGGCGGGATCGAAGCGCATACGCGCCAGACACTGGAGAACGTCGCGCATGTCCTCGCGCTCGCGGGTTGCACGCTCGCGGACGTCGTGAAGACCACCGTCTGGCTTGAAGACGCCCGCGACTTTGAGGCATTCAACCGTGTCTATGGCGAGTTCTTCCGCGACAACAAACCGTCGCGTTCGACCCTGCAGGGGAAGAACATGGTCGGCACCAAGATAGAAATCGAGGCCATTGCCTATAAGCCTTGACGCTCTGCAAAGCGGGTCATGCTCCGGGTCGGTCGCCGTCATTGAACGCACCACCGACCCGCATCCGCTCCCGGCCCGAACCAGCCGGACAGCGGGCCTACTGCATCAATGCTCCCGATTGGCCACGGCCACCAAGACCCCGAGCGACAGCATGGTGACGCCGGACACGCGCGACAGCCATCGTTCCCGGGCGGCCCTGGCGGTGCCGGACGCGACGAAGCGGCTGGCCGCACTGACGGCCAGCAAATCCACGGCGGTGTTGAGCGCGACGCAGGTGGTGCCGAGCACGATGAACTGAAGCGCGAACCCATGCCCGGCGGTTACGAACTGCGGGATGAAGGCCAGGAAAAACATCGCCGTCTTGACGTTGAGCGCTTCGACGATCACGCCATCCCTGAAGGCTTTCCGTGCGCCGGCCCGTTGGATCGTCGGCAGCGCCGCGGGCTGCGCGCGCGATGCCAGGATCCTGACGCCGAGGTAGATCAGGTAAGCCGCCCCGAGGTATTTCACGATCGAGTAGGCCAGCGCCGACTGCGCAATGAGCAGCGACAAGCCGAGCGCCGCCGCCAGGACATGCACCATGCCGCCGACGGCGGTGCCGCTGCTGGACGCGATGCCCTCCGCTTTGCCGCCGGCGACGGTACGGGCGACGACATACGCGATGCCCGGCCCCGGGGTGATGGCCAGGAGCGTCGCGGCGAACAGGAAGGTGAGGGAAGGGAGCATGGCGATTGACGGAAGGGTGGGCGTGGCGAAAGAATAGTGACCGATTTAGTTCATGCTAACGATCTGTGACCAAAAAAGTCAATATATCGACCGACGCGGGCGCGGACATCCAGAACGTCAGCGCCGCTGTGTCCTCCCGGCTCAAGGCGCTGCGCCGCGAGCACAACCTGACGCTCGACGAGCTGTCCCGGCGCTCCGGGGTCAGCAAAGGGATGCTGGTCGAAATCGAAAAAGGCGAGGCGAACCCGAGTATCGCCATCCTCTGCAAAGTGGCGGCAGCCTTCGGGGTTTCGGTGGCGGACATCGTGAGCGTTGCCGAGGCGTCCGCCGTCCGGCTGATTCCGAACGAAGATATTCCGGCCTTATGGCAAGGGCCCAAAGGCGGCAGCGCCAGGCTGCTCGCGGGGACCAGCGGGCCCGACATGATCGAGCTGTGGCGATGGGTACTGTCGCCGGGCGAAGCCTATGAGGCGCAGGGGCATCCCCACGGCACGGTGGAGCTGCTCCATGTCGAGAAAGGGGTGCTGAGTCTGTGGGTGAACGATTCGGTCTCGATGATCCCGGAAGGCTGCTCCGCGATTGCCAAGACGGATGTGCCGCACCGCTATGTCAACGATGGCGCCGCCGAGCTCGTCTTTTCCATGACGGTTGCGGAACTGCATCGGCCCAGGGGCGCGTTCTGACAAGCGGTTCCCGTCGATGCGGCAGGCGGCCCGGCAGGCCGCGATGCGTGGCGCGAGCGGTTCCGGCAGGGCGGCCGGCGCCTCTTCGGCAGCCGCGCGGACTCGCCCGCGGTGGGCCGACCCTGCGCGGCATCGGAGCCATGCGCCATGCGCTGTCCCGGCCTTGCCGCGGAACCTTGGCCGACGCACGGTTCCCGAAGATGCGCCTTGCTACGACGATGCCTTTTCAGCCTGGGCGCTCGCGGTAGGGTAAGGATCCAGCAGCGCAATGGAGCCGGTTTCCAGTAGGGACTTGAGGTTGGAGAGAATCTTCGGCCAGCCGCCGGACACCGCCTCGATGAGCTTCGACGCTTCGCGCTCGATGGTGTGGGTGATGGAGAGCTTGACCGCTGCCCCGGTGGGCTCCAGTTCCATCGTGCAGTGCGATGCGCCTTCGGCCTTGAGCTCGGGCCGGCTCTGGTGCAGCCAGCGGATCACCAGGCGCCGCGGCGGGTCGGCCTCGACGATCTCGCCGGTGTCGAAGACCTGGCCGTCGCCGGACACCAGCCGCCACGCGGATCCCGCCGTCCACTGGCTTTCGCAGTGCATGCCGAACCAGTATTGCTTCATGAACTCCGCATCGGTCAGCGCCGACCACAGCGTTTCCGGCGTGGTGCGGATGTAGGTCACGTAGACAAAGGTCGATCTAGTCATTGTCTTTCTCCAGTCGTTGTTTCAGCTTCGAGAGCGCCTTGAGGCGCGGCTTCTCGAACTTGGCGATCCAGCGCTCGTAGATCGCCTGCAGTGGTACGGGATTGAGGAAGTGCAGCTTCTCGCGGCCCTGCCGCAGGGTGACGACCAGGTTGGCCGCCTCGAGCACGCCCAGGTGTTGGGTCACGCCCTGCCGCGTCATGTCCAGGTGTTCGCACAGTGCGTTGAGGGTGCGGCCGTCGTGGGCGTGCAGCAGATCCAGCAGCTTGCGCCGGCTGGGATCGGCGAGGGCTTTGAACAGCAGGTCGGTGTCATCGGGGCGCTCGGCCATGGAGGGCTACAGGCAAGTCATTGGTTGCATGAATAATAGGCAATAAAATGCTTGCATGTAAGGTGAAGGTCAATGGTCGCCGGCGTGCGTGCATCCGAGGCCACGTTGTCTGCTCGCGACCTTGAAAGATGGCTTTGCTGTGTCGGATTTGCTGCTGCCCGACGGATGCCCCGGATCAGCATCGAGCCCGATCGGCATGCCGAAAATTGCCTTGCATTGATCGGTACGAAAAAATATGATGCTAATCATATGAAAAAAGGCACGACCTCCAGGACCAAGGAAGCCACCCACGAGCGCATCGTCGACGCGGCTGCGCGCGCCATCCGGCGCAGCGGCTATCACGGCACGGGCGTGGCCGACATCATGAAGGACGCCGGCCTGACGCACGGCGGCTTCTACGCGCACTTTGCGTCGCGCGAAGCGATGCTGGCGGAAGCGGCGGATCGCGCCGGCGCGCAAGGCGTGACGTTGATGGAGCACATTGCCGCCACCACGCCGCCCCGGGAAGTGCTGCGCGCGATGGCCGAGGCGTATCTGTCGAAGGCGCATGTCGATAACGTGGAAAACGGCTGCGGGACCGCTGCGCTGGCCTCGGAGATGTCGCGCCAGGCGCCCGAGGTCAGGCGGGCGTCCACGCGGCGCATCAAGGAGATGGTCGACCTCGTCGCCCGCCAGTTGCCCGATTGGGGGCAGCCGAGTGCGCACGAGCAGGCCCTGGTCACCGTCGCCATGATGGTCGGCACCCTGGTGCTGGCACGCGCGGTCGACGACCCGAAGCTCTCCGACGCGCTGCGCGAGGCAACGCTCAACCACCTCGTTCCGACGGACACCTGATGCCAGCAGCCGGCATCGGATCAGCCGTCATTTTTTTGGGCCGTAAATATGATGATCATCATATTTATGCCAAGCAACCGGGTTTAGCCCACCACCAGTGAAGGTGCTCCAATGAAGATCCAAGGTTCCATTGCGCTCGTAACGGGCGCCTCGTCAGGCATCGGCAAAGCGACCGCGGAGCGGCTGTCGCAAGCCGGCTACAAGGTCTACGGCACCAGCCGGCGGGAGGCGCCGGCGGGCGGGCAGCCGTTCGCCATGCTGTCCCTGGACGTGACCAGCGATGAGTCGGTCGAAGCGGCTGTCGCGGAGTTGATCCGGCGCGAGGGCCGCATCGACCTGCTCGTCAACAACGCAGGCTTCGGCCTCGCCCCCGGCGGGGCGGAGGAAAGCTCGATCGGACAGGCCCAGTCGATCTTCGACACGAACGTCTTCGGCGTCGTCCGCATGATCCGCGCCGTCGTACCGCACATGCGGCGCCAGGGCAGTGGCCGCATCGTCAACGTCGGTTCGGTGCTCGGCCTGATCCCGATGCCGTATGGCGCGCTCTACGCGGCAACCAAGCATGCGATCGAAGGCTATTCGGAGTCCCTCGACCACGAGCTGCGCACCCGGGGCATCCGGGTGTCGGTGGTCGAGCCGGCCTACACCAGCACCGCGTTCGACGCGAACCTGGTCGAGCCCGACGCCAAGCTGGAGGCCTACCACCAGGCGCGTGTCCATGTGGCCGCGCGGATCAAGGCGGTGCTGGCCGATGCCGACGCGCCGAGCGTTGCGGCCGACACCGTGCTCGAAGCGGCCACCGCAGCCCACCCGAAACTCCGCTACGCGGCCGGCAAGCGCGCGAACGGACTGCGGCTGCTCCGCAGATTCGCGCCGACGAGCGTGGTCGATGCGGGTATCCGGAAGAATCTGCGGCTCGACGCGCTGGCGGTGCCGTCGCTTGAAGCCGGACGATCGGATGGCCGGCGTTCTGCCGATGGGCGCTCATCTTGATGGGCACCACCTGTATCGGAAGCCACGTCGTTGTGCGGGTGGCCGTGCGGCAGGCGATCGCCAGTGATCCTGCATAGGCTTAGTCTCTAGTCCCAAGTGCAACACCCTGATGGAGGTAAGGTGTTGCGATGAAGAAGTACAAGCATCTGAGCGCGGAGGAACGTGCGGTCATCATGATCGAATCTCGGAAAGGCAGCAGCGTGAGAGGGATCGCCCGATTGCTTGGGCGAAATGCCTCGACAATTTCGCGAGAGCTGGTGCGCAACGGAAATACAGCCGCGCGGCATTACGATGCGACGCAGGCTTCGTCGGCGTACCGCGTTCGTCGCCAAGGTTGCGTGCGTCAGCGCAAGCTGCGTGTCGACAATGCGCTGTATCGGCATGTGCATGACCGGTTGGTCTACTGGCGCTGGTCGCCGCAGCAGATTGCTGCCAGACTTCGCCGCATGCATCCCGATGATCCCGGCCAACGAGTCAGCCACGAAACGATTTACGCCGCCATTTACGCCCACCCGCGCGGCGAATTGAAGCAAGCGATGATTGAAGCGCTGCGCCAGGAAAAGCACGCGCGTGGACGTCGACGCACGACGCTTGCCGGCACGGGCTTCGTGCCAGAGGAACTGCGCATCGTGCATCGGCCCGAGCAGATCGAGTTGCGGCAGTGGCCGGGGCATTGGGAGGGCGACCTCATCAAAGGCGCCTTCAATCGTTCCTGCGTGGGCACGCTTGTCGAGCGCAAGACCCGCTTCGTCGTGCTGTGCCGCATGGACGGCTGCACGGCCAAGGATGCCCTGGAAGGCTTCACGCGCCAGATGAAGAAGTTGCCAGCCTTTCTGCGCGAGAGCCTGACCTACGACCGCGGAACGGAAATGACCTGCCATGTCGAACTCGCCAAGCGATTGAATCTCGATATCTGGTTTGCCGACCCGCATGCGCCTTGGCAGCGTGGCAGCAACGAGAACACCAATGGTTTGCTGCGCCAGTTTTTGCCCAAAGGCATGGACCTCTCCGCTGTCACACAGACCCAGCTCAATGACATCGCCAAATTGCTCAATGGTCGGCCTCGCCAGACGCTCGGTTGGGATACGCCCGAGGAAGCAATGGCCAAAGAGTTGGAAAAGGCTGAGTTGGCTAAACGTTGCACTTGACTCTTGAGAGCACCAGGCACTGAGCTGCTGGGGCGGGTGAGGGGTGGGACTCACTGGTTGCCCTTGGCCGATGGCCTGGTTGTCTGTGGGCGCTCTTTTCTCTGGGAGCGTTTTGCTTTGGGGCGCCGATGCGAGTCGGCGCCTCTGTTTTTTCCGTGGTGTGGGCATCCCGCGCATACTGGCCGAATGCCATTCGGGCTGGGGGCGGTTGGATGGTCGGCTCGGGTTTTTTGCCTGAGAGCTTCGGTGATGCGGTGGGCCGGCGGGAATCGAACCCGCATCCGGTGTTTCAAGAGTGGCCGCTCTTGGGCCACAAGACGCGTTCAGTAGGTTCTGCCGCGCAGAGACCCCGCACGCACAGATCGCCGATCACCGCGACAGCGGCTCCGGCGATTTCGCCGACAGCACCTGGCTGACGCGCTCAGCTGCCGGCATGGGCACCGAGAGCACGAGCGACGTGGTGATCGTGCCGAAGCTGCCGATCCGGTCGATGACGGCCTCCAGTTCCGCGCTCGACCGGGTCAGCACATGGAGGATGTAGCTGTCCGACCCCGTGACCCGCATGATCTCGACCACGTTCGGGGTCTCGCGGAAGGTTTTCAGAAGGCTGGTCCCGCGCTCGGCGGATGCCCCGATGCGGATGATGGCGTTGATCGGGAAGCCCAGCCGCGTCCAGTCCACTTCGGCGCGATAGCCCTTGATCACGCCGCGCTCCTTCAAGCGCCGGACGCGCTCCGCGCATGCCGGTGCTGTCAGCCCGACTTCTGCCGCGAGTGACTTGTAGGGGGCCCTACCGTCGCGCAGCAGCATCTGCACCAGCTTCAGGTCGATTGCGTCGAGAAAGTTTCGATCCGTCGTTTCCATGAAAACAAAAGGTGAGTGGCTTCTGGACTTTCGATTCTAAAGCGCTGGCCAGCGCAAGATGAAGCAAACTTTCTCCGTTCCTATTGATCTTTACCTAAATCATGACAACCGATCGTCCGTAGGCGCGTTATATGGTCAGCACCGTGTATGGAGGATCGGTTCATGACCAAGATGGACGAAGCGACGCGCAAACGGGTACGTGCCGGACGCTTGATGCTTGCGGGCAAGACGCCGGCCGAAGCGGCGAAGGCGGTGGGTGTGGCACGGCAAACCGCGTACACCTGGAAAGCCCGGCTCAACGAAGGCGGCATTGACGCATTGCGGACAATGAACGTAGGTCGTGCAGCCCAACTGGATGCGTGCCAGCTCGAAGGCTTGCGCGTGGCACTGCTGCAAGGTGCGCTGGCGCACGGCTTCGGCACCGAGCTGTGGACCCTCAAGCGCGTGCGCATGCTCATCGAACGACTGTATGGCGTCACCTTCAGCGAGGTGCATGTCTGGCGGCTGCTGGGTGCGTTGGGCTTCAGCCCGCAAAAGCCTGAGCGCCGGGCCATCGAACGCGACGAAGACGCGGTACAGCGCTTCAAGCGCAAGACTTGGCCCGCGCTAAAAAAAAGTGTGCCGCCGAGCGACGGCTAATCGTCTTCATTGACGAGTCGGGCCTGTCGGAGCGGCCCACGCGCGTGCGCACCTGGGCGCCCAAGGGCTGCACGCCGGTCATCCAGTTCCACTTCAACTGGAAGCACGTCTCGGTCATCGCCGGCCTCACGCGCACGAACTTCGTGTTTCGACTGCACGACGGCGCGATCAAGAGTGCGCAGATCATCGAGTTCCTCAAGGCGCTGCGTGCGCAGCTCAAGCGCAAGTTGCTGATCGTGTGGGACGGCGCGCCACAGCACAAGAGCCGCGTTGTGCGCGAGTACCTCGACAGTACGCGAGGCGCCGTACAGATGGCGCTGCTGCCCAGCTATTCCCCAGACCTCAACCCGGTCGAATACCTGTGGGCCTGGCTCAAGCGGCACGCGTTGGCCAACTTCTGTCCCGATACCCTCGCCGAACTCAAACACACCGCCCGCCGCAAGCTCAAGAGCGGCCAGAAACGCCCATCGATCATCGCCGCGTGCTGGAAGCAGGCTGAGTTGTGGTGATGTCATGGGTTATGTAATTCTCAATAATTTGCATGCGGAGTGGTCGATGCGTACCGTGACGACAGCAGGTTTTGCCTTTGTCGAGTTCGTCTGCCCGGAGCCCGAAGGGCTGGTTGCCCTGTTCGGGAAGCTCGGGTTCAAGGCACAGGGGCAACATGCGCAGACGGGGGCGGTCCTCTTGCGCCAGAACGAAGCCGCCCTGATCGTGAACCCCGCGCCGAATCCGTTCCGCGACGTGCACGGCGCCTCCGCGCGCGCGATCGCGATCCACGTGGACGACGCAGCGAATGCCCTGGCGCAAGCGCTGGCGGGCGGCGCCCGTCGGGCAACGCCGGCCGAGTTCGGCGCGTTCGTCATCGACGCGCCGGCGATCGTGGGCATCGGCGACAGCCTGGTTTATTTCGTCGATCACGACATCGAATCAGTGTTTTCGACGCCGTATCGGCCAGGGCAGCCCGTCGCAGTGGCGGAAGCCGCCATCCGGGCGATCGACCATACCTCGAACATCGTCAGGCCGGAGAACCTCGACTACTGGGCCGACTTCTACAAGGACACCTTCGCCTTCGTCCAGAAGCAGTACCTGGACGTGCAAGGCCGGCAGACGGGGATGCGGGCCCGCTCGATGGTGAGCCCGTGCGGGAAAGTGTCCATTCCGATCGCCGCCGCCGCGCACGACCAGCCCGGCGCGCTGAACCAGAACGACGAGTTCATCCGCGACTACCGCGGCGAGGGCATCCAGCACATCGCTTTCCTGTCCTCGGACATCGGACAGACCATCGCGGCCATGGAAGCCGCCGGGATCGGCTTCATGGATGCACCGCCCGCGGCCTACTACCGGAACCTGGATGCCCGGGTGCCCGGACACGGGCTGCACCTCGAGCGCATCGAGCGCCGGGGCATTCTCGTCGACGGCAAGCGCGGCGGACGGATCCTGCTGCAACGCTTCACGCGACGCCAGATCGGCCCGATCTTCTTCGAGATCATCGAGCGGCGCGGCGAGGACGGCTTCGGCGAGGGCAATTTCAAGGTGCTCTTCGAATCCCAGGAGCAGGACCAGGTCCGGCGCGGGTCGTTGGACGCCGCGTAGGCACACCGTTCGGCATTCTCACTTTCCAAGGCACGCGCCATGCAATCTCTCAAGACGACTATTGCCCTTTCGAATCCACACCCCGTTTTCGGCAGCACCGAGGTGTTCAGGACGTTCAACTACGCGCCGGCCGTTGCGGCGGGCGGCCTGCTGTTCATCGCCGGCCAGATCGGCATCCGCGCCGACGGGACCGTGCCCGCCAGCATGGAGGAGCAGATCGATCTCGCATTCCAGCGGCTGGGCGCGATCCTGCAGGCGGCCGGGCTCGGCTTCGAGGATCTCGTCGAGCTGGTCAGCTATCACGTCGATGTCGACCGGCAGCTCGCGGCGTTCCGCGAGATCAAGGACCGCTACATCAAGGCGCAGGCGCCGGCCTGGACCATCCTCGGCGTGGCCGCGCTGGCCCGGCCGACGCTGGTGGTCGAGATCAAGGCGGTGGCCGCGACGCGCGCCGCATGACCGGCAGCGCGATATCGCAACCCGACCCCCCGAACCGAAATGACCGAGAGCACCCGGATGACCAAGACCTTCGCCTCCTGCGGCGACACGCAAGCCAGGGCCGCGACCTTCACCCAGCTCTCCGAGAACGCCTACGCCTACACGGCGGACGGCGACCCGAACTCCGGCGTGGTCATCGGCGATGACAGCGTCCTCGTGGTCGACACGACCGCGACGCCCGCGATGGCGCAAGACCTGATCGCCAGGATTCGCGCGGTCACGGACAAGCCGATCCGGCACCTGGTGCTGTCCCACTATCACGCGGTGCGCGTGCTGGGGGCCTCGGCGTTTGTCGCGCAAGGGTGCCGGGAGATCATCGCCAGCCGGGGAACGTACGACCTGATCGTCGAGCGCGGCGCGCAGGACATGCAGTCCGAGATCGAGCGATTCCCGCGCCTGTTCGCCGGTGTTGAAACCATCCCCGGCCTGACGTGGCCGACGCTGGTCTTCGAGCGCGCGCTGACGCTGTGGCTGGGGCGCCTTGAAGTGCGGATCGCGCACCTCGGGGCGGGCCACACCCGGGGTGACACCGTGGTCTGGCTGCCATCGCAGAAGGTGCTGTTCTCGGGGGATCTGGTCGAGCACGAAGCGGCCTGCTACTGCGGCGACGCGCACCTGGAGCAGTGGCCCGCCACGCTGGAAGCCCTGCGGGCGCTGGGCGCGGAGAAGCTGGTGCCGGGGCGGGGGCCGGCCCTGCTTTCCGCGCGAGACGCCGACGATGCCATCCGCTACACCAACGCGTTCGTCACCACGCTGCTCAAGGCCGGTCGAGAGGCACACGCCCAGGGCCTCGACCTGAAAGGCGCGATGCGCCATGCGCGCGCTTTGATGGATGCCCGGTTCGGCGGTGTCTTCATCTACGAGCATTGCCTGCCGTTTGATGTGTCCCGCGCGTTTGATGAGGCGGGCGGCATCGCGCATCCGCGTATCTGGACGGCGCAGCGTGACAGGGAGATGTGGGCTGCGCTGCAGGGTTGAAGGGGGTTGCGGGCGGGATGCGGCGGTCGCGTGTTCACTGCGATGCGATGTGCTGTGAGCCTCAGGGTGGCTACCCGGACCCATTTACGCATGCGTTTGACATGCCCGCTTCTGGCGGACGGTACGCCCCATGTCGTCTCCGACGAGCGCTGCCGAGCGCGTAGCCGCCCTTCACGTGATCCCGCTGATCAATGCCGCTTCGACCAAAGAAGCCAGTGCCTGCGGCGCACAGTCAGCCCCGCTCAACCACGATCCCGCGTGCCCGCAGGCTACGGCGTCCCTCGGTCAGGATCTTCATCAGCCGATCGCGGCTATCGCGGAGATGCTGGCTGACGAGTGCGGATGCCTTGGCGGCATCGCCCTCGCGCAAGGCCGCCAGCACCGCGCGATGCTCGTCCCAGCCCTGATGCTCGGGCGTGGTGTCCAGCCAGCGGGCGCGAGACAGGCGCGTCATGGCGTCGGCAATGCCACGGGCGATGAAATCATTGCCCGCCAGCGCCGCCAGTTGAACGTGAAATTCCGTGCCGATCTGCTGCGCTTCGCGTGTTGACGTGCCGGGCCTGCAGGCTTCAAGCGAGGCCTCCAGCCGGTCCAGCGCTTCGCTGTTTGCATGCTTCGCAGCCAACTGGATCGCAGCCACTTCCAGGACTTCGCGATAGACGAAGAGCTGTTCGATCTCCTGAATGTCGAGCGGCGTCACCATCCAGCCGCGGCCTTCGCGGCAGATCAGGCCGTCCGTCTCCAGGCGCAATAACGCAGCGCGGACCGGCGTCCGCGAGGCGCCCAACTGGGCTTCGGCCCAGCGTTCCGTCAACCGTTCGCCGGGGCCGAGCTCCATGTTGAGGATCATTTCCCGCAGGCGGGTTTCCACGTTTTGCGCTTGTGTCATGGGCAGATAAGGGCGGTTAGGTCCGTTCGATGTGTCTCGGATTCGACAGGGGTTGTTTGACAGCGACCTTCGTGGGTTGGTATTGTATCCCGAGTTGGGATACCAAGGCGAGGAGCCCCTTTCTCATGACACCGGGTAGTGACGAGCCCTGGCGGCGCAACCTTGCGGTCTGCCTGTTCGGCTCCTTTTCGACGGTGCTGGCGATGACGCTGATGCTGCCGTTCCTGCCGATCTATGTGGAGCAACTCGGCGTGACCGGCCATGCGGCCATCGTCCAATGGTCTGGCGTCGCGTTTGGGGCGACCTTCGTCACCGCCGGGCTTACCGCGCCGCTATGGGGGCATCTGGGCGACCGCTACGGCCGCAAGCCGATGCTGTTGAGGGCGAGTCTCGGGATGGCCATCGTGGTGTCGCTGATGGGGCTCGCGACGAACATCTGGCAACTGGTCGCGCTGCGCCTATTGGTCGGCCTGGCGGGCGGGTACGCGTCGGGGGCAACGATCCTGGTCGCGGTGCAAACGCCGAAAGCGCGGTCGGGCTGGGCGCTCGGGGTGCTCGCTTCCGGTGTGATGGCCGGCAATCTGGTGGGGCCGCTCGTCGGCGGCGCGTTGCCTCCGATGATCGGTATGCGCGCCACCTTCTGGTGTGCCGGCGGACTGATCTTCGTCTCGTTCCTCGCGACGGCGTGGCGGGTCCGCGAAGCGCCGCAACAGCCGGAGGCGGAGCGGACTGTTGCCTCTTGGGCGCAGGTTCCAAACAAGCGCGCCGTCATTGCGATGCTGCTGACCGGGCTGATTCTGATGGTCGCCAATATGTCCATCGAGCCCATCATCACCGTCTATGTGCAAAGCCTCGTCAGCGATCCGCGCAAGGTCACGTTCGTGGCGGGCCTGGTCATGTCCGCCGCGGCGCTGGGCAGCGTGCTTTCCGCTTCGCAGCTCGGCAAGCTCGCGGACCGGATCGGCCATGCCACCGTGATCATCACCGCGCTGGCTTCGGCCGGGCTGCTGCTCATCCCGCAGGCGTTGGTCACGGCGAGCTGGCAGCTCATCGGCTTGCGCTTCGCCATGGGCCTCGCGCTGGGCGGTCTGTTGCCCTGTATCGCCGCAGTCGTGCGTCACAACGTGCCCGACCCGCTCGTCGGCAAGGTCATGGGCTATGCGCTGTCATTCCAGTTCGCGGGGCAGGTTGTGGGTCCGTTGGCCGGCGGTTTTGTCGGCGGACATGCCGGTATGCGTGCGGTGTTCTTTGTGACCAGCGGGCTGTTGCTGCTTGGCGCTTTTTTGATCTGGCGGATCGTGGGCTTCGCGCCGGGCCGGTCACGTATTCGCGCTTCCCGTCTTTGATGGAGCTTGTCGATGTCTGAGCCGTTTCAACTGGAACCAGCCCAATCGGCCTTGCTGGTGATGGATTACCAGAACGTGTTGCTGGAGCACTATGTTCCGGAGGATCAGCGTGCCGGCGTGCTCGCCAACACCGCACGGATGATCGCGGCCGCGCGTGCGGCGCACATGCCGGTCATCTACGTGATGGTGGCATTCAGGCAAGGCTACCCGGAAGTCAGCGCACGGAACCGGCTGTTTTCGCTGGTCAAGCAAAGCGGTGCGTTCGGGCGCGGTCAAGCGGAAACCGCCATCCATCCCGCCGTCGCGCCGCTCGACAACGAACCCGTCGTCATCAAGCACCGCATCGGCGCGTTTACCGGGACAGCGCTGGAAACGCTGCTGCGCTCGAACGGTATCGAAACGCTCGTGCTTGCCGGTGTCACGACCGCCGGCGTCGTGCTGTCGACCGTCAGGCAGGCGCTCGACCTGGATTATCGCGTCGTGGTGGCAAGAGATGGCTGCGCCGATCCGGATCACGACGTGCATCACATGCTGCTCGACAAGGTGATTGCGCAGCATGCCGAGGTCGTGCCTGCGCAACGCGTCGTCGACGCTTTGCCTGCGTGAGGCGAGCGGGCGCTTCGGCACATCCTGGCGAGCCTCACGGGTGCGTCAGCGTGACATGCCAGTCCGGATGGCGGGGAGCGCCCGACCCCGTCACTCCCTTTGCGAAAGGGTTGCCGGCTCCATGATGAATCCGACAATGATTCTGGGGTTTTTGAAGACTTGAGTGGTGGTCTCGGTTGCCGCTCGTTCTTCAAGCGCTTTTCGCACCGAAGTCGTAATCACTTCGGTCAACAGCCCCAAATCCACTTTGGGGGGGAGAGGTTGAGGATTCAGTTCTTCGGTTGCCATCGTCTACTCCTCGAGTTTGGGTACGCGACATTCTTGCGGATCAGGAATCGGCGCAAGCTTTCGGGTTGATTCACTTGGGTGAAACGGCTCAGTCACCACTTGGGGGCAGCGACGGCAGGCTTCGGTCCCTTCTTGCGACCACCACAGACATGATTTTCTGGTGGGGCAATAAGAAAGGTGTTGCACAACCTGTGGAAGCTGTTCAACAATTTTCGAAACAAGAGAACATTTTCCGTCACCAAAATGGCGGCATTTTCCCTGCTGGCAGGGGGCGGCTATACGAACAATTTCCGTCACTGGCACCGAATCTGGAACCAGGTGGGCGATCTGCTCCGGTGGAACAGGGTCTTTAAGAAATGCGATGCTAGGCGAGCCATCACCTTTGACCACCACCCCTATGATCCTGCTGCCAAGCTGGTCCGGCTGGGAGCTTGGGCAATCCAGTGATCTTTCCATTTCTGGCTTACCTTTGATGACTTGCGCGCATTTCATGACGGCCAACGATAAAAGGCCCGTCACTCGCGCTTGAGGGATCAGGGGTAATGGTTATTGACTCAGATGCAGCGGGATCTGATTTTTTTGTATTTGCTCCAGGCAACCATTTTTTGGTTAACACCAGACTAGGAGGTTTCCTGCCATGGCATCTGTCAGCATTTTCCCGGACAGGGCACACGCCATTTCGGGCATTTTTTTTGCAGTGTGGAAGCGTGTCACTGTTTTGAAATCATCGACCCCCGGAGTCTTGATCTGCGAATGGTAGCCATTCAAGCGGAGCTAACGACTGAACGTCTGCCCGAGTGCTTTTGCAAGTGGTTGCATTTTGCCGAAGATGAACCACGCCGGATTCGCCGGAGGTGGATTCAGGATGTTTCGCGATCACCTTGAGCTCGAACTGGATTGGCACGATGGCGAGCGCATCGATGCCCGCGGCCGCCATGGGGGGCGCGCGAGACGACGGCGATGCCGATCTTATTGCGGAGATGCAGAAGCAGAAGCTGTCCGCATAAGCCGCCAGGCAGAAAACGCGTCGACAGGAACGTCGTCGCAGCGTTCACACAATGAAAAGAAGATGCGGGCGGATCCGGACGCTGTTGGCGCCCGGCATCTTTGCTTCGGTGGTGGTGGTGGGCATTGCCGGCATGAGCGGCCAGCGTGTGGCGTCGATCCGTTGAATCAGCAATCCAAAACAGACGTTCGACTACAGACGCATCACCATCTCATGCCACGCCATGCCGCCATGGTCCGACTCGGATGGTTTGACATAGCTGTAGCCGAGCCGCGTGTAGAGCGCGACATGTCGGTCCTTGCACATCAGGTGAATGGTTGCCTTGCCGAGTTGCCGCATGCGCGACACGAAGGTCTCCATCATCAACGACGCATAGCCCTTGCCCTGATACGCGGGATCGATGACCACCGACATGATGACGACATTCGGTGCATCCGCCTCGTGCCCGACCAATTCCTTGAATGACTCGTCGGACATGACGACCTGATGTGCACACCCGCTGTTGATGAAGCCGATGATCTTGTCTTCCAGTTTCATCACGAGAAAGCCTTGCGGGTACTGAGCAATGCGGGTGGCGATCTTCTCGCGCGTGGCGGCTTCATCCCCTTCATAGGCGCCTGTTTCGATCTCGTAGCAGCGGTCGGTATCGGATGGAACGGCTTGGTGGAAAGTCGGTGCGGTCATCTCGGGCGGTGGGTATGGGACCGGGCTGTGCTGGTCTGTTCAGGCAAGAGGGCAGGATGATAGGGGCGATGCGGGATGCATGTGCTGCAATGTTTTCAAGGCATGCTGCATGTCATGCATGGTTCGCTGCGCCCCATCGATTCGAACTTGTGGCGAGGAGTTGGGTAGCGACGACCGGTGGTTACAGTGGCGACGTCGTACGCGACGTGATGCTGACGGCCGTCGAGCAGCGCTTCGGCAATGTTTCGAAAGCACCAGCGCAAATCGAATGGCTGACTGGCAACGGCTCAGGCTACATTGCCGGGAAGACTCGCGAGCCCGCCGCGGGCATTGGTCTGAAGCCGTTGACGACACCGGTTTGCAGCCAGCAGAGCAACGGCATGGCAGAGCGCTTCGTGAAGGCCATGAAGCGCGATGACGTCGCCTTCATGCCCAAGTCGGATGCGGCGACGACCATGCGTAACCTTGCATCGCGTTCGAGCACGACAACGAGCAGCATCCCCATCGCGCACTGAAATATCGCTCGCCACACGGGTTCAGGCGCAGGACCGAGTCATCAACTCAAGTGTGAGGTGGTGTTCGGAGATGCGGGGGCGAATCCACTTCCCCACCCAACAACTGACACAATGGCCCACCCCGACAAGGCACCCACCTGACGCCAGTCCGTTCGAACCCCGCGCAAATGCCCCCCTTACCCCTGCTCTACACCTACCGCCGCTGCCCCTACGCCATGCGCGCGCGCCTGGCAATGCTGCAGGCCGACCGGCGCTTCCTGACCTTTGAAGTGGTCTTGCGCGACAAGCCGGCCGCGCTGCTGGCGTTGTCGCCCAAAGGCACGGTGCCGGTGCTGCGGTTGCCCGACGGCGGCGTGCTTGAAGAGAGCTGGGACATCATGCGATGGGCGCTTGCGTCTCCGGACCCGGAGGGCTGGTGGAGCCGGGCGCAGTCCGATGAGAACCTGGACCTGCTGCGACGCAACGATGGCGATTTCAAGCGCGCTCTGGATCGCTACAAGTATCCGGAGCGCTACCCGGAAGACGCGCGGCCCCGCGAAGCCTGGCGGGCCGATGCCGTGTCGTCATTGCTGACGTTGCTGGAGGCGAGGCTGCAGCGCCAGCGCTATCTGGGCGGCGCGACCCCGTGCGCCACCGACCTCGCGATCTTTCCCTTCGTGCGCCAGTTTGCGGCCGTGGAGCCGGGCTGGTTTGCCGATCAGCCGTTGCCGGCATTGCAGCACTGGCTGGCTGCGTGGCTGGCCAGCCGCCTGTTCGAGGTCTGCATGACGAAGCAGCCGGTGCAGGCCGTGGCGGCATTTCCCAGACTTTGCGTCGGGGACGATGACGTTTGAGGCTTGAGGCTTGAGGCCGCTCGCTGCCGGCCGGTGCCGGTCATCCGACCCGCGTGGCCAGGTCGTCGGCAATCACCGGAGGGCAGTCGGGCGCCGCCGCCGAAGATACGGCTGGCCGCAGAGGCGCCTCAGGCAAACCACCCCAGCACCAGCGCCGCCACCGCCGGCACCGTCTGCACCAGTACGATTCGCCGGTTCACCGTGATCCCGCCCCAGATGCCGGCGACGGCCACGCAGATCAGCCCGAACAACGCGAACGCCGCATTGATGGTCGGATCCGGCGCCACCAGCCCGATCACCAGCGCCGCTACCAGGAAGCCGTTGTACAGCCCCTGGTTGGACGCCATCGCGGCGGTCTCGGCGGCTTTCTCCGGCGTGATGCGGAACACCTTGGGCCCGCGCGTTTTCCACAGCACCATTTCGAGCACGACGATGTAGACGTGGATCAGCAGCACCAGCAGGTAAGCGATGAGGGCGAGGTTCCGGATCATGATGATTCTGGGGAAGGGCGACCCGGTAATGATAGAGGCTCCGGCACAAAAAATTGCATCCGGGGCGCCTGCAAAAATCATCGCCCGCGGCTATGCTGTGCGCTTTCGTTGCGACTCGGAGCCAATCGCATGCAAGCACAGCAGGGATCCATGATTTCGTTCAAGCGCCCCGACGGCCAGGAACTCCAGGGCTATCTGGCCAGGCCGGAGCAGGAGGCGGGCGCGCCCGGCGTGGTCGTCATCCAGGAGTGGTGGGGGCTGAACGACCAGATCCGCGGCGTGGCCGACCGGCTGGCCGCGGCCGGCTACGTGGCGCTGGTGCCCGACCTCTACCGCGGCAGCGCGACGGTGGAAGAGGAAGAGGCCCACCACCTGATGACCAACCTCAACTTTGGCGATGCCGCCAGCCAGGACATCCGCGGCGCGGTGCAATACCTCAAGCAGCGCTGCGAGCGCGTGGGCGTGACGGGCTACTGCATGGGCGGGGCGCTGACGCTGCTGGCGCTGGGCAACGTGCCGGAGGCCGCGGCCGGCGTGGTGTGGTACGGCTTCCCGCCGCTGGAATACATTGACGCATCGCGCATCAAGGTGCCGGTGCAGGGCCACTGGGCCACGCAAGACGGCTTCTTCAAGATCGAGACGGTCGACGCGCTGGAGCAGAAGCTGGCCGAGGGCGGCGTGTCGGTCGAGTTCCACCGCTACCGGGCGCACCACGCCTTTGCCAACGAGACGGCCGTGGGGCCGGGCCGCATTGCCCATACGCAGTACGACCCGGTTTGGGCCCAGCAGGCATGGGACCGCGCGCTCACGTTCTTCGGCCGCACCCTGTGGCCGCGCCAGGGCTGATATTGATCTGACGGCATGCCGGCGCGCGGTGCCGCTCAGCCCGCGACGATGCGCCGCGCCGCCTGGTCGCCCCACCAGGCGGCTTCTTCGAAGACGGAGTAGCCCGACAGGTCGGCATGCGCGTAGCGGATCGGGCCGGCGCTCTCGCGCAGGCGCGCGATGCCGGGGCGGGACAGGAAGCCGGGCGAGGGGATCGCCATGCCGTGCCCGCGCAGGGTCAGGTCCGCGCGGCGGATCTGGGCGCGCAGGCGGATGCCGTACACGGCGTCCAGATCGCGCATCGCGCGTTCGAGCAGGGTTTGCGGCGCGGCCTGGCTCAGCCATTCGCGCGCGGCCTTGGGCGTCATGTCGGACAGCGCCACGTAGGCGGTGAAGACGGACTGCTCCGGCGGGCCGACGCGGATGTCCTGATGATTGGCCACCACGTAGCCGAGGCCGGTGCCGCGGTAGACCACGTTGTCCCACGCCAGCGGCATATTGTCGTGCTCGCGCGGGAAGCCGTCGATCAGCAGGTTGGCGAGCAGCCACGGCGCGCTCTCGGGCAGTTCGGCGGCGGGCACGTCGAAGCCTTCGACGATGTGCTTGGCGACGTGCAGCGGCATCGCGCTGACCACGTGGTCGGCCAGCAGGCGCACCACGCGGCCGTCCGGTTCCAGCACATCGGCGAAGACGCGGGCGCCGGCTTCGCGGGTGTGGCCGATGCGGGCGGCGCTGCCGGCCAGCAGGCGTCCGGCCTCGTTCAGGCCAGCGGCGTCGAACAGGCGGCGGGCCATCCAGTCGAGCCCTTCGGGCCAGGTCAGCATGGTGCCCTGCTCAGCGTTGGCGGCGAGGCCGCCGCGGCTGGCGAAGTAGGCCAGGCCTGCCCAGGCCGAGACATGGTCGGCGGTGGCGCCGTAGTCGTCGCGGCAGCAGTAGTCGGCGTACCAGTGCAGGGTGGCGGCGCGGTAGCCTTCGCGGTGCAGCCAGTCGCGGAAGCTCAGCGCATCGAGCGCGCGCCAGGCCGGGTCAACGGAGGCGAGCACGGTGGGTACCGTGAAGAGGCGGCGGCCGTCGCTGCCGGCGGTCTGGCGCAGGTGGTCGACGTGGGCGAAGAAGCGGGTGTGTTCGGCACGCTCGGCTTCGGAGATGCCGTCGTGCGGCACGAAGCCGTCCTGCCAGCGGTCGCCGAGCCACAGGCGCTCGTCCGGCGCGTGCACGAGCACCCGCTCGTCGTAGGTCGGGCGCAGGCCGAACGGGTCGCGCTCGATCACGCCGAAGTCGGCCAGCATCTCGCGCACGTGCGTCGATTCCATCGACGGCAGCGGCAGGTAGTGCGCGCCGGTCGGAAAGCGCTGCGTGCCGAACGCGCCGCCGGCCGCGTTGCCGAAGCGCTCGGGCCCCTCGACCACGACCACGTCGCGTCGCCCCGCCTTGGCGAGCCGCCAGGCGCAGCTCAGGCCGCCGATGCCGCTGCCGCAGATCGCCACGCCCACGCGGCGTGTCTCGGCGGGCGCGGGCAGGGCCTTCATGTCGCGCAGGCGGTGGCCGGCGGCCTGGCCCGGCATGCGCACGTTGGGTGTGATCTCGGTGATGGCGCGCAGGCCGGCCCACGAGGCTAGGCTCGACGCCGCCACACCGGTGACGGCCGCGCCGATCAGAAAACTGCGTCGCGTGGTCATGGCGTATCGGCCCTCAGCGCAGTACGCCGTGCCAGTCTTCTTCGAAATACCGCACCAGCGACTGGTTGTTCAGCCGGTTGGGCTCGACCTGCGGACGCGGCATGTCGGGCGCGAAGCTGAACATCTGGTGCGTGGTGTCGGCATCGAGGAAGCGGGTGGGCACGCGGTAGGTTGTCGGCGGGCGGAAGTCCGCACGGCCGGGCGCCGCCAGGATGAAGCCCCATTCGCCGAACGACGGCACCAGCGCGTGGTAGGGCCAGGTGCGGTAGCCGGCCTCCTTGAGCGTCGCGTCCACGCACCAGTACGAGCGCGGCGCAAAGTATGGCGAGGTGGCCTGGATCACCACCAGCCCCGTGTCCGCCACGTGGCGCGACAGCAGCCGGTAGAACGGCACCGAATACAGCTTGCCGATGCTGAAGTTGGACGGATCGGGAAAATCCACGATCGCCACGTCGAACATGTCGGTGGCGGTCTGCAGCCACTGCCCCGCATCGGCGTTGACCACGGTGACGCGCGGGTCGCTGAAGGCATGCTGGTTGAGCGCGACCAGCGCCTCGGCGTGCGAGAACAGGTTGGTCATGCGCGGGTCCAGGTCGACCAGCGTGACGTGCTCGATCTGCGGATACTTCAGGATCTGCCGCAGCGCCAGGCCGTCGCCGCCGCCCAGCACCAGCACGCGCCGCGCGCCGCGCACGGATTCGAGCGCCGGCAGCACCAGCGCCTCGTGGTAGCGGTACTCGTCGCGCGAGGAGAACTGCAGATTGCCGTTGATGTAGAGGCGCAGGTCGTCTTTCCAGCGCGTCACCACCAGGCGCTGGTAGGGCGACGAGATGGCGTGGATGATCTCATCGCCGAACAGCGCCCGCTCCGACCAGTGCGTCAGTCGGTCCGATGCGGCGAAGCCGGCCAGCAGCGCCGCGCCGACCATCCCGGCGCGCCACGCCATCGCGCCGCGCAGGCGGGCCGACAGCCCCAGCTCGGCGCGGAAATGCCACAGCGTCCAGACCGCGATCGCCGTGTTGAACAGGCCGAACAGGAAGCCGGTGCGCACCAGCCCCAGGCGCGGCGCCAGCACCAGCGGAAACAGCAGCGAGACGGCCAGCGCACCCAGGTAGTCGAAGGTCAGCACGCGGCTGACCAGGTCGGAGAACTTGGCCTGGCGGCGATGCAGCATCCGCATTACCAGCGGGATCTCCATGCCGACCAGCACGCCGATCACCGTCACCAGCGCATACAGCACCAGCCGGAACGGCGCCGACTCCAGCGCGAACAGCAGGAACAGCGCCGCCGCCGACACGCCGCCGAACAGGCCGACCAGCAGCTCCAGATCGACAAAGCGCGCCAGCAGCGCGTCGTCCGCCACGTAGCGCGAGACCCACGAGCCGATCCCCATGGCGAACAGGTAGGCGCCGATGATCGACGAGAACTGCAGGATGGAGTCGCCCAGCAGGTACGACGCCAGTGCCCCGGCGATCAGCTCGTAGGCCAGCCCGCACGAGGCGACCACGAAGACCGCCAGCACCAGCAGGGCGTTGCCGCGGTTCAGGGGCTGCGGGGAGGTGTCGATGGCGTCGGGCTGCGGCGTCGGCATGCGGGTGCGGAAAGAGATGGTGAGCGGGCGCTCGCGGAGGCGAACGCGCGGATCGGGCGAGCGCGATTGTGCCGATTTTTTCCGAAACGGGCGACCCCGTTCGCTCCGTCCCGTGCCGCCCCGGGCCCCCCGGCCGCCGGGCCGGTGCCTAGGCCGCCGCGCTGGCGCCGGTCAGCGCGCGCACGCGGCCCTCGTCGGCCGCCAGCTCGCGGGCGCTGCCGGCATAGACGATGCCGCCGTCGTCCAGCACATAGGCGTGGTCGGCGATCTCCAGGCTCATGCGCGCGTTCTGCTCGACCAGCAGGACGGTGATCCCCTCGTCGCGCATGCGCGACACCACGCGAAACACTTCCCGCACCACCAGCGGTGCGAGCCCCTGCGACGGCTCGTCGAGCATCAGCAGCCGCGGGTTGAGCAGCAGGGCCCGGCCCAGCGACAGCATCTCCTGCTCGCCGCCCGACAGCAGGCGGCCGCGGCTGAGCCGGCGTTCGGCCAGGCGCGGGAACAGCTCATAGATGCGCGCGATCGTCCACGGGCCGCTGCGTTCGCGCGGCACCTTGAGGTTTTCTTCCACCGTGAGGTTGGCGAAGATGCGGCGGCCCTCGGGCACGTAGCCGACGCCGCTGGCCGCGATCCGGTAGGTCGGCCAGCGCGTGGTGTCGGCGCCGAACAGGGTCACCCGGCCCCGGCGCGCGGGCGTGAGGCCCATCAGCGTGCGCAGCGTGGTGGTCTTGCCCGCGCCGTTGCGGCCGAGCAGGACGGTGATGCGGCCCGGCTCCGCCCGCAGGCTGACGCCGTGCAGGATATGGCTCTTGCCGTAGTAGGTGTGCAGCGCTTCGGCGATCAGCGCGGCGCTCATGCGGCGCTCCCCAGGTAGGCGGCCTGGACGGCCTCGTCGGCGGCGATTGCCTCGGGCGTGCCCTCGGCCAGCAGGCGCCCCTGGTCGAGCACGGTGATACGGTCGGCCAGGTCGAACACGACGCGCATGTCGTGCTCGATCAGCACGATGGTGAACCGGTTGTCGCGATGCAGGCGCTGGATCAGCTGCATGGTCTCGTCGGTCTCCTGGTCGCCCATGCCGGCGGTCGGCTCGTCGAGCAGCAGCAGGCGGGGGCGCAGCGCCAGGGCGATGGCGATCTCGGCGGCGCGCTGGTCGCCGTGGGACAGCTCGCCGACCAGCCGGTCCGATTTGTCATGCAGGCCGGTCAGCTCGAGCGTGTCCTCGACCCGCCGGCGGACCCTGGCCCGGGTGGCCCGGCTGATCCACGGGCGCAGGCGCAGGCCGTCCGTCACTTCCACGCCGATGCGCACGTTCTCGAACACCGTCAGCTCCGGAAAGATCTCGGTGATCTGGAAGGTGCGCGCAATGCCCGCCGCCACGCGCCGGTGCGCGGGCTGCGCCGTGATGTCGCGGCCTTCGAAGACGATGGTGCCCGCGCTTGGCCGGAAGAAGCCGCTGATGAGGTTGAAGAAGGTGGTCTTGCCCGCGCCGTTCGGGCCGATGACCGCGCGCAGCTCGCCCGCCTCCACCGACAGCGAGACATCCTGCACCGCGGCCAGGCTGCCGAAGTGCTTGCCGAGGCGGCTGACTTCGAGCACGCTCATGTTCGCCCCCGGCGCCGCAGCACGCCGAGCAGGCCGCGCGGAAAGAACAGCACGATCGCCACGAACAGCATGCCGACGAACGACATCCAGTTGACGGTCAGGCTCGACAGGTAGTCCTGCAGCACCACGAACACCACCGCGCCGAGCAGCGGCCCCCAGAAGCTGCGCATGCCGCCCATCACCGCCATCATCACGAAGTCGCCCGACTGGCTGTAGTGGAGGCCGCGCGGGTCGGCGAAGTTGTTCAGCAGCGCATAGAGTGCGCCGGCGAAGCCCATGAAGAAGCACGACAGCGTGAAGGCGATCCAGAGATGATGGTTCACCGGAATGCCGAGAAAGCGCGCGCGCCGCTCGTTCTCGCGGATGGCGATCAGCGTGTGCCCGAAGGGGGAGCGCAGGATGAAGGCCATCAGGCCCGTCGCCAGCGCCAGGCACGCGAGCACGAAGTAGTAGAACGCATCGGCGTTCGACAGGATGTCGAGGGTGGTGATGCCGAGGTCGAGCGGCATGCGCGAGAAGCCGCGCAGGCCATCGTCGCCACCGGTGAGCGCGTCCCACTGGAACGCGATGTAGTAAAAGACCTGGCCGAAGGCGATGGTGACCATGGCGAAGTACACCCCGCGCCGCCGCACGCTGAGTGCCCCCAGCAGCGCGCCTGCGATGCCGCCCAGCAGCGTGCCGCACACCAGCGCCAGCGGCGTGCTGGGCGCGAGGAACTTGAGCGCGAAGCCGGCGCCGTAGGCCCCCAGCCCGAAATACGCCGCATGGCCGAACGACAGCACGCCGGTGAAGCCCAGCAGGAAGTTCACCGACATGGCCGCCAGCCCCAGCACCAGCACGCGTGTGCCCAGCGCCGTGTAGCCGCCCAGCAGCGGCATCCAGTACGGCGCGAGCAGCAGCGCCGCCCAGAGCGCGAACGGGCCCGCCAGCCGGCGCGGCCACGAGGGCGGGCCCGGGGCGCTCATGTCAGCATGCCCTCTTCGCCGAGCAGGCCGCGCGGGCGCAGCAGCAGCACCAGCGCCATCATCACGTAGATGACCGCCTCGCTCGCCGCCGGCAGGAACACCGCCGTGATGCCCGACGCCACCCCGATCAGCAGCCCGCCCAGCAGCGTGCCGGTCAGGCTGCCCACGCCGCCGACGATGATGGCGATGAAGCTCGGCATCAGCAGCCCGGTGCCCATGGTCGGCTCCAGCCCCAGCTGGCCGGCGGCGAGCACGCCGCTCAGGCCCGCCAGGAAGATGCCGACGGCAAAGTTCAGCGCGCGCAGCCGGCCTACGTTGATGCCCAGCGCCGCCACCGTCTCCAGGTCCAGCGTACCGGCGCGGATGCGGATGCCCAGCCGCGTGTGGCGCAGCAGTAGGAAGAGCAGCGCCACCGTCACCGCCACCGTGCCGACCATGAACAGCCGGTAGCCGGTGATGAAGAAGAACGCGCTGCTCAGCGGCTGCGACAGGGCGGCCGGGATGGTCACCGGCTTGCCCTGCGCGCCCCAGATGAAGCGGGTCCCGTCTTCGAAGATGAAGGCCAGCCCGAAGGTCAGCAGCAGGCTGTAGAGCGGGTCACGCCCGTAGACGCGGCGGATCAGCAGGCGTTCGAGCGCCAGCCCGATCGCGGCGGTGAGCGGCGGCGCCAGCAGCAGCGCGCCCCAGAAGCCGACATACGGCGTGATGGTGTAGGCGATGTAGCCGCCGATGACCAGAAAGCCGCCGTGGGCGAAGTTGATCACGTTGCTCAGGTTCAGGATCAGCGACAGCCCGAGCGCCATCAGCACGTAGAACGCGCCGATGATCAGCCCGTTGGTGATGTTGAACAGCAGCAGTTGCGTCATCGCCCGTCGCCCGCATCCCGGCGTGCCGCGCGTGCGTGGCCGGCCCGCTCAGGCCGGCCACTTGATGGTGCAGCCGGTCGCGCTTTCGGGCGGCGCGGTCTGGTCGCCCGCGACCACGTGGTCGACGCGGAACAGGTCTTCCGGGTCTCCCGCCGGCTTGGACAACGCTTCGCCCACGAAGGACGACGTCATCAGTTGGTGATCTCCCTTGCGGTAATAGCACTTGTTGGGCTGCAGCTTGACGTCGTCGGCCAGCGCGAAGCCGCCCAGCGCTTCGGCGAGCTTTCTCGAATCGAGGGTCTTTTCGCGGTTGGCGACCGCGGCCAGGGTGTGCACCGAGGTGAAGCCGAACCAGTGGCGCGCGGTGGGCACCTTGCCGGTGTTGACCTTGCGGATGTCGGCGACGAACTGCTCGACGCCCGGCACGCCAGGCTGCTTCCAGTACCACTCGAACATCCAGATGCCGACGCGCGCCTCCGGCGGCATCGCCTCGAGCGATTCGAGCTCCTGCTGCAGCCCGGCGATATGCATCTGCTTGCCGATGCCGAACTGGGCGATCTGCTTGAGGCAGTTGACCATGTCCGAGCCCTGCGGCAGCACCAGCAGCACATCCGGATTGGCCGCGCGCGCCTTGATGAGGTAGGCGGAGAAATCCGTGGTGCCCAGCGGCGTCAGCTCATTGCCGGTGATGGTGCCGCCGAGCTTCTGCAGGTCGGCCGCCGCGGCCTTCTGCAGGGTGTGGCCGAAGGCGTAGTCCGGCGTGATGAAGTGCCACTTCTTGCCGTACTTGGAGAACAGCAGGTTGGCCACCGCGTTGGCTTCCATGCTCGTGGTGTTGCAGACGCGGTAGACGTTCCACTTGCAGTCGCTGCCGGTGATCGTGTCGGTGTGGCCGCCCGAGACGATGTGCAGCACCTTCTTCTCGTTGCTGACCTGCGCGATGGCCTGCGCGATGCCGGAGTTCACATCGCCGATCAGGAAACTCACCTGGTCGCGCTCGATCAGCTTGCGCGCCTTCTGCACGCCGGTGCCGACGTCGTTGGCCGAGTCTTCCACCAGCAGCTCGATCGGCCGGCCGAGGATGCCGCCCCGGGCGTTGATCTGCGCCGCGGCGAGCCTGGCGCCCGTGACTTCGTTCTGCGCGACGGCCGCGTAGACGCCGGTCATCGGGTCGACCATGCCGATGCGCAGGGGCGCTTCGCCGCGCGCGTGGCGGATGAACGCAGGCGCCAGCTGCATCGCGGCGGCGGCGAGTGCGCTTTTGAGTACAGTGCGGCGATCAACGTGGATGCAATCCGGTGTTGTCATGGTGGCCCCCTGACGATGCTGTTGAGCCGATCAATCGCCTGATCCCGGGCCGTGGCGCGGGTGTCTCCTGCAAACAACTCTAGGTGCGCCCGCCGAGCTGTACAAGGGTGCGCGATGCGCGAAAACGGCCGATGGGCAAGGGTTTCTACGGAATGCCGCTGGCAGGCGCGGGCCGTCCGGGGCGGCTGCGGGGCAGCGCAAATCAATGCCTAGGCATGAGGCGTCGTTAACAAGCGAGGCCAGCCCGGAACGGAGTTGCTGCCGGCGGCACCCCGGGGGGTACGCAAGCGTCACGCAGCCCGCTATAGTGGCGCCACTTGCGGCCACCGACCGCGTCCGGAGCCCTGATCCACATGATCGCCCCCATCCTTGCCTACGCAACGCACCTGCTGGCCGGCGCCATCGTTTTCGCCGGCTTTTTCTTCGTCTATCTCAAGCTGACGCCGTACGACGAATTCAAGCTGATCCGCGAAGGCAACACGGCGGCGGCCCTGTCGCTGGCCGGCGCGCTGCTCGGCTTCGTGCTGACCATCGCGTCCAGCATCCAGCACAGCGACGGCCTGGTGCCGTTCGTGTTCTGGGCGGTGATGGCGTCGGTGGTGCAGCTGGTCGTGTTCATGGTGCTGACGCGGCTGATGCCGGACTACCGGGTGCAGATCGAGCACGACAACACGGCGGCCGGCGGGCTGTTCGGCGTGAGCGCGCTGGCGGTCGGCATCATCAACGCGGCCTGCCTGGCCTGAATCCCTATCTCTCAACACGCACACGAAAGCGAAGGAGTTTCCCGTGAGCTTGTCCAGTTTCATCAAGAAGCAGTTCATCGACATCCTGCAATGGACCGAAAGCGACGACGGCGTGCTCGCCTGGCGCTATCCGATGCAGGACATGGAGATCCAGAACGGCGGCAGCCTCACCGTGCGCGACTCGCAGATGGCGATGTTCGTCAACGAAGGCCAGATCGCCGATGTGTTCGGCGCCGGCATGTTCAAGCTCAACACGCACACGCTGCCGGTGCTCACCTACCTGAAGAACTGGGACAAGCTGTTCGAGTCCCCCTTCAAGTCGGACGTCTACTTCTTCAGCACGCGCCAGCAGCTCGGCCGCCGCTGGGGCACGCCGCAGCCTGTGACGGTGCGCGACAAGGATTTCGGCATGGTGCGCCTGCGCGCCTTCGGCGTGTATGCCTACCACGTGGCCGATCCCAAGCTGTTCTACCAGCAGGTCAGCGGCACGCGCGACCTCTACACCGTCGATGACATGGAGCAGCAGTTCGGCCCCGTCATCATGGGCGCCATGGCCACGGCCTTCGGCGAATCCGGCGTGTCGTTCGTCGATCTGGCCGCCAACCAGACGCTGCTGTCGAACAAGGTGCGCGAGGCGCTGCTGCCGCAGTTCACGCAGTACGGCCTGGCGCTCGACAGCTTCCAGGTCTCCAGCGTGACGCTGCCCGACGAACTGCAGGCCGCGCTGGACCGCCGCATCAGCATGGACATGACCGGCGACATGCAGCGCTTCACGCAATACCAGACCGCCGAATCGCTGCCGCTGGCCGCGCGCAACGAGGGCGGCTTCGCCGGCACGGGCGCGGGCCTGACGGCGGGCATGGTGTTGGGCCAGACCATGGCCGAGAACCTGCGCACGTCTTTGCAGGGCAACGCCGGCGCCGCGCCGGCCGCACAGCCGGCCGCCCCGGTTGCCCCGGCTGCCGACGACCCGGCCGCGCGCCTGGCCAAGCTCAAGGAGCTGCTCGACAAGGGCCTGATCACCCAGGCCGATTTCGATGCCGGCAAGGCGGCCGTGCTCAAGGCGCTGACCGGCGGCGCGGGCTGAGCGGAGTGAACCGCATCGTCCGGTCGGGCGGCCATTGCGGTCGCCCCGGTCTCCCTGTGCTATCGGATCCTCGCTGACCATGTTTCATGCGAATTGCCCGGCGTGCGGCGCGCCGGTGGAACTGAAGTCTGCTGCCGCCGTGATGGCGGTGTGCAGCTTCTGCAAGAGCACGCTGCTGCGCGACGGCGAGACGCTCAAGGACATCGGCAAGATGTCCGCCGTGCTCGAAGACTACACGCGCGTGCAGATCGGCACGTCCGGGCGCTACCAGGGCCGCGCGTTCACCGTGGTCGGCCGCATCCAGCTGCGCTACGACGCCGGCTTCTGGAACGAGTGGTACGCGCTGTTCGACGATGGCTCGGACGGCTGGCTGGCCGAGGCGTCCGGGCAGGTCACGATGACGCTGGCGCGCGGCCGGCCCGCCGATGCGGTGCCGTTCGAATCGCTGTGGCCCGGCCTGTCCTACAACGCCGACGGCAAGCAATTCGTGCTGTCCGACGTGCGCGAGGCCGACTGCACCGGCGGCGAGGGCGAACTGCCGTTCCGCGTTGGGCAGGGCTGGCGCGCGCGCGTGGCGGACGGGCGCTGCAAGGACGCCTTCCTCACGCTCGACTATTCCGACGGCACCGCGCCGGTGCTGTACCTGGGCGTGGCCACCTCGTTCAAGGCGCTGAACTGCCAGCTGCTGCGCTCCGACCAGGACATCCGCGACAGCGCGGGAACGCTGCCGGGCAAGCTGGTCAACCTGGACTGCCCGGCGTGCGGCACGAGCGTGCCCTTCAGCCCGGGCGTCACGACGCACCTGCTGTGCCCGTCGTGCGGCAGCGCTGTCGATACCTCCGCCGCGCGCGCCGAGCTCATCGAGCGAGCGCGCTCGGTGCCGGAGGTCGTCACCACGCTCGACCTGGGCGCCAAGGCCGTGATCGACGGCGCGCAATGGCAGATCATCGGCGTGATGCGGCGCACCGTCGTCAATGGCGACGGCGAGTGGTTCGAATACCTGCTGTACAGCGCCAGCCGCGGTTTCCAGTGGCTGGTCGAGACCGATGAGGGCTGGTCGCGCGCCCGGGTGCTCGAACGCTGGCCGGAGACGGTCGATGCGGGCGGCGCCGTGCTCGACGGCAAGCGCTACGCGCGCAGCGACGACTACCGCGCGCGCGTGAGCTACGCCGCCGGCGCCTTCAACTGGCGCGTCAAGAGCGGCGACGTGACCCGCGTGATCGAATACGGCGCCGCCGCCAACGGCCTGGCCGCCGAAAGCGACACGCATGAACTGAACTGGTCCCGCAGCATCCCGGTCTCGTCCGCCGAGATCCAGGCGTGGTTCGGCAAGACCGTGGCCGAGCCCGTCAAGCCGGCCGACGGCAGCTACATGACGGTGGCGGTGGTGGCCTGCGTGCTGCTCGGTCTGCTCAACCTGGTGCCGTTCTTCATGGCGCCGGGGGCGGTCGTTGTCAACACGCTGTTCGCGGCGGTGCTGCTGCTGTTGCCGGCGTGGCTGGTCGTCAAGGTCGGGGGCGGGGAATGAGGCAACTGTTTCTGCTCTATGCCGTGGCCGTGGTGATCGGCGCGACCTACATGAACTGGAAAGCGGGCTTCGCGGCGCCGCGCTCGCCGTCGTACGGCAGCAGCAGCTCCAACAGCGGCTCTTCGTACTGGGGCGGGTCGTCGGGCAGCGGCTACGGCGGCGGCTTCAGCGGAGGCCACAAGTGACGCGCACCGACATGGCCCCGGCCATGGCCGAGGGCGGCATGCCGCCGGTCGGCGAACACCTGCTGCTGGACCTGTACGGCGTGTCGCCCGCGCTGCTGCGCGATGCGGCGCTGCTCGAATCCACGCTGCGCGAGGCCGCCGACGCGCTGGGCGCCACCGTGCTGCACGGGCATCTGCACCGCTTCGGCGCGCCTGGCGCCAACGCGCCGGCGGAGGCGGGCGGCGGTGTGACCGGCGTGCTGCTGCTGGCCGAATCCCATCTGTCCATCCACACCTGGCCCGAGTACGGGTTTGCCGCCATCGATGCGTTCATGTGCGGGACCGGCGCCACGCTCGCCGCGCGCGCCATCTTCGAGCGCGCGCTGGCGCCGTCGCGCGTGGACGTTCGTGTGATGCTGCGCGGGGGGCTGCCGGGCTAGGTGTATCAGGCCGTCGCTGAGACGATCGGTGGTGCGGCGTACGCCGGCGCTGTCATTTCGGGCTGTACGTGCGCGAGCGTGGTCTACGCCGCCCTGGTCGGTGATGGCGCTCTGGAACGCGAACAGTCCCTTTACAGTGACATCACTTTCAAATGTGGTGGCGGAACATTTGGCTAGGGCGCGGGTGGCGGCTTCGAACAGGATGGTGTGGACGCCCAGCACAGAGGCAGCGTGGTTGTCGCTCAAGCGCGCGTGCCGCCTGGGGACTCGGTAGTGGTATCGGTGGGGTTGCGGCTGGGGACGTTGTTGGCGTTTTGCGGGAAGCTGGCGAGGATGATGGTGCCGGCGGGGCAAGACCCGTTCCCCCTTTGCCGGCGGCAACCAGGCGCGCCCGGTACTCGCGCGACGTATGACCCACGGGCGCCACGTCATAAGCAAACCGAAAAATCCGGCACGTATGCGTGGCGGCGTGTCGTAGTCGACCTCGGCCACAGTACCGAAGCAGATTAGCCTTTCGATGAGGCGTGCGAGCTCGGCAACTTGGCCCGTGTGCCGAGAATACTGGGCTCGCGTGCAGGTCACTAGATGGATGTTGTCCGGAAATGAAAGGCAACATCGGCTCGAATCAATATTGCTTAATTCAGTATAAAAAAATATCGAGCAATGGCCACCTATTGCAATCGCTTAGAGTCACACACCAAGAGAATAACTGGGGAAGGGGAATGCGGTGTCTCTGGAGATGTGTGTCGCTTGTCGTCGCAATGTTGTGTGGCGAGGCATGGGCTGGGATTGGCAACCTCTGGTACGACGGTCCATACGTGGGAGACAGCCCTGAGGCCGCGTGTGCGCCGGTCATGGCCAGGAATGGTTGGGAGTTGGACCATATTGACATGATGCTGTCGCGCGGAGAGGCCGCGTGTAAGCCGACCTATGAGTCTGCTATGCGGACTTGGGGCTATTACACATGGACCGTGGCCTTCTTCAATGGAGGCGCGTGCGCTCCTGGCTACACGCAACTGCCGGACGGAAATTGCGAGCCGAATCGCTCTCCGGAACGGAGCTGTGCCGTAGGGCATCCGGTGCTACCGGGCACGGGAACCAAAGTTCTGAACGAGCGCGATGACAGTGGCAGCTCTGAGTTGCCACTTGCGCGTTCATATCGGTCAAACGTACTGTTTGGCGGTGCCAGCGGCACTGGTCAGTGGACGTTCAATTGGCAACGCCGATTAGACCCCGCTATGTCGTTGTCGATGTATGCGCCTTCTGTCCGAGTGCTTCGCGAAGATGGCTCTGTCCTGACCTTTCGAAAAGATGCGACAGGGTGGGTGGCGGTAGGCACGAGGGACAGCGTACAGCCGTCTTATGACGCGAACGGCTATATAACCGACTGGAAATACATAGTCGCATCAACCGGCATGATCGAGCGATACGATGCCTCGGGTAAGTTAGTTCGGGTTGAAGAGCGAAATGGAAGGAGCACTGTCCTTGCGTATAACTCCAAAAACTTACTGAGCCAGGTCAAGGCAACATCGGGGCGAAATCTTACCTTCGCGTATGACGCTCAAGGACGCATCGCCGGCGTCACTGCGCCGGATGGGGCCATCACGGGGTATGCATATAACACGGCCGGCATGCTTTCCAAGGTTACGTGGCCGGACAACGCAACGCGCCAATACGTCTATGAAGACACGCGTTTCCCCACAGCACTGACTGGCGTGATCGACGAAGCCGGCGTGCGGTATGCCACCTATGCCTATGACGATCAGGGCCGAGCTATCACCAGTGAGCTGACCGCTGGGACAGATCGGTATCAATTCCAGTATCAGACAAATGGGCAGACGACGGTCTTGACGCCGGATGGTGGGAGCAGCGTCTATAGCTTCCTGAAGCAAAACGGCGTGTTGTTGTCGACAGGGGTCAGTGGATCGTGTCCGTTGTGCGGTAGTACGGCGCAGAGCACGAGCTACGACACCAATGGGAACGCAACGCGCAAGGTTGGCTACGACGGTTCGGTGGCGACGTATGCCTACGATTCCCTCGGACGGCAGGTGCTACGCATTGATTCAGCCGAGACTGCAAACGCGACAACGACTACAACGGAATGGCATCCGAGTTGGAACTTGCCTGTTCGAGCCGCTTCACCCGGCAAGCTAGAGACTTTCGCCTACGATGCAGTGGGTAATCTCACGTCCTACACAACCGGGGCAACGAATGATGCTATTGAGAATTACATAACCCATGACATCACCACAACTCAGCCTGCTTCCAGCACGCGGCGATGATCGATGGGCGTTTCTGGCCGCTCTTGAGCTTGCGGCGGGCGGTGTGTTTGAGTTCGGCGAGGGTATCGGGACAGAAGTTGGCCAACGCGTGCCGCTTGAGCCAGGCCCACAGGTATTCGACCGGGTTGAGGTCTGGGGAATAGCTGGGCAGCAGCGCCATCTGTACGGCGCCTCGCGTACTGTCGAGGTACTCGCGCACAACGCGGCTCTTGTGCTGTGGCGCGCCGTCCCACACGATCAGCAACTTGCGCTTGAGCTGCGCACGCAGCGCCTTGAGGAACTCGATGATCTGCGCACTCTTGATCGCGCCGTCGTGCAGTCGAAACACGAAGTTCGTGCGCGTGAGGCCGGCGATGACCGAGACGTGCTTCCAGTTGAAGTGGAACTGGATGACGGCGTGCAGCCCTTGGGCGCCCAGGTGCGCACGCGCGTGGGCCGCTCCGACAGGCCCGACTCGTCAATGAAGACGATTAGCCGTCGCTCGGCGGCACACTTTTTTTTAGCGCGGGCCAAGTCTTGCGCTTGAAGCGCTGTACCGCGTCTTCGTCGCGTTCGATGGCCCGGCGCTCAGGCTTTTGCGGGCTGAAGCCCAACGCACCCAGCAGCCGCCAGACATGCACCTCGCTGAAGGTGACGCCATACAGTCGTTCGATGAGCATGCGCACGCGCTTGAGGGTCCACAGCTCGGTGCCGAAGCCGTGCGCCAGCGCACCTTGCAGCAGTGCCACGCGCAAGCCTTCGAGCTGGCACGCATCCAGTTGGGCTGCACGACCTACGTTCATTGTCCGCAATGCGTCAATGCCACCTTCGTTGAGCCGGGCTTTCCAGGTGTACGCGGTTTGCCGTGCCACACCCACCGCCTTCGCCGCTTCGGCCGGCGTCTTGCCCGCAAGCATCAAGCGTCCGGCACGTACCCGTTTGCGCGTCGCTTCGTCCATCTTGGTCATGAACCGATCCTCCATACACGGTGCTGACCATATAACGCGCCTACGGACGATCGGTTGTCATGATTTAGGTAAAGATCAATAGTGGCGCTGCCGGATTTAACGCAACGCCAACGGGGGATGTGCTCAAGACGGATTGGATTTACGACAGCGCGGGGCGACTCGCGGCCGCGTCTGAATCGACAGGTTCTGTTGCCACTGGCACCTGGGCGTTGACATACGACGCGCAAGGCAACGTACAAACGTTCACCGATCCGGATGGCCGGACGGCCAATGCTGTGAAGTACGACACGGCCGGCAGGCTACTGGAAGCAGTCAACACGGATGGTGAGCGAGTGAAGTACAGCTACAACGCTCGCGGCCTGCTGCTTTCGTATGATGTGGACGGTGCCATCGTCAGCTATGACTACGATACCAACGGCCTGCTTACCGCCATTCGCGGCCCTGGAGACTATTACTTCGGTTTTAAGTACGATGCCGCGCACCGCTTGATTGCGCTGCTGACGCCAGTGGGACAAGCGGCGCTGGCCAGCACAGCAAATCCTATTCAAACGGCCAAGCTCGCGGCAAACAAGCAGGCTCAGCACACCGCGAAGCGGTCGATAATTGAGAGGCTGTGGATCACGGTCAAATCGTGGTTCTCAAAGCTGCTTGGCTTTCTTATCGGAAGCGCCACCGCGAACCCATTGCTGGGAGAAATTCAGGTGGTGCCCCCTATCCCAGCGCACGTCGGTGGCGGGATTGGTGGCACTTCTAGCGGTGATCCGGATTTGGATGCGTTGCAAGGTACCAGCCGTCCGATGCCTCAGCGAGACCCGTTACTCAACGAGTTCATCAAAATGGTTCGGAACGTCACTGGTACGAACGAGAGCACGAGTGAGGCTTGTGAGGATGATTCGAGATGCCAATCAGCGAAGCAAGATGCGTCAAGTCTCTACTGGACTTTGACTCAAAAGCGCATTCCTCAGTATTTGAGCGGAGGAACCGGGGGGCACGATGCTGGTCATTAAGTGTTCTGTGTAAACGGATTAGAAGTTGAGGCGTTGAGCATGCAGGCAATCCGATGAGGTCTGCATACCGATGCGATGCGTGGTCGAGTTGAGCGAAGTGGAGAAGCTGACGTTGGAGCAATTGAGCCTGAATCACCGGCACCGCGACATCCGCACGCGCGCAGCGGGGATGGTCATGCTCGGCGACGGTTTGTCGGCCCCCAAGGTCGCGGGCCGGTTGGGCGTTAGCGTGCAGTCGCCCTACAACTGGGTGCGTGCCTGGAACGAATACGGCGTGTGCGGCTTGTTGAGCGGTCACGGCGGCGGCCGCCCCAGGTCGCTGCCCGAGAACATGGTCGCCACGGCGGTCGACGCTGCGCGCGCCGAATCTCTGACACTGGCGCAGATCGCGCAGCGCGTGCAGGAAGTTCATGGGCAACCGCTGCCATGTCAGATCGAGACACTGGGCGCGGCGCTCAAGCGCGAAGGCTTCTCTTTCAAGCGCAACCGCTACTCGCTCAAAAAAAAAAAACGGTGCGAAGAGGAGTTCGCTGTGAAAGCAGACGTGCTCGGCAAGCTCCAGCAGGCCGCGCGCGACCAGGCCATCCGGCTCCTCTATCTCGATGAGGCTGGCTTTGCAGCTTCGCCCGTTGTGCAGCGCGCATGGTCACCACGAGGGCTGCCCCATTGTGTTGAACCGCACAGCCACTGCCGACGTTCTGTGCTCGGTGCGTTCGACTACGGGCAGAACAGCCTGATTCACGCCGCGCATGCGCACAGCATCAAAGGCCCCGATGTCGAGCAGTTTCTCGATGCGCTGATTCGGCAAGACGACAGCCGACCCACCATCATCGTCCTCGACAACGCAGCCATTCATCACAGCATCAGCGAGGAAACCCGCGACCGCTGGTTCAGGGAACACAAAGCGCTCCTGTTCTTTCTGCCGCCCTACAGCCCCGAACTGAACATGATCGAGATCGTCTGGAAGCACTTCAAATATCACTGGCGTCGCTTCGTCAACTGGACACGCGACACCATCGACGCTGAACTAGGGAATCTCTGCACAAATCCCTCGCAGATGTGCTTGCAAGAGTGAGCAGTGCAAGCGAGCATGTAGGCCATGAAACAAGCCGACCTTGGACTGAACTTGTCGACCAAACGCACGCGCAAGCGTGAGTTTCTGGAAGAGATGGCCCGTGTGGTGCCATGGGCCGATCTGGTGATGCTGATCGCGCCCTACGCGCCCGAAGGCAAGCGCGGTCGGCCGCCGTTTGCCGTGGAGACGATGCTGCGCATCCACTTTCTGCAACAGTGGTTCGGCCTGTCTGACCCGGCGATGGAAGAGGCGCTGCACGACGTGCCGCTGTACCGCGAGTTTGCGGGGCTGGACAACTGGACCACGCGGCTGCCCGACGAGAGCACGATTCTGCGCTTCCGTCATCTGCTGGAGAAGCACAAGCTGGCGGCCGGCCGAGATGCTGGCGCTGGTCAACGAGATGCTGCGCGGCAAGGGGCTGATGCTCAAGGCCGGCACGGTGGTGGATGCCACGCTGATCAGCGCACCGAGCTCGACCAAGAATGCATCGGGCGAACGCGATCCAGAGATGCATCAGAGCAAGAAAGGCAACCAGTGGTACTTCGGCATGAAGGCGCATATCGGTGTGGACGCCGAATCTGGGCTGGTGCACACAGTGCGGGGCACGGCGGGCAACGTGAACGACGTGGTCGAAGCCAACAGCCTGTTGCACGGTGAGGAAACCGATGCCTTTGGCGACGCGGGCTATCAGGGGGCACACAAGCGCCCGGATGCCAGGGCTGGCGTGAGGTGGCATGTGGCAATGAAGCCCGGCAAGCGCCGGGCGTTGAGCAAGGACCGCCCGCTGGACGGGTTGATTGACCAAATCGAGCACGCCAAGGCCAGCATCCGGGCCAAGGTCGAGCATCCGTTCCGGGTGATCAAGAGGCAGTTCGGTTACGCCAAGGTCCGCTACCGGGGGTTGAGGAAGAACACCGCGCAGCTCATGACCTTGTTCGCGCTTTCCAATCTGTGGATGGTGCGCGGCAAGTTGCATGGAGCGACCGCATGAGCGCGCCGGCAGCGCGAATTCATGTCCTTGAGGGACGAATCATGTTTGCCGGCATGTGCGAAAGCATGGCCAAGCCGCGATGAATTGACCCCAACCATGCGCACGCGCTGGCGAGTTCTCCTCCTAGCACGGGCGCGGACGCATTGTTCAGAGCATCCCTAGCCGAACTCCTATCCGGCTACGGCTCCAAATTTCAAATCAATTTTTCGTGAACACTTACAAGGCCATTATTGAGCGACAAAACGGCCTTAGGAAGGCAATCAAGAAGGTGAAACTATATTGCCGTCCTTTGCCCGCCGAACTTGCAGAGTGGGAGCGCGTTGCAAGTCAAGAAATTCCCATTCTTCATTGATGGAAGTAAGCGAGATAAACAAATGATTCCGGTTTGTATAATGAATTACATGACATCTCCAGCAATGGAGCTGTCCGAGACAAAAATCAAGAAGTTTCGAGAGAGAGTGAATTATATATTTGAGGTTTGCGAAAATTCAGAGGAGTGGCTAAGAAAAAGGGATCAAACGTCATTCACGTTATTGAATGACATTGATCTCGACATAAATGTCATATTGGGTAGTGATATTGGTGGCGATGGCGGTGATTCAACGTGGCTAATCCACTCCTCCTGGACAACCGACATGAGCACGGCTGCGATGTACGAGAGCCTGCCAAAGGAACTCGTGTCCTATCTGTGTGCGGGTCTAGATCGGTTTCTTCTGAGCGAAGCCGAGGTTGATCGCTGGATCGTTGAATGGAGTCAGCATTTGCGTCGCGTGCTGGACGCATTTGCAAACTCCACCACTGCAGATGCTGCAATGGGTCGCGTGCTTGCGATGGACCTGCTTTTGCAGAAGATGGCGTGTTTCATCACTATCTTGCGCTTCAACACGATGATCGAGCGATATTGAAGCACGCCTATGGGATTAGCATCATGTGAATAATGCTGCCCCCTAAGGATGCTCTGAACAATGCGTCCGCGCCCGTGCTAGGAGGAGAACTCGCCAGCGCGTGCGCATGGTTGGGGTCAATTCATCGCGGCTTGGCCATGCTTTCGCACATGCCGGCAAACATGATTCGTCCCTCAAGGACATGAATTCGCGCTGCCGGCGCGCTCATGCGGTCGCTCCATGCAACTTGCCGCGCACCATCCACAGATTGGAAAGCGCGAACAAGGTCATGAGCTGCGCGGTGTTCTTCCTCAACCCCCGGTAGCGGACCTTGGCGTAACCGAACTGCCTCTTGATCACCCGGAACGGATGCTCGACCTTGGCCCGGATGCTGGCCTTGGCGTGCTCGATTTGGTCAATCAACCCGTCCAGCGGGCGGTCCTTGCTCAACGCCCGGCGCTTGCCGGGCTTCATTGCCACATGCCACCTCACGCCAGCCCTGGCATCCGGGCGCTTGTGTGCCCCCTGATAGCCCGCGTCGCCAAAGGCATCGGTTTCCTCACCGTGCAACAGGCTGTTGGCTTCGACCACGTCGTTCACGTTGCCCGCCGTGCCCCGCACTGTGTGCACCAGCCCAGATTCGGCGTCCACACCGATATGCGCCTTCATGCCGAAGTACCACTGGTTGCCTTTCTTGCTCTGATGCATCTCTGGATCGCGTTCGCCCGATGCATTCTTGGTCGAGCTCGGTGCGCTGATCAGCGTGGCATCCACCACCGTGCCGGCCTTGAGCATCAGCCCCTTGCCGCGCAGCATCTCGTTGACCAGCGCCAGCATCTCGGCCGCCAGCTTGTGCTTCTCCAGCAGATGACGGAAGCGCAGAATCGTGCTCTCGTCGGGCAGCCGCGTGGTCCAGTTGTCCAGCCCCGCAAACTCGCGGTACAGCGGCACGTCGTGTAGCGCCTCTTCCATCGCCGGGTCAGACAGGCCGAACCACTGTTGCAGAAAGTGGATGCGCAGCATCGTCTCCACGGCAAACGGCGGCCGACCGCGCTTGCCTTCGGGCGCGTAGGGCGCGATCAGCATCACCAGATCGGCCCATGGCACCACACGGGCCATCTCTTCCAGAAACTCACGCTTGCGCGTGCGTTTGGTCGACAAGTTCAGTCCAAGGTCGGCTTGTTTCATGGCCTACATGCTCGCTTGCACTGCTCACTCTTGCAAGCACATCTGCGAGGGATTTGTGCAGAGATTCCCTAAGGATGCTCTGAACAATGCGTCCGCGCCCGTGCTAGGAGGAGAACTCGCCAGCGCGTGCGCATGGTTGGGGTCAATTCATCGCGGCTTGGCCATGCTTTCGCACATGCCGGCAAACATGATTCGTCCCTCAAGGACATGAATTCGCGCTGCCGGCGCGCTCATGCGGTCGCTCCATGCAACTTGCCGCGCACCATCCACAGATTGGAAAGCGCGAACAAGGTCATGAGCTGCGCGGTGTTCTTCCTCAACCCCCGGTAGCGGACCTTGGCGTAACCGAACTGCCTCTTGATCACCCGGAACGGATGCTCGACCTTGGCCCGGATGCTGGCCTTGGCGTGCTCGATTTGGTCAATCAACCCGTCCAGCGGGCGGTCCTTGCTCAACGCCCGGCGCTTGCCGGGCTTCATTGCCACATGCCACCTCACGCCAGCCCTGGCATCCGGGCGCTTGTGTGCCCCCTGATAGCCCGCGTCGCCAAAGGCATCGGTTTCCTCACCGTGCAACAGGCTGTTGGCTTCGACCACGTCGTTCACGTTGCCCGCCGTGCCCCGCACTGTGTGCACCAGCCCAGATTCGGCGTCCACACCGATATGCGCCTTCATGCCGAAGTACCACTGGTTGCCTTTCTTGCTCTGATGCATCTCTGGATCGCGTTCGCCCGATGCATTCTTGGTCGAGCTCGGTGCGCTGATCAGCGTGGCATCCACCACCGTGCCGGCCTTGAGCATCAGCCCCTTGCCGCGCAGCATCTCGTTGACCAGCGCCAGCATCTCGGCCGCCAGCTTGTGCTTCTCCAGCAGATGACGGAAGCGCAGAATCGTGCTCTCGTCGGGCAGCCGCGTGGTCCAGTTGTCCAGCCCCGCAAACTCGCGGTACAGCGGCACGTCGTGCAGCGCCTCTTCCATCGCCGGGTCAGACAGGCCGAACCACTGTTGCAGAAAGTGGATGCGCAGCATCGTCTCCACGGCAAACGGCGGCCGACCGCGCTTGCCTTCGGGCGCGTAGGGCGCGATCAGCATCACCAGATCGGCCCATGGCACCACACGGGCCATCTCTTCCAGAAACTCACGCTTGCGCGTGCGTTTGGTCGACAAGTTCAGTCCAAGGTCGGCTTGTTTCATGGCCTACATGCTCGCTTGCACTGCTCACTCTTGCAAGCACATCTGCGAGGGATTTGTGCAGAGATTCCCTAAAGCGGATCGGAAATGCAATATGCCGTGGCGGCGATACAACTCGTGAGGAGTGTAAGCAGGAGGCCGTTGCTCAGTATGAGGATGATGCGAGGAACTGCAGTATTTCCCACATATTTTGGGGGAGCGCTGGATATAAAGAGTGCATGAATCGAGCAGCCGATTTGCTCGTCGATCGAATGAAAGAATGTGATGGAAAATAAATTAAATATGAAAACACCTTACTTGGAAATTTACCTGAACCAGGAAGATGATCTTTGCATTGCAAGGGCTAAAGATAAGGATATCCCGTTTCAATTGATTGTGAACGTTACTTTAGATGAGCTGCGGGCTAGTGATCCCACTGACGCTGCGTATCGAGTTGGCGGCACCGTACTCAATCTCCTTCAGTCTTGGCACGAGCAGTTGTTCGGTGATTGGAAGGTGCCGGCAGCCAAGGGAGTTCAGCATGATGATTCGCTTTACATCGGCGCACTCAAACTAATCGAATTAGCTCTCAGCACTAAAACTGCTATACATAACGTGTCCATCGCAACTCTGCTGCAAGAGGCCGCGAAGGAAAGTGAAGACGCTCGCAAGTATCTTGATGAGGCTTGGCCGATGTTGCGAGATCGGCTTACCAGGCTGGGTAATTATTGATTCGGTATGAATGAACTTGAATTTTCTGTATGTTCGGCCATATTGAAAGGATGGAACCTACAGACATGAGAGCGCTGCCGCGCGAAGCGCGGCACGAGAGACGAGTGCAAGTCATCCGCCTGCGCAAAGCTGGTCACACCTACGACGAGATAGCGGAACAAACGGGGCTGAGTAGCACGGGGGTATTCAACATCTGCAAGCGACATCAGGAACTGGGAGCGAAGGGGTTGCGCGACGCGCCGAGCGGACGCAAGGCGGGTCAGGGGCGGTCGTTGGACGTGACGCAAGAACTTCTGGTGCGCCAACTGATTGCCGATAAGACACCGGACCAGCTCAAGATGCCTTACGCGCTTTGGACACGTGCGTCGGTGGGTCAACTGATCGAGCTGTGTTTCGGCATCCGGCTGGCGGTGCGCACGGTGGGGCTGTACCTGTCGCGCTGGGGTTTCACGCCGCAAAAGCCGATGCGAAAGGCCTACGAGCAATCGCCTGCGGCGGTGAAGAAATGGCTCGAACGTGACTACCCTGCCATTGCCGCCCGTGCCAAAGCAGAAGGCGCTGAGATTCACTGGGGCGACGAGAGCGGGCTGCGCAGCGACGACGTGTGTGGGCGCAGCTATGCCCCCAAGGGGCAAACGCCAGTGGTTCGCGTGAGCAACAAGCGGTACGGTTTGTCGGTAATTTCCACCGTCACCAACAAAGGCGAGATGCGTTGGAAGATCTTCGACGGCGCGCTCAATGCCGACATTCTGATCGACTTCATGCGGCGGCTTATCCGTGGCGCCAAGAAGAAGATTTTCCTCGTGCTGGACAACCTGCGCGTGCACCACGCAAAACCGGTCAAGGCGTGGCTGGCGGTCAACAAAGAACGTATCGAGGTGTTCTACCTGCCCAGCTACAGTCCCGAGCTCAACCCCGACGAGATGCTCAATGCCGATCTGAAGCAAGCGGTCACCAAGCTTGCTCCGGCACGATCCAAGCTGCAGTTGGTCAAGGCAACTTCCAGTCATTTGAGAAGCGTGCAGCGACAACCCGCGCGTGTTAGAACGTACTTTGAGCATCAGCCTATCCGCTATGCGGCTTGATTCAAGTTCATTGGTGCCGAATCAATAATGAAGAAGTGCTACCGCGGCGGTGACAGTGGTCACGTGGATGCTGAACGGAACGCGTGGGTCGCGGTGGCTAAATGTGAGGCGTTTCTACAGTAAGAATCCTATGGACAAGAGCAAACTGGAAAAATCGATCGCTAACGCTTTCGCGGACGTGGAGGTGCCACCCGACTGGGCGCTGGTCCGCAGCCATGAAGGTCCGGAAGCGGCCAAGATAGAGCAAGCCTTTCACGGCCGCAGTGATTGGCGGACGATGGGGGCGCACGAACTGGACATAGAGCCAGCCTTATCTCTATTTTCAGATGAAGCTTGGCGCTACTACCTGCCGGCGTTCATGATTCACGACATCTACGGACGGCTGGCTCATGAAGAGGTGGTCTTTCATCTAACCGTTGGACTGACGGACGAGGATCGCAACGAACTTTCCAATCCGAGGCGGTACGGCGCGCGAACAAGATGGGATGGCACGGTGTTTCGATGCTCGGTGTTTTCAGTGGAGCAAGCCAAGGCGATTGTCGAGTACCTGCTGTTCAAAGTTGCCGAGGAAGGTGAGCGCGGCTACTTCACGCCGCATATTCGGCAGGCACTGAGCAACTATTGGCTTGCACGGGCGGAATCTAAGGTTGAGTAAGCCTATGAACGTACTCGCCAATCCGTGGAAGATCGATTTCAACGAAGAGACCAAGTGCCTAGTACTACAGCCGTAGATTAATCTGACAGGCTCCGGCCTGCTGCTCTCCTATGATGTGGACGGCGCCATCGTCAGCTTCAACGAGATGGACCAACTGATCCGCCACGTCGTCGGGCCGAAGGGCGCGCAAGCGTCCGGCGCCGACCAGCCACGCTCGGGAGCACAGCCGCGGACATCCCGGACGGCCTTCTGAGTGCACGGCGCCGGTCCCGGCCGCGGCACTTGCCTGCGGCAGGGAAGGGCGCGCCATCGACCCGGATACGGGGGTTTCCTTGAATCGCTACCTGATGAGCGGCATCGGCCTGCTGTGCTGCGGTGTCCTGATGCTCGGCCTCGCGGGCACCGTCGGCGCCGAAACCCTGACGCAGAACACGGCGGCCATCGGCAGCGAGCTGCAGCTGGCCGGCACGCAGTGGCTGTTCTTTGAAGAGGCGGTCCGGCAGCCGGCGGCCGGCCGTGCCGAGCCGCTGCGCAATATCGCCACGACCAGCGAGCGCATCCTTCAAGTGATGGATGACGTGACCGGCTTGTATGCCGGGATCGTCAAATAGTGAAGACATGCGGGCGGCCGACGACGCCAGCCGCCCACGCTGCCGCGCTCCCTGGCTGCGTGCGGTGAGTCAACGCTCACCATCTTCCCCGGCCGCGCCCGTCCGGCGTGGAGGATCCCGGGCCATGGCGTACAGCGCCAGGCACGCGCTGCCGCAAGCAGTGAATGTGATCCTTTAAGCACTGATATACCCCACTGGAAGGGGGCTGGACAGGTGAAAATTATGTAATGCCACCTTCACCTGAACTCCATTTTTCCTCCTCAATATTGGTCGAGAATCCTCATCCAAGAGGCGGGACATGGGCTTGAGGCATCACAGAGCCCGTGCGCCATACAACGATAAGTTCTCGTCAATACGGGGTGGGGGGTTCTGTGGCAAGCAAGCCTGCATGCCAGCGCGCGTGGTCGGCACACGGTCGGGTGCCGGCCGGAGCCATGATGGTGGCGGTGATCGCCCCCATCGAGGCCGCCCTGGCGGATTCATCCTGCGTTCAACCAGTCGGTCGCCCGTGCCGGGCCGCGGCGGCATCCGGTCGCGCGCGCGGCTTCACGCTGGTGGAGATGGTGATCGTGATTTCGATCGTCGCCATCCTCGTCATGTTCGCGGCGCCGTCCTTCCAGTCGACCATCCAGAGCGCCCGCACGACGATCGAGGTCAACTCGCTCGTCAACGACTTGCAGTTCGCGCGCAGCGAGGCCATCAAGCGGGGGCAGCCCGTCAGCCTCTGCGTGTCGTCGGATGGCGCGACCTGCCTCGGCAGCAACAAGTGGCAGGCCGGCTGGATCGTCTTCAACGACGTGAACGGCTCGGGGGCGATCGATTCAAGCAGCGACGTCGTGCTGCGCAGGCGCGCCACCTTTGCCGGTAGCGACACCTTTGTCGCCAGCCCCACCACGACCGCGCTCACCTACAACCGCGAGGGCTTCGCGACGGGGCTCACCAACGGCACGGTCACGCTGGTGCTGCACACCGCGCCGGTCAACAAGCAGGCCACGCGCTGCGTCGCCATCAACGTGGTCGGCCGCCAGGTCGTTCAAAACGCGGGGGCCGGCTCATGCACATGATCATGCCCCGCCGGCGGCAAGCCGGCTTCTCGATGATCGAAACGCTGATCACGCTGGTCGTGATCAGTGTCGGCTTGCTGGGCCTGGCGAAAATCCAGGCAGCCTCGATCAGCTATACGCAGAACACGCGCGTGCGTTCCCTGATCGCGCTGCAGACCGAGTCGCTGGCGGCCGCGATGCATGCGAACAAGGCCTTCTGGGCGGCGGGCCTGGCCCCCGCGACGTTCACGGTCAGCGCCGCCACCGTCACGGATTCGTCGGGCACGCTCAATGCCTCGGTGTCGGGGTGTTCGAGCGCTTGCTCGCCCAGCCAGCTCGCCGCCTACGACGTGCAGACCTGGGCCAGCGCGATGAACGCGAAGTTCCCGAGCTACAGCGCGACGGTCAACTGCAGCACCTCGGTGAGCGTGCCGGTGTCGTGCAACGCCACCGTGTCGTGGAACGAGAAGTCCGTCGCCATCAACAGCATGACGTCGGCCTCGGGCGTGACGTCGTCCGCCACCCAGAGCTTCACGCTCTACATCCAGCCATGAGCGCCGCATCGCACCGCAAGCAGTGGCGGCCAGCCGTCCGCCAGTCAGGCACGAGCCTGATCGAACTCATGATTGCCATGGTCATCTCGCTGGTCATCCTGAGCGGCGTGGTGGTGGTCTTCATCAACATGAAGCAATCGTTCACCAACCAGGACCAGCTGGCCCTGCTGGAGGACAACGAGCGGCTGACGCTGTCGATCCTGACCGGCACCGCGCAATCGGCGGGGTACTTCCCCGATCCGGTCAACAATTCCCTGACGTCGCTGCTGGTCGCCGATTCCACGGCCGCGTACGGACCGCTGGTGGCCGGCCAGGCCGTCAACGGAACGACCGGCACGGGAACCGGCAGCGCCAGCGACAAGCTGACCCTGCGCTTTGCCACCGCCTCCGGCGACGGCATCCTGAACTGCCTGGGCGGCACCAACACGTCCGGTTCGACCCAGGTTTACGTCAACACTTTTTCGATCAGTTCCGCCAATGAGCTGCAGTGTTCGCTCAATGGCGCAACCGCCGTCCCGCTGGTGAGCGGCGTGTCCGGGTTCAGCGTGACGTATGGCGTCGACACCAACGGCAACGGCTATGTCGACACCTACATGTCCGCCACCCAGGTGCAGTCGGGCGGGTACTGGGCGCTGGTCCGGTCCATCCAGGTCACGCTGACGTTCACGACGTCGCTCTCGGCCTCCGGTGCGCAGACCCAGACAACAACGCAATGGATCCAGAACATCAGCCTGCTGGGGCGCGTCACATGAACCGTTTCAATGGTCGTCTTCGCTTGGGCCGCCGAGCGGACCGGGGCTACACCCTCATCATCGGCCTGCTGCTGTTGCTCGTGCTGACGCTGTTCGGGCTCGGCATGTTCCGCAGCTTGGGGCTGCAGGAGCGGATTGCCGCCAACACGCGCGACAAGCAGCGGGCGTTCGAGTCGGCGCAGAGCGCCCTGCAGTACGGGGAGTGGTGGCTGCGGCAAAGCAGCAGCAGCCTGTCGGCGTCGACATGCAGCGGCGTGACCAGCGCCAACGTGTCGACCGGCATGCGGGTGTGCAATCTGGCGCCGACCTCGCCGACCAGCCTCCCGTGGAGCGTGCGGTCCGACTATCTGCCGCCGTCCATGACCGCCAACGGCGGCGGCGGGCTGACGTCGTCCGGCGACGTCAACTATGCCGCCAAGCCGGGGCTGTACGTCAACTACCTCGGCCTCTCGGCGAACGGCCTTGCCGCGCTGTATCAGGTCACGGCGTTCGGTTACGGCGGTGATGCGACCACGGCATCCGTCGTGCAGAGCACGTATCAGATTGCGTCGGGTGCGAAAGATCTGGGACAACAATAATGATGATGAACAAGAAGCAATGGACTCTCCTGCTGGCGTTGGCCGCCGTCTTGCCGGGCGTCTCGCGGGCCCAGCTCGTCATCAGTGACACGCTGACCGGCGCGGCCTCTTCGTACGACTGGAAGGCGTTGAACGGCGCCTGCCTGACGGCGGGCAACAATACCGGCTCGATTCCCGCATGCTCCGGGTTGAGCTACTACAGCGGCAAGACCCTGGTCGGCGGCGCCACCGGCACCTTACCCGATGCGGTGGGCTCGGGCGCTTTGCGCCTGACCAACGGCGATACCTCGACCAGCGGCTCCAACGGGACGTATCAGAGCGGTGCCGTGGTGTCGAACTTCACGTTCCCGAGCACCCAGGGCCTGCAGGTCACGTTCACGACCGTGACCTACGGCGGCAACAATTACAGCGGCACCGGCGCGGACGGCATCAGCTTCTTCCTGGCCGACGGCTCGAAGTCGGCGACGGTCGGGGCGCTGGGCGGGAGCCTCGGGTACAGCTGCTCGAACGTGAACAGCACGTACGACGGCGTGCTGGGCGGCTATATCGGGCTGGGCATCGACGAATTCGGCAACTTCTCCTACAGCGGCGACAACACCAGTTCCGGTACCGGCTTCAAGGCCAGCCGGATCAGCCTGCGCGGTGCCGGCAGCACCAACTGGTCCTATCTGAACGCGACCTATCCCGGCTACTACCCGTCTTCGCTGAGCGCCTCGCAGCAGGCCACGGCGGTCAAGAAGACCTGTTCGACCGGCTACCTCTACGACTTCAGCCAGGGGGGCAGGAGCCCGACCCAGAAATCGGCGCTGACCAACAACTACAACTACATCACCGGCGATGACCTGTCGTTCACGATCGCGAACCAGGAGGCCGTCTCGAAACCGCTGCGCGGCTCCGCCGTGCCCATCACGTATGGGCTGACGATCACGCAGGACGGCCTGCTGAGCCTGTCGTACAGCGTCAACGGCGGCACGGCGCAGCCGGTGATCACCAGCCAGAGCATCACGTCTTCCAACGGCGCGTTGCCCGCGTCGTTCCGGTTCGGCTTCTCCGCGGGCACGGGCGGCGGCAGCAACGTGCACGAGATCACCTGCTTCAAGGCCGCGCCCGTCGAGCAGTCGAGCAGCTCGGCCGGCGCCAACGTGCAGCAGTCGGCCCGGGTCGAGGCGGGTACGCAGCTGTACCTGGCCTACTATCACCCGAGCAACTGGTGGGGCGAGCTGACCGCGCAAAGCCTGGTGGTGGATTCGACCACCGGCACCGTGTCGATTGCGACGACGGCGAACTGGGATGCCAGCTGCACGCTGACGGGCGGTTCCTGCCAGGCGATGGGCAGTTCGGCCACGGTCACGGCCACCAGCCCCGCGTCGCGCAAGATCCTGACCTGGAACGGCTCCGCCGGCATTCCCTTCGAGTGGAGCAACCTGAGCTCGACGCTGCAGTCGTCGCTGACGTCCGGCGACACCACCGTCAACGGCAACCGGCTGGCGTACCTGCGCGGCGACCGCACGCAGGAGGCGAGCAGCAGCGGCCCCTATCGCACCCGCACCGGCGTGCTGGGCGACATCATCAACTCGAGCCCGACCTGGGTCGGCGCACCGTCCTCGTCGTACAACGGCCCGTGGGTCGACTCGCTGAACGGCTCGGCTTCGCCCGCGGAGCCGACGGGCAGCTATGCCACGTTCAAGAGCACCTACGCCACGCGCCAGAACGTTGTCTACGTGGGCGCCAACGACGGCATGGTGCACGGGTTCCGCGCGGGCGCGTACGATTCGAGCGGCAACTTCGTGAGCAACACCACCACGCCCAACGATGGCGTGGAGACGGTGGCCTACATGCCGGGAGCGGTGCTGAGCACGATCCACAGCACCACCGGCAAGGTCGACTTCAGCTCGCCGTCGTACTCGCACAACCTGTACGTCGACGCCACGCCCGGCACGGGCGATCTGTACTACAACGGCGCCTGGCACACCTGGCTCGTCGGCGGCCTCGGCGGCGGCGGCAATGCCGCCGGCACCATCGCGGACAACACGACGTCGACCAGCGGCGCGCTCTACGCGCTGGACATCACCGATCCGACCCAGTTCAGCGAAAGCAATGCCGGCTCGCTGGTGGTCGGCGAGTGGTCGTCTTCGAGCCTGACCTGCGCCAACGTCGCCAATTGCGGCCAGTACCTGGGCAATACCTACGGCACCCCGGTCATCCGCCGCCTGCACAACGGGATGTGGGCGGTCCTGTTCGGCAACGGCTACAACAGCAAAAACGGTACGGCCGGCCTGTTCGTGATGCTGGTGAACCCCAGCACCGGCGCGAAGACGTTCTACTATTTCGACACCGGCTACGGCGCGGCCAAGGATCCGACGGGCAAGAGCGGCAAGAACGGCATCGCCTATGTCACGCCGGCCGACCTGGATGGCGATCACATCACCGACTACGTCTATGCCGGCGATCTGTTCGGCAACGTCTGGCGCTTTGACCTGACGGCGGCCACCGCGTCTTCGTGGTCGGTGGCTTCGGCGCCGCTGTTCTCGACCACGGCCGGCCAGCCGATCTCGTCCAAGGTGGTGGTGGCGTCCGTTCCGGACACCGGGGGCGGGAATCCGCGCGTCGTGGTCGCCTTCGGCACGGGCCGGAGCCTGCCTGCCACGCTGACCAGCGCGGCGACGTATGCGGCGTCCAGCCAGGCCCTCTACGGCGTCTGGGACTGGAACATGAGCGCCTGGAACGCGAAGGCGGCGGCAACGTCGCAGTACAGCTCGTTGGCCGCGCCGCAGACCGTGACCGTATCGTCGCTGCAGACGCAGACCATCACCTCGCAGTCCACCGCCAGCGGCTCGACGGCGTCGTACCGGACCGTCAGCACGAACAAGGTCTGCTGGCAGGGGTCGAGCGTTTGCTCCAGCGGCAACAACCAATATGGCTGGACGCTGGTGCTGCCGAGCACGACGTCGGGCTCCACCACCAACTACGAGCAGGTCATCTATAACCCGACGCTGGCATACGGCATGTTCGTCGTGAACACCACCATTCCGGCGGTGACGCAGATCCTGTCCTGCACTACCACGCAGGCCTCGGGCTACACCATGGCGATCACGATCGGCGCCGGCGGCGCGGGGTCGTCCTCGTTCTTCGGGGACAGCAACGGCAATTTCTCCACCTACAACGGCGGCATCGTGAGCGGCATCGGCCTGAGCGGCACGGGCACGCCCTCGTTCGTCACGACGGACAGCGGGGTGACCATGGTGCAGCAGACCAGCGACGGCAAGGGTTCTGCGACCGCGGTCAACCCCAGCGCCTCGGCGACCGGCTCGCGTGTCAATTGGGTCAAGCTGCGCTAACCATGAAATCTCAACAGACTGTTCCTGCCATCCGGCCTGCGGCGGGCTTCACGCTCGTCGAGCTGATGGTCACGCTCGCCATCGTGGCGATCCTGGCCGCGATCGCCTATCCGTCCTACAGCAGCTACATCATGAAGTCGCACCGGGCCGACGCCAAGACGGCCCTGCTGGACCTGGCCTCGCGCCAGGAGCGCTATTTCGCGCTGCAGAACAACTACGCGAGCACGCCGTCCGCGCTGGGTTATGTCGGCACGGCGTTCCCCGTCGCGCTCCAGACGAACGGGCAGACCTATTACCAGTTGTATGTGCAAGTCACGGGGGCGCCGGGCACGAGCACGCTGCCCGGATTCTCGGCCTCGGCCGTGCCGGCCAACCCCGGTCCCCAGCAGTCCGACGCCTGCGGCACCTACACGATCAATCAACTGGGCGTGCAGGGCAACAGCGGCAACACCACGTCGCAGTGCTGGTAACGCTGGCTTGAAAACGTCCCGCCGTCGGGGTACGAAGGCGGGATGCGGAGAACGGCATAGCGAGGGCGCGAGGCGAAGCCGGCGCGCCAACCCGATCGCCACCCCAGCGGCGTGACGGAGGTTGCGTGGGCTGAGGTTGCGCGCCCACGCGACAGATCGCCGGCCAACTCTCGCTATCCGCATCCGGATGCCGTGAGCGGTGGCCGTCATGCGCCGCCAGGGTTTGACTGTCGGCGCCATGCGCGCGGTGCCCATGCTCACGGGGACGCCACGCTGCCGGACACTTCTCGACGCGCTCGGGCCTCAGTAATCAGAAAGACGGCATGGGCGTCCCACGCGGCAGGCGGCACACAGCCAGCCGTAGCGATGCCCCAATGAGACAGGGCGCCGAACCCGCTTGTCGGAGCGCGCCCGGCCCGGCAAGCTGCCTGTTGCCTCTGTCGGTGCCTGTGCGCCGGTGGCCCTTCGGTCACGGCGGATGCGCAGCCTGCGTCGCAGGTCCTGGCGCGCGCCGCAGCGAGCCGGAAATGGGGTCTGCCGGGCTGGCCAGGGCGCCTCCCGGCACCCCGTGGCGGGGTGTCTTTTCAGCCGCTGAAAGGTATCGCACGCGGCCCTTTACTCCGGCGCGGGAATTGTCTATTGTGCCCGGCATGGTATCGATCCCACAAAAACGTCCGACCATCCGGGATGTCGCCACGCTCGCCGGCGTGTCGACATCGACGGTCTCGCGCGTGCTGAACAACTCCGGCTACGTCAAGGCCGAGGTCCGCGAGCGCATCGAGGCGGTGGTCTCGCGCATGCACTACACGCCGTCGGAACTGGCCAAGCAGCTCAAGTCGCAGCGCTCGGGGCTGGTCGGGGTGATCATTCCGAAGATCAATTCGTACACCACGAGCGAGATCGTCGCCGGGATTTCCGCGACGCTCGCGCCGCTGCGCTACCAGATGCTGCTGGCCAACACGGCCAACTCCGTGGCGGAGGAGGCGACGGCCTACGATCTGTTCCGCCGGCAGCGCGTCGCCGGGGTGCTGCACCTGGCGACCACCGTCAACACGGACCTGATCGACGCGATCCGGGAGGCCGGTCTGCCCATCGTCATGATCGGGCAGGACGCCAGCCACCTGGGCATCACCAGCGTGATCCAGAATGAGCGGTCCGCGGCCCGGCAGATCATGGAGCACCTGCTTGCGCAAGGGCACAAGCGGGTCGGGCTGGTGACGGTGGCCGAAGAGGACATCCAGGTCGGCCGCGAGCGGACAGCCGGCTATCTCGATGCCCTGCAGGCGCACGGGCTGCCGGTGGACCCGGCGCTGATCATCCGCGCCAGCTTCCGCTCCGGCGCCGGAGAAGAGGCTGCGGAGCAGCTGCTGCGCGCCAGCGGCGACGCGCGCTGCACGGCCATCCTGGCGGTCACCGACCGGCTGGCGGTGGGCGTCATGGCGTGCCTGCACGACCACGGCCTGCGGGTGCCCGACGACATGGCGGTCGCCGGCATGGGCGATAGCGACACGGCCAGCATGGTCCGCCCGGCCCTGTCGACGGTGCACTACGACTACGCCGGCACGGGGGCGGAAGCCGCCCGGCTGATGCTCCAGCTCTGGGAGACCAATAGCAATAGCACCGAGGTTGAGCGCATCGTCATGCCGTACCGGCTGACGCTGCGCCGCAGCACCTAGCAACGATCCCGACAGCCGCTTTTGACGGGCGGAACAATGACCGGATGTGGTATCGATACCATGTCAATGATGAACAGGAGACGACAGAAATGAATGAACAGGAGACTGCACAGGCCCTGCTGCCGTTGCTGGGGGGGCCGGACAACGTGGTGTCCCTGGCGCACTGCGCGACCCGGCTGCGGCTGGTGGTGCGCGACGAGGCCAAGGTCGATCACGGCGCGATCACGGCGCTGGCGCTGGTGAAGGGCGCGTTCAGCAATGCCGGGCAGGTGCAGATCGTCATCGGCCAGGGCACGGTCAACCGGGTCCACGACGCGCTCCAGCCCCTGCTCAACAGCACGGCGGCCGCGTCGCTCGAAGACGTCAAGCGTGAAGCCACCACCCGGCTCAATCCGGTCCAGCGGCTGGCCCGCACCCTGTCCGACATCTTCGTGCCGATCATCCCCGTCATCGTGGCCTCCGGCCTGCTGATGGGCGCGCTCGGGATGCTGCGCAGCATGGGCTGGGCCGAGGGCAGCAACGCGCTGTTCCAGATTTTCGACATCTTTGCCAGCACGGCCTTCGTGTTCCTGCCGATCCTGATCGCGTTCTCGGCCGGCAAGAGCTTCGGCGTGTCGCCGTTCCTGGCGGCGGCGCTGGCGGGCATCCTGATCCATCCCGCCTTGCAGAACGCCTGGACGCTCGGCAGCGGCGTGCGCGAATACTGGGACCTGTTCGGTGTGCCGGTGGCCAAGGTCGGCTACCAGGGCACCGTGCTGCCGGTCCTGTTCGCGGTGTGGATCATGGCGCGCATCGAGCGGCTCGTGCGCCGTGTCGTGCCGACTGGGGTCGACCTGATTTTCACGCCGTTCCTGACGCTGCTGATCTCCGGCGCGATTGCGCTGACGGTGGTCGGCCCGATCGGCCGCGCGCTCGGCGACGCGCTGTCGTTCGGCCTGCAATGGGTGTACCAGCACGGCGGGCCGCTGGCCGGTCTGGTGTTCGGCGGCCTGTATTCGGCGATCGTCGTCACCGGCGTGCATCACAGCTTTCATGCGATCGAGGCGGGGCTGCTAGCCAATCCGTCGATCGGCGTCAATTTCCTGCTGCCGATCTGGTCGATGGCCAACATTGCCCAGGGCGGCGCGGCGCTGGCGGTGTTCACCGTCTCGCGCGACGACAAGATCCGCCAGATCGCGCTGCCCGCGGCGCTGTCCTGCCTGATGGGCATCACCGAGGCGGCGATCTTCGGCATCAACCTGCGCTTCTTCCGGCCGTTCATCGCCGCGGCGGTGGGTGGTGCCGTGGGCGGCGGCTGGGTGGTGGCCACGCATGTGGGCATGACCGGCATCGCCCTGACCGGATTGCCGGGGCTTGCCATCGTGCAGCCGGGCAGCCTGGTGAATTACCTGATCGGCGCGGTTATCGCGTTCTCCGTCGCGTTCGTCTGTACCCGGCTTGCCTGCCTGAAGGTGGCCGTTCCGTTCGGGGAGAAGTCCGGTGCTTGATACGCTCGCTCTCGACGTCATCGAAGATCCCTGGCGGCAGGCCTATCACCTGTGCCCGCCGCAGGGTTTGCTCAACGACCCGAATGGCCTGATTTTCTGGCGCGGCGCTTACCACGTGTTCTACCAGTGGAACCCGCACGGCTGCCGCCATGAGAACAAGCACTGGGCGCACGCCAGGAGCACCGACCTGATTCACTGGGAGCTGCTGCCGCCGGCACTCGCGCCGGACGCGCCCTATGACGAAGACGGTTGCTATTCCGGCTGCGCGGTGGAGGTCGACGGCGACCTGTTCCTGCTGTATTCGGGCAACGTCCGCAGCCCGGACGGCGGACGGGCCAGCTACCAATGCCTGGCGCATTCGCGCGACGGGGTTGGCTTCGACAAGCTGGGCCCGGTCATCAACGGCGCGCTGCCGGGCTACACCGGGCACTTCCGCGACCCCAAGGCATGGCGCCAGGGCGATCACTGGTACGCGGTGCTCGGCGCGCAGCGCACCGACCTGACCGGAACCGTGCTGCTCCTGAAGAGCCCCGATCTGCGCCAGTGGCAATCGCTGGGCGAACTGATCACGCCGGCGCTGCCCTGCTACATGTACGAATGCCCCGACCTGTTCACGCTGGACCGCCGCTCCGTGCTGGTGTGCTGCCAGCAGACGATGGAGACGGGCGCCGGCGGAAAGCGTCGCAGCGACGTGGCCGGCTACATGCTCGGCCAGATCGACCTGGAGCGCGCGCAGTTCCCGCACGACGGGTTCCGCCCACTCGACCAGGGCTTCGATTTCTACGCGCCGCAGACGCTGCTCGGTCCGGATGGGCGCCGCCTGCTGATCGGCTGGATGGGCCTGCCGGTGCAGCCGCAGACGCCCACGGTCGCCTCGGGCTGGATGCATTGCCTGACCTTGCCGCGCGAGCTGACGCTCGAAGGCGACCAGCTGATGCAGCGCCCGGCGCGGGAACTGGCGACGCTGCGGAGCGCGACGATCCGGGTGCCCGACGTCGACCTGGACGCGAACACGGCGTTCGTGCTGCCGCAGCCGGACGGCGGGGCATGGGAGCTCGACCTGTCGATCCGCGCGGAATGCCCGGCCGGCTGGGTGCTGCACCTGTTCGACAGCGCGCAGCAGTCGCTGTCCCTCGCGTTCGACGGCATCGGCACGCTGACGCTGCGGCGCCATTGCCCGATGGCAGGGCAGATCGATGAGCGCAAGACCAGCGAACTGGGCGGCCCGGTGACGCGCCTGCAGGTGTTCATCGACCGCAGTTCCGTCGAGATATTCGTCAACGACGGCGTTGCGGTGCTCACCACGTGCTGCTACCCGGCGGCGGAGCCCGAGGCGCCCCGCCTGCTGGCCAGGCAGCCTCTGAGCCTGCATGACATCCACGTATGGCTACTGGAGGACAGGCTGGCACGGTGACGCCGGCACCCCGATTTCATTCCACTGAGAACAACAAGGCGGAGACAGATGTGAAAAAGACGACGATCAGCACACTGATCGCAGTGATCCCGGCGTGGCTGGCCACGGAGGCCCAGGCCGTGACCCTGGGCGAGGGCCTGGAGTTCAACGGCTACCTGCGCATGGGCGTGGTGTCGGAGCGGCAGACCGACGCCGGGGGTGTCAACAAGTACGCGCTCGGCAGCGGCGCGGAGCTGTTCCGGCTCGGCAACGAGGGCGATACCTACCTCGAGGCCAGCCTGAAGAAGGTCTTCCAGTTGCCGGGCGGCATCACCTGGGCCGCCGCGTTCACCGGCACCTACTGGAACGGCCTGGCCAACTTCCGCGGCACGGGCGACCAGGGCATGTACGTGACCAAGGAAGCGTACGTGACCACCAGCGGCTATGCCTTCTCGCCCGCGGCCATCTTCTGGGCGGGCAAGCGCTACATCGAGCGCGAAGATGTGCACATCGTCGACCACTTCTTCTACAGCGTGGGCGGCCCGACCATCGACACGGGTGTCGGCGCCACCAACATCCCGGTCGGCGACCAGACCCGGCTGGGGGTCAGCGTGCTGCGCAGCGGCCAGCGCTTCAGCCCCACCGATAACCGGCGGGATGCGACGCGCCTGAATGTCGACTTCTACAACATCCCGGTCACGCGCACCGACCGGCTGCGCGTCATCGGCGAAGTGATGCACGGCGACTTTCCGGGCGGCAACGGCGGCGGCGCGCTGACGTTCAAGTACGACTCGCCCAACTTCCCGCTGCCGTCCGTGACCAATTCCGTCTGGGTGCAGGGCAGCACGGGCTATGCCTCGCTGGAGACCGGCTTCGGCACGCTCAACAGCCCGACCGGCACCAACAGCGTTCGCCTGATCGATTCCGTGAACTGGCAGGTCGGCCGGTTTGGCGGCCAGGCGCTGGCGGTCTACCAGCGCGGGCTGAACGAGCACGGCAGCGGCGGCAGCACCGGCACCTCGGTCGGCGGGCGCGTCTCGTACGCGGTGACGCCCTATCTCAAGCTGCTGTCCGAGGTCGGCCGGACGACCCTGCGGGTCAGCGGCGGTCCGCTGCAGCGCCTCGACAAGTACACCGTGGCGGTGGCGCTGAGTTCAGGGCCCGCGCTGCTGAGCCGGCCGGAGCTGCGGATCTACGCCACCCGGGTCGACTGGAACGACGCGGCGCTGGCGGCACAGGGCGCGCAATGGGGGGCGTGGTCGGCGGGGCGCCGTTCCACCAATCTGTACGGCATCCAGCTGGAGAGCTGGTGGTGAGCACCACCGCGCCGTCTTCCACGACTTTCAGGTTTTCAGCCATCAAGGAGCAGTCTATGTCGAGCAGGCAATTGCAACTGAGGGTGTTGGCGCCGTTGTCCGGCAGGGTGGTCCCGATCGAGGACGTTCCCGATCCGGCGTTCGCGCAGAAGATGGTCGGCGACGGCCTGTCGATCGATCCCGCGACGGACGTCGTACTGGCGCCGATCGACGGCCGGGTGATCGATTTCCACGAGGCGCGCCACGCGATCGTGATCGCGGACGCTTCGGGCGTGGAGATCATGGTGCACGTGGGGCTCGATACCGTGATGCTGGCGGGGCAGGGGTTCGAGGCGCTGGTCGGCAAGGGCGATACCGTCCGCGCCGGGCAGCCGCTGCTGCGCTTCGATGCGGCGTTGGTGGCGGCGAAGGCATCCACGCTCACGGAGATCGTCGTCGTCAATGGCGAACGGGTGCGGCAGATGGACAAGGCCGCGGGTAGCGTCGAGGCCGGCCGGAGCGTTCTGCTGACCCTCCATCTGGAGGCGGCGGAAGAGGCGGGCGACGCGGGTGACGCGCCCGGGCATGCAGAGGAGGAGGCCTTGTTGCAATCGCCGCCCATCGTGCTGCCGAATCCCGCCGGGCTGCATGCCCGCCCCGCGGCGCGGCTGGCCAGCGAGGCGCGGGGCTTCGTGGCGCGCCTCACGCTGTGGTGCGGCCAGCAGCAGGCCGATGCCAAGTCGGCGGTGGCGGTCATGGCGCTGGCCACGCGGTGCGGCGACGAAGTCCGCCTGAGCGGCAGCGGAAGCGACGCCGCGCAGGCACTGGCCGCGCTGGCCGACCTGCTGCGCAGCGGATGCGGCGAATCGGCCAGCACGGCAGTGCTTCCCCAGGCGAAGGCCGCCGCGTTTGCCTTGCATGACCGTTCGCCGGCCTTCGATCCGGCGCCGGCCGCCGGGTCGCTCCGGGGCGTGGGCGCATCGCCGGGGGTGGCGGTCGGCCAGATTGTGCGCTGGAGCGGCATCGCGCCCGAGTTCGATGAGACCGGCGGTCCGTTCGAGCAGGAGCATGCGCGTTTGCATGCCGCCCTGCAGATCGCCGCCAGCCAGATCAAGTCGTTGGTGACGGCCGACACGCTGCCCGACACGCCGCAGGCCCAGATCATGGACGCGCATCTCGCCTTCCTCGAAGACCCGATGCTGATCGAGGCGGCCGAGGCCGGGCTGCGCAGCGGCGCCAGCGCGGCGAGCGCCTGGCACCTGGCCTGCCAGTCCGTGGAGCAGCACCTGCGCCTGCACGCGAATCCCCAGGTGCGCGAGCGCGCGGCGGACGTGCGCGATGTCGGCGTGCGCGTGCTGACCGTGCTCACGGGGACGGCCGAGCGCCCGCGCAGCCTGCCCGAGCGTTCGATCATCGTCGCCGATGACCTGACCCCCTCCGACACCATCACCATGGACCGCAGCAAGGTCGCCGGCCTGTGCACGGTATCTGGCGGGCCGACCAGCCATGTGGCGATCCTGGCGCGCTCGATGGGCATTCCGGCGGTCTGCGGCGTGCCCGCACAAGCCCTGTCGCTGCGGGACGGCACGCCGGCCGTGCTCGACGGGACGGCCGGCGTGCTGCAGGCCGACCCCGATCCCGCGCTGCGGGCCGAGGTGGAGCGCCGCCTGGCCGCCGCGCGCCAGCAGCTTCAGGCTGACCGGCAGACGGCGCATCGCCCCGGCCGCACCCGCGACGGGCACCGCGTGGAAGTCGTGGCGAACGTGCGGGATGCCGACGAAGCCCGCGAGGCCGTGGCCGCGGGCGGGGAGGGCGTCGGGCTGCTGCGCTCGGAATTCCTGTTCGAAGATCGCACGGCGCCGCCCGACGAGGACGAACAGGCCGCCGCCTACCAGGCCGTGGCGGCCGCGCTCGGGCCCGAGCGGCCGCTGGTCGTGCGCACGCTCGATATCGGCGGCGACAAGCCGCTGCGCTACCTGCCGCTGCCGAAAGAAGACAACCCGTTCCTCGGCCTGCGCGGCATCCGCGTGAGCCTGGCGTATCCCGAGATGTTCCGCAGCCAGCTGCGCGCGATGCTGCGCGCGGCGCCCGGCGGCAATCTGCACATCATGTTTCCCATGGTGTCCGATCTCGACGAAGTGCTGGTGGCCAAGCGCATCCTGCGCGAGGAGCAGGCCCGGTATCCGATTCCCGTCAAGATCGGCGTGATGATCGAAGTGCCGGCCGCGGTGGCGATTGTCGAGGCGCTCGCGCAGGAAGTGGATTTCTTCTCCATCGGGACCAATGACCTCACGCAGTACACGCTGGCCATCGACCGCGGGCATGCGGGGCTCGCCGCGCGGGTCGATGCCCTGCATCCGGCGGTGCTCCGGATGATCGCGCTGACGGTGGAAGGGGCGCATGCGCACGGCAAGTGGGTTGGGGTTTGCGGGGCGCTGGCTTCGGATCTGGCGGCGGTGCCGGTGCTCGTCGGACTCGGCGTGGATGAGCTGTCGGTGAGCGTGCCGGCGATCGCATCGGTCAAGGCCGCGCTGTCCCGGCTCGATTTCGAGGATTGCCGAGCGCTGGCGCGCCGCGTGCTGCCGCTCGGCAGCGCGGCGCGCGTGCGAGAGGCCCTGGCTCAGGGCTGCTGACGCTCGCGACCGAACACGGGGCCGGCGGCGCCGGTCCCGTTCCCATCGCGCTGAGGACGATGGGCATGCATTCTCTATTGTTATTTTTAAATCTTCCTGGTTAATTCGGGAGGATTTGTCGCGTCATTTCGTGTTGCGCGTGAATCCTTTCTTTTTGGTTACGTTATTAATTCTGATTAAAGTGATTTCTATATTCGTTTTGTGATGTGCCGCTTCGGGTTGGTGTTATTGAGTGGGAGAGGCGGTCTCTACGCTGAATGAGCCGGAATCGGCCGGCATCGCAATCGTCCTGTCATGAGGTGATTGCGTTTGCCAGGGCCGAATCCCGGTCATGTGCGCGAATGCCGGGCGATGGCGCAGCCACGCCAGGCCTCACGTCCGCAAGGTTCCAGCCAGCCGAAGGCTTTTCCGGCACGCCGATGGTGATCGACGTGCCACGCCGTCTTGTATGCCGATGCAGTTGGAGAGGCATGGGTGATCGATTTTCGATGTGCCCACTGTTAATCCGGTGTGTGTGTGCGGGATATCGTTATGTATTAATGGCTGGTGTCGGGTTTTGAGGGCGTTGTGTAATGTTCGGCGCATTCAGCCAATCCAAAGCCAAGCTTAATATGAACATAAGAAAATATTTGCCAGTCTGCTTCACCGGCAGGACGGTCGAGGACGACACCCCATCCTCCATGCCTGCTCAAGCCGAGCCCCGGAAAAAGAGCGGCCAGCGCTCCGCCGGTGCGTTGATGGGCCTCATTTCGCGCTCGCGCAAAGCGTCCGAGCCGGACCTCGCGGTCCGGCGCAAGTCGCTGGCGGAGCCGGGCAGTCCCATCAAGGCAGCGGGCGCGCGCGAGCGCAGTAACCCGACCCTGCAGCAGTTGTTCAAGGCAGCGCCGAATGTCGCTTCCACGGCCGGAGCCGGCCCGGTGCCGCAGCCGCCCGTCGGGCACATGTCGGATCTCACGCCGCCCGTCGGGTCCGTGGCGTCGTCCGCGGGCACGCGGACATGGGCGACGGCAAGCACCCAGGAGATCCACGAGATCGCACCCGTGTCGGTCAGCCCGGCGATCGAAGTCGAGGTTTCGGCGGGCGCCAAGGCGGCCGAGGCTGCTTCGGCTTCGGCTTCGGCTTCGGCTTCGGCTTCGGCTTCGGCTTCGGGCGCGGTGGCCGGCGGCGGCGCGCCGCTGCGCGAGGGGCCGCTGTTCGATCTGGCGTTCAAGAAGGGCAAGATCCGGGTCAAGGCCTGCCATCCGGAGCAGGACCGCAAACAGGCGCACCAGTTGGAGCGCCTGCTGAATCCGCGGGACAACCGCGTGACCAATCTCACCTGGAGCCAGGCGACCGGCGGCTATCTGATCGACTACCAGAAGCATGGCGTGCGGTATTGGGTCGGCATGCATGGGAAGAGCCTGCCGGCCACCGTCCTGCCGGTGCATCCCGGGATGAAGGAGGGGGTCTCCCCGCCGCCGATCGGCCTGCTGGCCAACCTCAGCGGGTCGCCCGATGGCGCGCTGTGGCGCGAGCATCATGGGCAGCTCTATCAGTGGGACACGCAGCAGGCGCAGTGGAAGCCGCATGCCTTGTCTGGCAAGGCGCGGGCCCCGATCACGCTGCTGGGCCGGCAACTGGACGGCGAAGCCTGGGCGAGGGCGGGCTCGATGCTGCTCAAGCTTGGCGCCGGCGGCATCCGGGCGCACGAGGTGGCTGGGCTGGAGCGGTTCTCCGCCGTGCGGATGGACGCGACCGGCCGGCCGCTCGCGCTGGACGGGGAGGGACGGTTGTGCCGGCCGGATTCGCCCGGTGCGCAGCCCCGTCCGATTCAACTGCAACTCGCTGACGGCAGGCCGGCATTCGAGCCGGTGCAGCTCGGCAAGCGGGACAAGCCGATCGAGCTGGCACGCGCGCGCGACTTCGTGCTGGCGCCGGACGGCCATACGCTGTTCGCGCGCGACCAGCAGGGGCATCTTTACCAGGGCGATCTCCAGGCGGCGGATGCCGCCTCCGGCGAGATCAAGGCGCGGCGCGTCGGCGTGCCTGTGCGCATGCCGGGCAACGCCGACGGGTGGGGCGTTGAAACGCTGACGACCAGCCCCGGGCCATCGGACAAGGGCGCGGCCCTGCACGCGGTGTTCCGCAGCAGCGAGGGCCAGCGCGTGACCGCCGCCTGGGACGGGCAGCAATGGCAGCCGCAGTGGCACGTCGAGCAGCCCTTGCTGCTGATGAGCGAGCGCGGGTTGCAAGCGCCGGCCATGCGAACGGTCTGTACCTACAACGACGGCGCTGCGCTGGGCATTTCAGCGGACGGACAGGCGAGCCAGAAAGACGGCGCAGGCCACTGGCGCCCGCTGCTGCAGGCCGACGGCACGCCGCTGGCGGGCCTGCGCGATCTCAAGCTGGGGCCGCTCGGCCTGGCCGACGCCAAGCCGGTGTATGCCTTGCAGTCGACCCCCGCCGGCGGTTCGCAGGTGCTCGCGCTGGAGCTCGGCGGGAACATGGCCCGCCTGCCGGCGCGGCCCGGCGTTGCCGCGGCGGCGGTGCCGGCGCAGCGTTATGTCAGCCAGACCCGCGTGCTGGCGGAATCGGCGGCGCCGATCCGGGACTTTGCTGTGGACGGCGCGGGCGTCGCCTATCACCTGACCGATGACCACGCGCTCGTGCGCACGCCGCCGGGCGGCCAGCCGCAGCGCCTGCCGGCGCCGCCGGGGCAAGTGCGGCTCGAGCAGATCGCCGTGTCCAGCGACCAGCATCAGGTGTTCGCGCTGGCGCACCGCGCGTTGGCGGAGGACGATTCCGCGCCGCAGCTTGCGCTGTTGCGCTACGACCATGCGAGCGAGAGCTGGGCCGATTGCCACGCCGATCTGAGCGCGCTGGATCCGGAGACGGCGCGCCTGAGCATCTCCCGCTTGGGCACGTTGCAGCTGACGACGGGGCACGCCGATGGCGAGCCGCGGACCCACCGCGTCGTGCCGCCGCTCGGCGCGCAGAAGCGCTATCGCCTGCTGGCCACCGGCGCCACCGAGCCGACGGTCAGCCAGGCGCTGACCGGCAACGTCCCCAAGCGCGTGCGGATTCCCGGCACCGGCGTGGTCGCCACGCTCCACCGGACGGCCGGCGGCGTCACCGAGCGGGTGCAGAGCAACTTCCGGACTGCCGCGGGGCACGTGGAGCGGGTCCTGGCTAGCCCCAAGGGTGCGGTTAACCGGGTGATGGAGCACCTGCGCGGCCGCCGCGACATGGCCAAGGAATACCACGACATGAAGGTGACCCACCTCGAACTGGATCCGCTGCTGCACCACAAGCACTGGCCGCTGCCGCCCACGGTAGCGGCAGGCCCGGCCGTTGCGCCGGTGGTGCCCGAGGCGACGGCGCAAGCCTGCGCAGCCTTGCGCGGCGACGCCATCGACAAGATGCTTGGCGCGTTTCAGCAGATCGGCGTGGCAGCCCGCGTGCTCGGCCCCGACCTGACGCTGGATGCCGCCGCCGGCCGGCGCAAAAAGCGCAGGCAGGACAAGGCCAAGCCCGACCCGGACGATTTGCTGCCCAAGATGCACAGCTGGCTCGACGAGTTCGTCCGCCGTGCCGAGGCGCAGGCCAAGCCCTCGCCCGATGCCGATGCCAAGGCGCCGACGCCGGTGTTCGACCAGGAGCGATTGGGCGATCTGCACCGTGTCGTCGAACTGATGCACATGCTCAGCGAGCACGGCGTCAAGCTGCCGGCCCCCGATCTGACCGGCCAGCGCGATACCCGCGACCGGTTTGCCATCCTCACGGGCGCGGTCGGCCGCCATCTGCTGACGCTGGACCTCGCCACGCGGCTGGTGACCCTGCCGCAGACCGTCGCCGTGGTCGGCTCGGACAGTGCGGTCGAGGTGCTGCAGCAGAGCGTGGAGACCGACAAGGTGCTTCGGCTGGCGCGCTTCGGCTTCAGCAACTGGCACGATGTCGAGGCCTTCTGGGAAACGGCGCAGACCTTCAAGAAGGAGGTGATGAAGCCGGGGTCGCCCTTCAACCGGAAGTTCGCGGAAAGCCACGCCGTGCGGGATGCGTCATCGCCGGCGGAGATGGCGGTCAAGTTCGCGGAGGCGATGAAGGGCCTGAGCAACCGGTCCACGCTGTTCGGCATCGAGTCCAAGGGCGCCTCGGCCGGCGTGACCTCGGCGGGCGTGGTGCTGCCGAAGAAGCGTGTGGGCGCGTTCGGCTTTGCCGTGCTGGGGGTGGACCGGACCACCATGGTCGGCGTGGAGCGGACCGCGGACAAGCTGGCGGAAGGCCCGCTGGTGGCGTTCTTCGTGCGGCAGTCCAACAAGGGCCTGACGATGGGCGGCGGCATGGGCATGGACTTCAAGCCGCTGCGCAAGGTGCTCGGCTTCCGCCTTCAGGGCGGGGCCCAGGCCAGCGCCAGCGTCATGCACGGCAAGGGCGCCGCCATGCTGGTCGCCCCGGACAACATCGACGAGTTCGCCCGCCGGCTGTTCGATCCGGCCAGCCACGACCCCGGCCGCCTGCTGGAGCTGGGGCTCAACCAGGGCGCCATCGGGCTCGACATGCGCGAGCAGCAGCTCAACCTGTCGGCCAACGCAGGCGGGCTGGGCGGCTATGCCCACAGGATTCCGGGCTTCGGTCCGGCGCATCAGCACGCCGACGGCTCCTCGACCAGCGCATTCCAGCAGACCGGCTTGCAGCGGGGCTTCCTGGGCGCCAACCTGAACTGGGGCGTGCGGGACTTCTTTCTCAAGCTGCAGCACGCCTGGGAGCCGATCTCCGGCTACGAGTACCAGGGCGGCCGTGGCTGGTCGGCCAGCGCCTTTGCTTCGCTGGTGCAGCAGGGCGGGCTGCTGCCGCACGTCAGCGATGCGTTCACGCTCGTGCTGCGCTCCCTGAACATCACGCTGCTGGGGGCCAGCGTCGAGCTGTCCGGTGTGGAGAGCTTCAAGCGCACGCTCGACTGGAAGACCGCGGCCCGCGTCACGCCGCAGGAGTGGTCGCAACTGGCGGCGCAGGCGCGGGAGGTGTTTCCGTCGCAGGCGATCGGGCACTTCAACGGCCCGCACCTGAAGGCCCTCATCGCGACCACGCTGCCGGCGGCGAAATCCACCTGGGCCGCGCGCACCGAGCACGAGCGCGCCAGCTTCGTCGACCGCGCCGAACAGCTGCTGCTGCAAGACCAGCTGGCCTCGGGGGGCCGTGCCATGCTGTTGCCCGGCGCCAAGATCGAATTCAACATCCCGAACTTCCGGTCGCTGGTGGATACGCGCAAGAACAGCAAGGCGCACCAGTCCCTCGGCGCGCTGGTGGAAGCCGCCGACCGCGCGCGGGAGGCCGTGCCGGGGCTGGCCAATGCGATGCGGGCCATGTCGGAGCAGGACGGCGTGAACGATGTGCGTTTCGTGTTCCAGATGGATCCTTCCTACATCAACGCGGTCAACCGGCTCATGCTGGAAGGCAAGCTGTCGTGGGCGGAGTTCAACACGATGGCGCGCACGGTGCCGGCGCCGTATCGCCTGACCGAGATCTGCGCCAAGGATTCGGACAGCAACCGGAGCGCCTTCACGCTGAACCCGTTGCCGATGCTGGCCTTCAACGACAGCGCGGAGGTCTCACGTTCCCTGTTTGCCGCCGAGGTGCATTTGCGCTACGGGCTGAACGGCCAGCTGCTGGGGGCCGATCTGCTGCCGGGGGCCCAGCGCGCCGTGGCCGGGCAGAAGGTCCTGCAGCCGTTTGTCGATGCCGGCGTGCAGCCGGTGCCGGCCGCCGGCGGACCCGCGCCGGCGCAGGCGCCGGACCTGCCGCGCCTGCACCGCTCGCAGTCGCTGCCCAGCGAGCGGCCGGCCGGCTCGGCGTTCAAGACGCGATCATTGGAGCGTAGCAAGTCGCTGGAATAATCTGTCCGCAGAGCATCGCCCGCGCTGCCCGGATCGGACGCAGCATCCCGGCCACCCGGCGCGCCATCGACACCGCGCGCCGGGTGGCCGCCATGCGCCGCTCCGGGCTGCGCACCGACCCAACTTTGATGAGGATGACGCCATGAAGTCCACCGCCCGCGCTCCGCCACCGGTGATGGGCGCATTCACCCGCGCCGTGCGTGGCGGCACGCCGCGGCATCCTGCCATCTCCTCCAAGCAAGGCGTCAGTCCGGAAGCGCAACCCGCGCCGGCAGCCTGAACTTCATGCTGACAACGATGAACCTCCCTCAACTGGTCGTGTTCGGCGAAGCGCTGACCGACTTCATCCGCGAAGCCGATGGCCGCTGGCGCAGCGTGGCCGGCGGATCGTGCTGGAACGTTGCCCGCGTCTGCGCGCGGCTGGGCGCGCCGACCGGATTCGCCGGCACCGTCAGCCGCGATGTCTTCGGCGACGAACTGACGGCACTGAGCCGGCAGGCCGGCCTCGACATGCGCTTCATGCAGCAGGTCACACGCCCGCCGCTGCTGGCGATGGTCCCGGCCGCGCATCCGCCGCAGTATTTCTTCATCGGCGAGAACAGCGCAGACCTCGCCTTCGACGCCGGCACGCTGCCGGACGGCTGGATCGAGGCGGCGCAGATCGTCCATTTCGGCTCCCTGAGCCTGGCGCGCCAGCCGCTTGCCGCGCACCTGCTGGAAACCGCGGCGGCCGTCCATGCCGCCGGCAAGCGGATCGCCTTCGACCCGAACTACCGCGATGCGATGGCCGGCCCCGATTACCGGCCGACGCTGCGCCGCATGGCCGGACTCGCCAGCTATATCAAGGTCTCGGACGAAGACCTGCGCGGCTTGTTTCCCGAACTGGACGAGACGTCCGCGCTGGCCCAGTTGCGGGCCTGGGCGCCCACGGCCGCTATTCTCATGACGCGCGGCGCGGCAGGCATGACGCTGATCACCGCCGAAGGCACACTGTTCCAGCCGGCGCTGCCGACCCCGGTGGCCGATACCGTGGGCGCCGGCGATGCCTCCATGGGCGGCTGGCTGGCGAGCCTGCTCACGCGCCCGGAGGCGATGCCCGCATCGCACCTGGAATTCTCCGCGGCCAGCGCCGCGGCGGCCTGCGCCCGCCAGGGGGCCTACGCGCCGACGCGGGAAGAGATCGTGTCCGCGCTCGCGGTATCGCAGTAGCCGTTGGCTGTTTCCGGCGATCCGGTCCGGACGGCGAGTGCGATGGCGCTCGCCGCGCCGGGCCGCCGGTCTTTGGTGGCCAGATTGAAGCCGGCGCGAGTACCGCAATGCGGCGTGTTCCTGCTCAACACGGCAGCAGGTCACGCCCTTCGGGGCCGCAGGCCAGTGCCGTTTGCGGGCCGATGCGCTTAACCCCGAGGTGTCGGAGATTTCCCCTTGGAGCGGCCCCGATGCCGGAGCCGCGCGCACTCAGCGTCCCACCATCTGCTCCGGCCGCACCCACGCATCGAACTGCTCGGCCGTCACATACCCCAGCGCCAGCGCCGCCTCGCGCAGGCTGGTGCCTTCCTTGTGCGCCTTCTTGGCGATCTGCGCCGATTTGTCGTAGCCGATGTGCGGGTTGAGCGCGGTCACCAGCATCAGCGAGCGCTGCACCAGCTCGGCGATGCGCTCGCGGTTGGGCTCGATGCCGACCGCGCAGTGGTCGTTGAAGCTGCGCATGCCGTCGGCCAGCAGGCGCGCGCTGTGCAGGAAGTTGTAGGCGATCATCGGCCGGAACACGTTCAGCTCGAAGTTGCCCGAGGCCCCGCCGATGTTGACGGCGACATCGTTGCCGAACACCTGCGCGCACAGCATCGTCATCGCCTCGCTCTGGGTCGGGTTGACCTTGCCCGGCATGATGGACGAGCCCGGCTCGTTCTCGGGAATCGAGAGCTCGCCCAGGCCGCTGCGTGGGCCGCTGGCCAGCCAGCGGATGTCGTTGGCGATCTTGGTCAGGCTGGCGGCCAGCGTCTTCAGGGCGCCGTGCGCGTGCACCAGGCCGTCGGCCGAGGCCATGGTCTCGAACTTGTTGGGCGAGGTGACGAAAGGCAGGCCGGTCAGCGCGGCGAGTTCGGCGGCCACCTGTTCGGCATAGCCGGCCGGCGCATTCAGGCCGGTGCCGACCGCCGTGCCGCCCAGCGCCAGCTCGCACAGGTGCGGCAGCGCGGCGTTCAGGTGCGTCTCGCTGTGCTGCAGCTGGGCGGCGTAGCCGGAGAACTCCTGGCCGAGCGTGAGCGGCGTGGCGTCCTGCAGGTGGGTGCGGCCGATCTTGATGATGTCGTCGAAGTCGGTGGCCTTGCGCGCCAGCGTCGCGCGCAGCGCGCGCAGCGACGGCAGCAGGTGCCGCGTGATGGCGGTGACGGCCGCCACGTGCATCGCCGTCGGGAACACGTCGTTGGACGACTGGCTGCGGTTCACGTCGTCGTTGGGGTGCACCAGGCGGGCTTCGCCGCGCTCGCCGCCCAGCAGTTCGCTGGCGCGGTTGGCGAGCACCTCGTTCATGTTCATGTTGCTCTGCGTGCCGGAGCCGGTCTGCCAGACCACCAGCGGGAACTCGCCCGGATGCTTGCCGGCGATGACCTCGTCGGCCGCGGCGATGACCGCGTTCGCCTTGTCGGCCGGCAGCAGGCCCAGGCGCTGGTTGACGGCGGCGCTGGCGCGCTTGATGCGGGCCAGCGCGTCGATCAGCTCGCGCGGCATGCGGTCGCCGGCGATATCGAAGTTCTGCAGCGAGCGCTGCGTCTGCGCGCCCCACAGGCGGTCGGCGGGGACTTCGATCGGGCCAAAGGTATCGCGTTCGGTACGGGTCGTCATGGTCATGAGCCTGGCTGTCAGCAACGCCCATCAGTATAGGCGGGGGCCTTTGCCCATGCCGGCGGTAGGGCGACGCAATGTGAAAGAGGGTGACGGGCTTTGCGCCGGTTCCGTCGGCGGGCGCACAATGTCGGCTGCGCTGGCGGGTCGATGGTCCCGGCCGTCGGCCATTCCGTGAAGCTTCGCCGCGCCCCGTGGCCCGTCCTGCCCATGCCTTCCTTCGCCGCCGTCGACAAATCCCTGCAACCGCTGCTGTGGCTGGTGGCGGTCGGCCTGTTCATGCAGACGCTGGATGCCACCATTGTCAACACGGCCCTGCCGGCCATGGCGCGCAGCCTGTCGGAAAGCCCGCTGCAGATGCAGTCCGTCATCATCGCCTACACGTTGACGACGGCCATGCTGATGCCTGCGTCCGGCTGGCTGGCCGACCGGTTCGGCACCCGCCGCATGTTCTTCGCGGCCATCTTCCTCTTCAGCGTCGGCTCGCTGCTGTGCGCGGAGTCGCGCACGCTGACCATGCTGATCGTCGCGCGTGTGGTGCAGGGCGTGGGCGGTGCGCTGCTGATGCCGGTGGGGCGGCTGACCGTGCTGCGCGCGGTGCCGCGCGAGCAGTTCCTGCCGGCCATGAGCTTTGTCACGATTCCGGGTTTGATCGGTCCGCTGATTGGCCCGACCCTGGGCGGCTGGCTGGTCGAGGCGGTGTCGTGGCACTGGATCTTCCTGATCAACCTGCCGGTGGGCGTCGTCGGCGCGCTGGTCACGCTCAAGGTGATGCCCGACGTGCGCGGCGATGCCGCCGATGCCTTCGACTGGGCCGGCTACCTGATGCTGGCGTTCGGCATGGCGTCCGTTTCGTTTTCGCTCGACGGCCTGTCCGACCTGGGTTTCCGGCGTGCCACGGTGCTGGTGCTGCTGATGTTCGGGCTCGCCGCGCTTGCGGCGTACTGGCTGCACGCCGGCCGCGCGAAGCAGGCGCTGTTTCCGCGCGCCCTGTTCGCACTCCCGAGTTTTTCTGTCGGCATCCTCGGCAACCTGTTCGCGCGCATCGGCGCCGGCGGCATGCCGTTCCTGATTCCGCTGCTGCTGCAGGTGGGGCTGGGGTATTCGCCCATGCAGGCCGGGCTGATGATGGTGCCGGTGGCGGTGGCCGGCATGGCGGCCAAGCCGCTGGGCACGTGGCTGGTCAAGCGCCATGGCTATCGGCGCATGCTGTTCGGCAATACCCTGCTGCTCGGCCTGATGATCGTGAGCTTTGCGCTGTCGAGCCCGCACGAGCCGCTGTGGCTGCGCATCGTACAGCTGGCGGCGTTCGGCACCTTCAACTCGATGCAGTTCACCGCGATGAACGCGCTCACGCTCCGCGACCTGAGCGGGGCGCAGGCCAGCGCCGGTAACAGCATGCTGTCGATGGTGATGATGCTGTCGATGAGCCTGGGCGTGGCGGCTGCCGGGGCGTTGCTCAATGGCTTCAGCGAATACGCGGGCGGGCAGCCGGCCGATACGCTGGGCGCCTTCCACAAAGCCTACATCTGCTTGGGTCTCATCACGACCGCCGCGGGGTGGATCTTCGCGCAGCTGCCGCACGAGGCGGCCCCGCAGGTGGTCAGGCGGATGGAGGTCGAGACCGAGTAGCCGGCCCTGTCCGCCGGCTTCAAACTTCACGCATCACACGATGTCGAGGTCGATGGCGGTGTACGCCGGTGGCACCGCTTGCGGTCTTGGCGCGAACGCTTGCCGGATGCGCCCGGCCGCCGCGTCGACGATGGGGCCGGCCATGACATCGGCGGTCGCCCACGCGGCATAGACCGGTGCCGACAGCACCGTGCCGATGGCCCGCTTGAAGGCCACGATGGCTTCCTCGCGGGCACCGGCGTTCGTTGCCATCCGGCCGGCGGCGGTCTGCGCGGTCAGCACACCGGCAAAGCCGCCGCCTAGCGCGCCCGCATTCTTGATGATGTTGGCGGCGGTGAACAGGCTGCGCGTGGCGGCCAGCGTCTCGGTCAGGAGGTCGACGGGCAGCTTGGCCGCGCGCTTGGCCGCGCCCTTCAGCGGATCCGTCCACGTCGACTGCTTGAGCTGCCTGAACTGCGCTTCCCAGTCCGTCCGGCCGAGCAGGTATTCCGCGCCCGTGCGGTGCTGGGTCTCGTTCATGTGCTGCATCGCCAGGTAGGCCGCCGCGCCGGCCACCGGCCCGCCCACGGCCGCGATCCACGAATCCACGTTGGCTGCCGTTGCGGCCCCCAGGGCATAGGTTGCCAGCGGCGCGACGCCGGTGCGGACCACGTTGCGCGCCGAATAGGCCTGGATGGCCGCGCTCACCTCCACCCCCAGCCGGCCCAGGCTGGGCTGCATGGCCCGGTGCGATTGCGCCATGACGGGTTCGAGGTGCTCGACCGAGGTCGCCAGCCATTGCGTGTTGGCGGTAGCCTTGGTCAGTAGGCTGCCGCCGAAGGCGTCCGCCATGCCCGATCCGGCGCCAACCACCGCGCCAATCTGGGCCGGCGTCCTAGCGAAGGCCGTGAGTGCCTGCTTCACATCGAAGACGCGCGAGGCGACGCCGAACGGCACCGAGCGCAGGAAGCCCACCGTGGCCTGTGCCAGCCGGTCCTGATGGACGGCCTTGGACAGCGTCTCGGCGAGGCTCGCCGGCGTTTCCCGCATCTCGTTGAGGCGCTCGGCGCGCGACTGGATCAGGACCTCGAATTGTGCATCGTTGGCGCCGTTGAAGCGCGGCCTGAAAATGTCGCGCAACTGCTCGGCGAGCTGTATCCGGTTGGGAATGTCGACACCATGGCTGTCCTGCGCGAAATGGATGGTGGGCGGCAGCGGCGGCGAGTTGCCACCGAGCGCATCCGAGGCGCCGGACCGGATCGACGACACCTGCATGGAGGCGGGCGCCTGGCGCAGTTGGCTCAGGCTGCTGTCGCTGCGCTGTGAATGCGCGCCCAGCAGCGGGTCCGGGGACGACGTCGAAGACTGCGACGAAAGCGCCGGGCTCATTTCGATGTCGCGCTCCAGCCTGTCGGTCTCCGGCCGCCGACTGCTGACGGAGATCGAGAGGCTGCCGGATGACCGTCGCGAGGATTGCGCGGACAGCGTCGACAGGTTGGACAGATCCGACGGCGCACGCACCGGCGCACGGCCGGCGGGCGGGTGTTCCTTCGCGGGAGTGTGGCCCGTGGATTCCTGCGGATGGGCTGGAATGGGGGCGAGGCCACCGGCGCGATCGAGGGAGGTTCGCATGGCTGTTGTTGTGTCAATGATCGGGGCGCGCGAAGGTTAGGCGATCCGCGCCGCACGGATGCGAGCCCATGCGAAATCCCATCCTCAGGGCCGAACGGCCCACGAGGCATTGTCGTTACCGCCAATAGCCGCGCATCTTCTTGGCCAGGTCGACCTTGGCCGCCGCGCGCGCCTCGGCCGCCGGGTCGGCGCCGGGTTCGGGCGGCGGCCAGGCGCAGGCCTCGAACAGCGGCAGCAGCGCCGGCGGAATGAAGCGCGTGCGCGATGCGTAGAGGTGGCGGTCGCCGTTGGGCGTCTGCTGGGTCATGTAGAAGCGCTGCGGCACCAGGATGTCGAGGTGGTCGCGGGCGCGCGTCATGGCCACGTAGAGCAGCCGGCGCTCTTCCTCCAGCTCGTCGTGCGAGCCGGCACCCAGGTCGGCGGGCATGCAGCCGTCCACGGCGTTGAGCAGGTAGACGGCCTTCCACTCCTGCCCCTTGGAGGAGTGGATGGTCGACAGGATCAGGTAGTCCTCGTCGCGGTACGGCTCGCCGGATTCATCGCTGGTCAGCTCGGGCGGGTCGAGCGTCATCTCGGTCAGGAAGCGCTCGCGCGAGGCGTAGCTTGCGGCCATGCGGGCGAGCTGGTCGAGATCGCCCTGGCGGACGGCCGCATCGTCGTGCAGGCGCTCCATGTGGGGGGCGTACCAGGCGCCGACGGCCTCCAGCTCACCGGCCCAGGCTGCGTTGTCCTTCGGTGTGCGCAGCGTGGCCATCAGCGTCATCAGCGCCGCCCAGTCGCCGGCCAGGCGGGCCGGCGGCACATGGGCCAGCAGCGCGGCGACCGGGTCGGCCGCCTCGGCCATGGCATCGAGCACGCGCGCGGCGGTGGCGGGGCCGGCGCCCGGCAGCAGCTGGATGACGCGGAAGCCGGCGATGCGGTTGCGCGGATTCTCGGTCCAGCGCAGCACCGACAGCACGTCCTTGACGTGCGCGGCCTCCAGGAATTTGAGTCCGCCGTATTTGACGAAGGGGATGTTGCGGCGGGTGAGCTCGATCTCCAGCGGCGCGCTGTGGCTGGCGGTGCGGAACAGCACGGCCTGCGACTTCAGCGCCAGCCCGCCCTCGCGATGCCGCAGCACCTGCTCGGCCACGCAGCGCGCCTGCTCGGCCTCGTCGCGCACCGAGATCAGGCGCGGGCGGTGGGTCGATGCGCGGTCGGTCCACAGCGTCTTGGCGAAGCGCTCGGTGGCAAAGCGCATCACGCCGTTGGACGCCTCCAGGATCGGCTGCGTGGAGCGGTAATTGCGCTCCAGCAGCACCGTGTGCGCCGGCCGCGTGAAGTGGCGCGGGAAGTCGAGGATGTTGCGCACCGTCGCCGCGCGGAAGGCGTAGATGGACTGCGCATCGTCGCCGACCACCGTCAGGCCGCGCCCGTCCGGCCGCAGCGCGCGCAGGATCGACGACTGCAGCCGGTTCGTGTCCTGGTATTCGTCGACGAGGATGTGGTCGAAGCGCGCGCTGATCTCGGCGGCCAGCCCGGCGTCGGCCACCATCGCGTGCCAGTACAGCAGCAGGTCGTCGTAGTCGAGGACGTGCTGGGCCTGCTTGGCCTCCACGTAGGCGTCGAACAGCGTGCGCAGTTGCGCCTGCCACATCGCACACCACGGAAAGTGCTGCTTGAGCACGGCATCCAGCGGGCTCTCGGCATTGATGGCGCGCGAGTAGATGGCCAGGCAGGTCTGCTTGAGCGGGAAGCGGCGTTCCTTGGTCGACAGGTTCAGCTCATGCCGCACGACATTGAGCAGGTCGGCCGCGTCGCTGCGGTCGTGGATGGTGAAATCGGGCGCGAGGCCGATGCGCTCGGCGTATTCGCGCAGCAGGCGCGCGCCGATGCCGTGGAAAGTGCCGGCCCAGGGCAGCGCGGTCCGATACGTGGTGCCGGCGGCCGACCGCGCGCCGGCGCTGCCCTGCAGGGCGCGCGCCAGCAGGTGGCCGGCGCGGCTGGACAGCTCGCTCGCTGCCCGGCGCGAGAACGTCAGCAGCAGGATGCGCTGCGGATCGGCGCCATTGGCCACCAGGTGCGCCACCCGCCAGCCCAGCGTATGCGTCTTGCCGGAGCCCGCGCCCGCCAGCACCAGCAGCGGGCCGGTCTGCGCCGCGTCCGCCCCCGAAATGCCGAACTCGACGGCCAGGCGCTGCTGGTCGTTCAGTTGCGCCAGGTAGTCGGGCGCGGGGGCGGTTTCTGGGGTGGGGATGGCGGCGGGCACGGCGGGTGTCACGGCAGCGAACTGTATGAATATACAGCATCGTCCGGCCCCGCCAGCCCGTCCGGCCCGGGGTTACGTCGGCTGGGGCTGCAGCGCGATCACCGCCATGCCGGCCAGCGCGATGGCCGCGCCGCCGATGTCCCAGCGCGTCAGCGTGGCGCCGTCGACGAGGCGTAGCCAGGCCAGCGCCACGGCGATGTACATGCCGCCATACGCGGCGTAGGTCCGCCCCGCCGCGGTCGGGTGCAGCGTCAGCAGCCACGCGAACAGCGCCAGCGACAGGGCCGCGGGCATCAGCAGCCAGGCGCTTTTGGCCTGCCGCAGGACCAGCCACGGCAGGTAGCAGCCGACGATTTCGGCGAGCGCGGTGAGGGCGAACAGGAAAGCGATGCGGAGGAATTCCACGGTGCGATCAGGAATCGGGGCACCGGGACTGTGGCATGCCGGCGCGCCGCTTCCCGTGCGTGTCCGCCAGTCCGCTCACTCGCCGCCGCGGCGCTGGTTGAACCAGCGATCGAGCAGCTTGCCCGCCGCGTCGCGGCCGCCGAGGCCGAACGACAGCGCCACCGCCACCGCGATCGCCCCGAGCACCAGGCCGAACGCGAGCTGCACGATCTCGTTCGCGATGCCCATGGCGCGCAGCCCCATCGCAAAGACGAGGCCGAGGATCGCGAACTGCGCGATCCGCGAGAACAGCGCGCTGTGCTCGCGGTCCGCCTGTTCGATCACGCGGCGCGCCAGCCCCGCGAGCCAGAAGCCGATCACCAGGATCACGCCGCCCATCAGCACGTGCGCGCCGAACTCGATGAACAGCGTGACGACGTCGCGCACCTGCGTGAAGTTGAGCCGGTTCGCGGCCTCGATCGTGGCGAACAGCATCGCGAAGAACACGATCAGGCGGGCCGCCAGCACCGACGGCTGCAGCATCCCCGCGAACACGCGCTCGACGCCGAGCACGGCCGGCAGCCCGTCGACGCCGGCCGCGACGAGCAGCTTCTGCGCGAGCGCCGCGACGAAGCGCGCGACATAGAACGTGACGAGCACGATCACCACCGCCGCGATGATGTTCGGCACCGCGCCGAGGAACTGGTCGAGCATGTTGGTCGCCGGGCGCGAGATCGCTTCGATCTTCAGCGCGTCGAGCGCGGAGATCAGCGTCGGCACGAACACGAACACGTAGACCAGCGTGCCGACCAGGCTCGACACGCGCACCGGCGCCGGGCTGTCGACGTTCTGCGTGAGCTTGTCGGCGCCCGCCGCGATGAGCAGGTTCGTGACGAGGCCGCGCAGCACGCGCGCCACCAGCCAGCCGACGAAGCCGATCACCGCCGCGGCGAACACGTTCGGCACGATCGCCAGCAGCTTGTCGATCATGCCCTGCACCGGCGCGAGCAGGCCCGACAGCGAGAACGCCGACAGGATCGCGGGCAGGAACATCAGGATGACGAGCCAGAACAGCACGTCGCCGAGGTAGCCGCTCATCGGCTTCATGCCGGCGCTGGCCGACAGTTTGCTGTCGAGGTTGCCGGTCTTGAGCGCGCGGTTCACCACGCTGCGCAGCATCGACGCGAGCAGCCACGCGATCAGCACCAGCGCCGCGCCGCCGATCAGGTTCGGCAGGTAGTTGACGATGTTGGTGACGAGCTGGGAGAACGGATTGGACACCTCGGACAGGTTGAGCACGTTGAAGATGCCCACCGCGGTGACCAGCAGCACGAGCCAGAACAGCCCGCCCGCGACGATGCCCTCGACCTGCGCGCCCTGGCCGGTGCTCTCCGCGATGCGCTGGTCGACCTTCAGGGCGGCGAGCAGCCGCCGTGTGCCTGCCCGCACCGCGATGGCGATCAGCCAGCCGACCACCAGGATGCCGATCGCGCCGGCGATCTTCGGCAGGTAGCCGCCTAGCGTGGCCTGCAGCGACGTGAGGAAACCGGATGCGTCCATTGTCTTCTCTCCCGAGAACGTGGTGTTGCGATTGGATACGAACGACCTGCGTACTTCGAAACAGCGTGCCCAAAGCGACCTTAGCCCAGAAAGCGCACGGCGGCCGCCGATTTCATGTTTGTTTTACTTTAGGCGGATGCGGACGGTGCGCACGCGCGGCAACGCGCTGCACACGGTGAAATGTGTCGGAAATGCAAGCGGCAACCTTGGCCCGGGGCCGCCGCGAGCGCGGCCGCCGGCCGGTCGCCAGGCTCAGCGCGCCAGCTTTGGCGGCACGGCATGCGCGCCGCGCGTTTCGCGGAACCACAGCGCCAGGCTTTCGTCCTCCAGCGCATAGGCGCCGCGCGATTCCTTCCAGATCAGGTTCTTGTCGCGCAGCGCGTCCAGCGCGGCCTGCACCGTGGCGGTGGAGAACTCGCCGTGGCCCAGGCGCGCGGCATAGGCCTTCATCGATTCCTCCGCGAACGGCGAATAGGCCTGGCCGCGCTCGATCAGCACCGCCAGCACGGTGCGCTGGATCTCGGTGAGCGCGCTGTATTCGCTTTCGATCTCGCCCCAGATGCGGTCGCGCCAGCCCTGCGCGCCGCGCTTGAGCAGCTCGCCCAGGCTGGCCGCCTCGCCCAGCTCCAGCGCGATCTCGCTGACGATGGCCTTGAGCATCTCGGGCCGGTGTCCGACCAGTTGGAAGGCGGCGAACATGTCGTCGTCCTTGAACTGGTTGTCGGGCGCCAGGTGCTGGTTGACCCAGGCCGCGTAGGCTGATACGAAGGCCCGCCCCAGCAGCGGGAAATTGGTCACGCGCGAGCCGAAGAACGGCTGCGTGCGATTGAGCAGCAGGTTGGCGAGCTTGTCGCGGTTGGAGCCCGTGAAGACCAGGAACAGGTGCGGCGAGGCCACGCCCTGGTTCATCTGGTCGCGCGCGGCCTTGAGCGCGAACATGGCGTTGGTGCCGGCCTCGGTGGACAGCGCGTGCTGGGCCTCGTCGACGATCAGCACGATGGGCTGCCGCGCCGCCCGGTAGAGCGTGTCCAGCGCATCGGCCAGCGTGACGCCCGGCGGCAGGCCGGTCTTGCCGAGGTCGAAGGTGAAGGTGCGCAGCACGCTGATCTTTTCCATGCCGGCCGACTTGGCCAGCTTGGCGATCGGTCCGTCGAATTCGGCCAGCTTGGCCTTGATGCCATCGGCGATCATCAGCCCGGGGTCGCGGGCGCGGTCGGCCCACAGGTCGACGTAGATGGCGATCCAGCCGCGGCGTTCCACTTCGGGCACCAGGTCTTCGCGCAGGAAGGTGCTCTTGCCGGTGCGCCGGGGCGCCGCCAGGAACAGGCCCGAGCGCGCGTCCGCCAGCCCCTTGCCCTCCAGGCTGTCGCACAGGGTGTGGGCGAGGTCCTGCCGGTGGAAGCTGAAGCGGCCCGTATCGGTGTCGGAATCCATGGAAGCCCTCGTTTAGACGCAATTATGGAATGCGGTATAAATTATAGCCAATCCAATAATTGACGATAAATTGCCGTGGAGGGGCTGGCCGGCGCCGTTTGCGCGGCACCAGCCGCTTCTTCACCGTGGAGATCAAGGCCGGCTACCGCGTCGACAAGCACATCACGCTGGCGCTGGGCGTCGACAACCTGACCGACCGGCGGGACTTCGTCTATCACCCGTATCCGTCCCGGACCTTTTCTGGGCAACTGAAATGGCGCCTATGATGCATCCGATCTCCCGGTTGACGGCCGGACTGCTGCTGGCGCTGGCGGCGACGCTGGCCGGCGCGCACGCAGGGCACGAGCATGGCGGCACCGCCGCGCAGGCGGCCAAGCCGCAGCTCGCCACCACCGCCGCGTTCGACCCGGCCGGCCGCCTGTGGGTGACCTGGGCCGAGGGCCGGCACGTGGTGGTCGCGTAGTCCGACGATCTGGGCATGACATGGTCGGCGCCCCGGCGCCTCAATCCGCAGCCCGAGCCTATCTACACCGATGGCGAGAACCGTCCCAAGGTGCTCGCCAGCCCCGACGGCGCGCTTTACGTGACCTGGTCGCGCCCGCTGTCGGCGCCGTACACCGGGTTTGTCCGCTTCTCGCGCTCGCTCGACGGCGGCCGGACCTGGAGCACGCCCGCCAGCCTCGCGCGCACCGACGGCGGCAGCGATCATCCGCAACTGCTGGCGCGCGATCGCCATGTCTACCTGTCATGGCGCACGCAGGCCGAGGGCTACCGCCTTATCGACGTGACCGATGCCGTGCCGCCCAACGCGGCCCTGGAGGTCGCGCCATGAGTCGCGGTGCGATTCGCTGGAAATCGGTGGCGATGGGCTTGGCGCTGTCGGTCGCCGTGCTGGCGGCGCATGCGGACGGCGCCCTGCGGTTCCAGCCGCTGCACGCCGGCGACGTGCCGGCCCTGCTGCGGACACCGCGGCCGCGCCCGCTCATCGTCGAGCTCTGGGCGCTCGATTGCAGCTACTGCCGCGAGAACATCGCCCGCATCGCCGGTGGCGGCGCGCCGGTCGGCTGCGTGTGGATGTGGTGATGGTGGCCATGGACGGCCCTGAGCAGGCCGCGATGCTGAACCGCGCATTGGCGCCGCTGGTGCGCGATGCCCGCATCGGCCTCGCGCAGGTGCCGCAGTACGCCAATGCCGAGGCCATGCCGGAGCGCCTGCGTGCCGCGTTCGACCCCGAGTGGCAGGGCGAATTGCCGAGGATGTTGATCCTGCGGACCGATGGTCGGCGGCATGCGTCGAGCGGGGCGCTGACACCGCAAACGTTGGACGCCGCGTTCACTGATTAGATGGGGCAGAACGGTGTGCGAAAGGCGTGCGCAGACCCCCCTCGTCGTTGGGGTATGGCGAGGGGCGTGCCCTTTTTATAATGGCCTCGCTTTGTGAATTCCGGCGCATGCTCATTCACAAAGCACACCCGACCATCTTTCGTCGTTAAAGGCTGAAGATGTTAAGCCCGCCCGCCCCCCGGCCCGCGGGCTTTTTCTTTGCCGGTTCGGACCGGGGCCGGATCATACCGCAGCTTCAATGGGCTGTCGCGTGCGACGAAGTGGGGGATGGGCCCGGCGTTCCGCTTCCCATTCCGCCGTCCATTGCATCGAATCCGATCGCCACGGCCGCGATCAGGATGGCGATGCCGCGCGCAACGAAGAAGACGATTTGCGCGCTGAAGCGATCGGCGCGCGGGATGGCCGATCCGGCCTCGCTGCCCGCGGGCCCGACACGGTGCGTGGCAGGCACAAACGTTGGACCGCGATGGCAACGTGGCGCAGCCGGTTTGCCGTGAGCGGGATGGACGCGCGGCATGGCGGTTTGCGTGCGCGTCAGGCATGCGACCACGCGCGCCAGAACAGCAGCGCCGTCATCGAAAAGCCGAAGGCGGAGATCAGCAGCCGCACGATCGGCACCGGCAGACGCCGCGCCACATGCGCACCCAGGTAGCCGCCCAGCGCGGCGGCCACCAGCATCACCAGCGTCTGCGGCCACCAGACCAGCTTCGCGGCGGCAAAGCACAGCACGGCCACCACGTTGGTCGCGCCCACCAGCAGCGTGCGCGAGGCGTTGAGCGCGCGCAGGTCGTCATGGCCGAGCAGGGACCACACCGCCATCATCATGATCCCCACCGCTCCGCCGAAGTAGCCGCCGTAGACGGCCAGCGCGCCCTGCGCGAGCAGCAGCGCAGGCCGGCCGATCCGCATCCGCCGGCGCAGCCAGGCGCCGGCCTGCCGGCCGAACGCAAAGGCGAGCGAGCCCACCAGCAGCAGCCACGGCACGATGAAGTCGAATGCGCGCGACGGCGTGAACATCAGCAGCAGCGCGCCGGCCAGTCCGCCGGTCAGGCTCACCGCCACCATGGCCCGCATCGATACCTGCTCGAAGCCGCGATAGTCGCGCCGGTAGGCCCAGGCGGACGTGGCTGCGCCGGGCAGCAGGGCGACCGTGCTCGACGCATTGGCCGAGACCGAGGGCACGCCCGCGAACATCAGCGCGGGCAGGGTCACGAACGAGCCGCCGCCGGCCAGCGCGTTCATCGCGCCAGCAAGCAGGCCCGCGCCGAACAGCAGCGGCGTGGCGGATTCCATGTGGGGGCGTGGGTGTTGTAGATGCCTCAGTTTCGGCCACTGGTGTGCGCGTCGCAATCTGCGATACATTGACCCAGCCTCAGGCTGGGACTGAGGCTCACCGTTTTTCCGGGCGAGATTGCCATGCGCTTCGACCTGACCGACCTGCGTCTTTTCCTGCATACCGCCGAGTCCGGCAGCATCACGGCCGGCGCCGAGCGTGCGCACCTCACGCTGGCGTCGGCCAGCGCGCGCATCCGCGGCATGGAGGCGGCGCTCGGCGTGCCGCTGCTGACGCGCAACCGGCGCGGCGTGGAGACGACCGCCGCGGGCCGCACGCTGGTGCACCACGCGCGCGTGGTGCTGCAGCAGATGGAGCGCATGCGCGGCGAGCTGGGCGAATATGCGCGCGGGCTCAAGGGCTACGTGCGCCTGCTGTCCAACACCGCCGCCATGACGGAGTTCCTGCCCGAGACCCTGAGCGCGTTCCTGGCCCAGCATCCGGAAGTCGATATCGACCTGGAGGAGCTGGTCAGCCACGAGATCGTGGAGGCGGTGGCGCAGGGGCGGGCGGACATCGGCATCGTCAACGACGCGGTGGACCTGTCGGGGCTGGAGACCTTCCCGTTCCGCCACGACCGCCTCGTGCTGGTGACCGCGCGCGATCATCCGCTCGCCGAGCGGCGCGAGATCGCCTTTGTCGAAGCCTTGCAGGAAGATTTCGTCGGCCTGACCGGCGACAACGCGCTGCAGGCCTACCTGGCGGGACACGCCGCGCGCGCCGGCTACCGGCTGAAGTATCGCGTGCGGTTGCGCAGCTTCGACGCGGTGTGCCGCATGGTGGAGCGCAACGTCGGCGTGGGGGTGATCCCGGAGCACGCCGCCGTCCGGCTGCAGCGCTCGATGGGCATCCGCCGCGTGCGCCTGACCGACGCCTGGGCGACACGGCTGCTGCGCATCTGCGTGCGCCGCTTCGATGATCTGCCCGCCTACGCGCGCCAGCTGATCGAACATTTGCGCGAGGCCTGAATCCGGGTGCCGTCCTTCATTCGGCTGAAACGCACGGTCGGCACTCGCACCGCCGGCCGCTCGCCAGTACACTGCAAGCAACTGCGCCTGCCCGGTGGATGCGGCGACGCAGCATGCATTACAACCACGGATCCGTCCGGCCACCGTTCCACCGCGGTCGTCCTCGAGGGTGTCCCGATCCGTTTAGATGGAGCGCCTATGGCTTCCGCCGGTGTCCCCCCGATTGGCCTGCTGCATGCCGCGCGGGCGCTGTGCATCTACCGGCGCCACGAGATCCACGCGCTGGGGTGGATCGCGCTGGGCGTGTGCCTGCGCAGCCCGGCCCCGATGGTCGCCGTCAGCGTCGCGCTGCTCGCGGTTTGCGCGTGGACGCTGATCCGCCACATCCAATATCTCAAGCCCCTGTATGAGCTGCCCGTGTTCAGCCGCGTGCTGGCCCACGGCGGCATGTCGTTCGCGGCGATCAGCGCGGCGCTGCTGGCGGTAGAGCTGGCCACCGGCGCCGGCCGCGGTGCCTGGCTCGGCGCGGGCTGGCTGGAGTTGCTGTGGACGTGGCTGCCGGGCGAGGTGTCCGGCCTGGCCGAGCGGGTGCTGGCGGGCACCCAGTGGGCCGCCGCGCTGGCGGTGGTGGTGGCCGCCACGGCCTGGGCCTGGCTGAGCCTGGGCGGCGGCCGCTCGTTGCGCCTTCCGCCGCGCTCGCAATGAGCGTGCGCCCCGGCGGCGTTTGCCGATCCGTTTGTCGTCCGTTGCCGTTTGCCGTCGCAGGCCGATCCGCGCCCGGAACAAGGCGCCGGCCAACCACAGGAGACCAGGCATGACATCGCTGGAGGCATTCCTCCGGTGCCGCGACGCTCTGCTCGCGCATCGGGAGGACTACGACACCGCCGTGCGCGACTTCGCATGGCCGGCGCTGGACCGCTTCAACTGGGCGCTCGACTATTTCGACGGCATGGCGCGCGGCAACGGGGCCACCGCGCTGTGGGTGCTCGACGAGCAGGGCGGCGAGACGCGCCTGTCGTTCGCGCAGATGGCCGAGCGCTCGGCGCGCGTGGCCAACCACCTGCGCGCGCTCGGCGTGCGGCGCGGCGACCGCGTCATGCTGATGCTCGGCAACGTGCCGGCGCTGTGGGACGTGATGCTCGCCTGCATGAAGCTGGGCGCGGTCATCATCCCCGCGACCACGCTGCTGACGGCCGATGACCTGCGCGAGCGCATCGCCATGGGCGAGGTCGGGCACGTGGTGGCCGGCGCCACCGATTGCGCCAAGCTGGATGGGGTGGCCGGCACCTTCACCCGCATTGCGGTCGGTGCGGACCGCGCGCCGCCCGGCTGGCATCGACTGGAAGACGCCTATGCCGCGTCGCCCGAGTTCACGCCCGACGCGCCGACGCAGGCGAGCGACCCGCTGCTGCTGTACTTCACCTCGGGGACCACCTCGCGGCCCAAGCTGGTGATGCACACGCATGCGAGCTACCCGGTCGGGCATCTGTCGACGCTGTACTGGATCGGCCTGCGCCCCGGCGACGTCCACTGGAACATCAGTTCGCCAGGCTGGGCCAAGCATGCATGGAGCTGCTTCTTCGCGCCATGGAATGCCGGCGCCACCGTGTTCGTCTACAACGCCGCGCGCTTCGAGACCCGGACGGTGCTGGACGTGCTGTGCCGCGCGGGGGTGACGACGCTGTGCGCGCCGCCCACGGTCTGGCGCCTGCTGATCCAGGAGGACCTGGCCGCCTGGAAGCCCGCGCTGCGCGAGCTGGTCGGCGCCGGCGAGCCGCTCAACCCCGAGGTGATCGAGCGCGTGCGCGCGGCGTGGGGCATCACCATCCGCGACGGCTACGGCCAGACCGAGACCACCTGCCAGATCGGCAACAGCCCCGGTCAGCCGGTCAAGCCGGGCGCGATGGGCCGGCCGCTGCCGGGCTACCGCATCACGTTGCGCGATCCCGACGGCAACCCGGCCGACGAGGGCGAGATCTGCATCGAACTGGACCCGCGCCCGATGGGGCTGATGGCGGGCTACGCCGGCAACGCCGACAAGACCGCCGAGGCGATGCGCGGCGGGGTGTACCACACCTCCGACATCGCCGCGCGCGATGCCGACGGCTACCTCACCTATGTCGGTCGCGCCGACGATGTGTTCAAGGCGTCCGACTACCGCGTGAGTCCGTTCGAGCTGGAAAGCGTGCTGATCGAGCACCCGGCCGTCGCCGAAGCCGCCGTGGTGCCGAGTCCCGACCCGCTGCGCCTGGCCGTGCCCAAGGCCTTCCTGGTGCTGCGTGCCGGACACGTGGCCGGCCCCGACCTGGCGCGCGACATCCTGCGGTTCTGCCGGGCCCGGCTGGCGTCATACAAGCGCGTGCGGCGCATCGAGTTCGCGGAGCTGCCCAAGACCATCTCGGGCAAGATCCGGCGCGTCGAGCTGCGCCAGCGCGAAGCAGCCCGTCCGGAGACGGGCCGCAACCTGCAAGAATACTGGGAAGACGACTTCCCGGCCGACTGATCGACCGATCGACCGATCGACCAGTAGACCGATCGGCGGTTAGCTCAGCGTGCCCAGCAGCGTCTTGCCGGCCAGCACGAACATGAAGAAGCCGAAGCCCTTGCGCAGGACCGCGACCGGCAGCCACGCCGCGGTCTTGACGCCCAGCTTGGACGCCACGATCGAGCACACGCTCAGCGCCAGCAGCGCGCGCAGGTCGATATAGCCCCAGCGCCAGTCGTGCGGCGAGCCGGCGGTCAGCCCGAAGCCGAGGATGGCGCCCACCGAGATCGGCAGGATCACGCCGGTCGCGGTGCCGATGGCCGCGCGCAGCGACAGCCCGGCCTTGGTCAGGTAGAACGTGATGACCGAGGCGCCGCCCATGCCCGCCAGCGAATACGTCAGCCCCGACAGGAAGCCGGCCACGTGGCGGTACCGCTCGAGCCACGGCCAGGCGATCACCGCATCGCTGCGCTGCACGAGCAGCTTGATGCCGAAGTACCCGAGCATCAGTGCCAGCCCGAGCGCGAGCCACCCGCCCGGAATCCGGGCGGCGATGATGCCGCCCACCAGCGCGCCGAGCCCCGAGGGCAGCATCAGCTTGCGCAGCCAGGCGCCGTCGACATTGCCGCGCTGCCGGTGGCTGAGATACGACGACAGCCCGGTGAAAGCCATGGTCGCGAGCGAGGTGCCGAAGGCGAGGCGGATCGCTTCGGTCATGTCCATGCCGGCGTCGCGGTAGACGTGGACGAGGATGGGGATGACGATGGCGCCGCCCCCGATGCCGAACATGCCGGCGAAGAAGCCGGCAGTCAGGCCGGCCAGAAGAAACGGGAAGAGCATGGTCGAGCCAAGGGTGCAGAAATCAGGACAGCGGCGCACCGGCACGAAGCCCTGTGCGCCGCGACGCGGTCTCGGAGGGGATCAGGCGGCAGCGAGCTGCGCGGCGTGCGGTGCGTTCTCGCCCGCGGCCCAGAAGTTCACGGGCACGCCGGGAATCCGGGTCGTGTGGGCTTCAGCCTTGTCGGCGTGATCCTTGTTGAAATGGCCGCCGCGCGATTCCTTGCGGGCCGCCGCGCTCGACAGGACGAGATGCGCCGCATCGAAGATGTTCTGCGCCCGCAGCGCCTGCCCGTACGGCAAGACGCCGGCATGGCGCTCTTGCAGCTGGGCCATGTTCTGCAGACCGATCTGGAGCCCCGTGTTGCCGCGCACGATCCCGGCGTGGTTCCACAGGATGGCGCGCAGGTCGGCGAGGAGGCTCGGGTGGAACGGCGTCTCGATCCGCTCGGGCAGCGTCAGGCGCAGGCGCGATGCGCTGCCGGCGGTGTCCGCCACGGACTGCGCGCAGGCCTTGCCCATGACGACGCATTCCAGCAGCGAATTGCTGGCCAGCCGGTTCGCGCCGTGCAGGCCGCAGTTGGCCACTTCGCCGATGGCATACAGCCCTTCGATATTGGTGCGGCCGGCCACGTCGGCGCCGATGCCGCCGCACGTGTAATGCGCCGCCGGCGAGACCGGCACGCGGTGCTGCGACAGATCGCAGCCGTGGGCTCGGGTGATCTCGACCAGGTTCGGGAAATGCTGTTCGACGAATGCCGCGCCCTGGTGCGTGATGTCGAGCCACACATGGGACGTGCCGTGCGCCTGCATCTCCGAATAGATCGCGCGGGCCACGACGTCGCGCGGCGCCAGTTCCTGCTGGCTCGAATGGCCCTGCATGAAGCGCTCGTTGGCGACGTTGTAGAGCAGGCCGCCTTCGCCGCGCACGGCTTCGGTGATCAGGCTGATGACCCGGCCCTCGAGCTGGAAGGCCGTGGGGTGGAATTGCACGAATTCCAGGTTCTCGATGGTCGCGCCAGCACGCCAGGCCATGGCGATGGCCTCGCCCTTGCTCGCGTGCGGGTTGGTCGCGTACTGGTACAGCCCGGTCAGGCCGCCGGCGGCAAGCACAACCGTTGGTGCGCTGAAGACGGTGACTTCGCCGTCGGCCAGGCTTTCGGCGATGACGCCGCTGACGGCCTGCCCGTCGGAGATCAGTTCCACCGCCTCGTATTGCCGGATCCAGATGACGTTGGGCAGTTGGGCCACCTTGGCCTGCAGGGCCTGCATGATGCCGCGGCCCGTCATGTCGTCGACGTGCGCGACGCGGCGTTCGCTGTGTCCGCCTTCGCGGGTCAGGTGGATCTCACCGTCCTCGCGCGTGAAGGGCACGCCCTGGTCGATCAGCCAGCGCAGCACCTCGCCGCCCTCGCACACGATCTGGCGCACGGCAGCTTCATCGCACAGGCCGTCGCCGGCGAGCAGCGTATCGCGGATGTGCTTGTCGTGGTCGTCATCGACCGAAAACACCGCCGAAATACCCCCCTGCGCCCAATAGCTCGACGGTTCGTCGTATTTGTTGCGCGAGATGACGCCGATTTTCAAACTCGGCGGCAAATGCAGCAGCAACGTCAGGGCGGCCAGGCCTTCTCCAACTACCAATACATCGAATTTCATATCGCGGATTTCATGTTTCGATTGACCGCTGGGCATGCAAAGTCGCCGGTCTTGTGGACCGACGAAAACTGTTCGGCGGGCAGGGAACGCCGGTGCTCTTATGGTTGAGCTGGATTGTTGCCCAGGGATTTCCGGGCGCTTCCATGATGGTGGGTGATGCGGGACGGCCGGCTGGAGTGCGTGCCTGCCGCTGAAACGATTGCAGTAAGGTGCAGAGAGGAGGCGGAATGTGCCGCAAGACATTCGCGGCCACAACTGAATGTTTTTAATATCTATTTTCCGCTATGACGTGTCCGCTCGTTCTGGTCGGCGCGATGGACGGACCTTCAGCGCGGGGCCGCCGGCTCCCGTCCGGCGGCCCCATGCCCGGGCAGGTCTCTAGCGCGACGAGCGCGGCACCAGCCGCAACTGGCGCGCGCGGTCGAGGTCGTAGGCCGGCACGCCGCCGTGCGGCAGCGAGGCGCGAGACGCCGCCAGGTCACGGCCGCGCACGATCACCGGCGCCAGCGCGCCGGCGCGGATCAGGTCGGATGCGGCCTGCTCGATCCAGTCGCGGTAGTTGCGGTAGATCTCTTCGGCACTGACCTTCTGGTGTGCGCAATCGCAAAGCGACAGGGCTTCGGACGTGACAAAGCAACTCAAGACCTTGCCGTCCACGATGGCCTGGAAGAACAGGTCGCCCACGGACCTGAACGTCTTGCCGGTGAATGAAATATTCATGATGCTCCCCCTTATAGTCGGCACCGCCTGCCATGGGACGTGTGCCCCGTTGTCTGCTGCCTGCGCAGCACTGCGGTCAAGTGCGGGAGAGAGATGTTGCCGGAAAGAAGGAAAATGCCATTCCGATGCCCAACGCATCGGAACGGTATGCGATCCTGCGGAGCAGGATAGTTTCCCCTCGGTGCCGTAATGGATGCGGTCTATGAATCCGGTGGTGCTGCCAGGTCCAAACTCTCGCGCTGTGACCTTCCCCGTCGCCAGTCTTTTTCGATATTGGCTACCACCATCGGTGTATCAGAACGCGGCCGATGCCGGCCGTCAGCGAGATGGCCAGCACCCAGAGCAGCAATGCCGGAATACGGGTGGGCGCGAGTCGTGCCGTATGGAACAGGCGTCGTCGCGCGGGAATGGCCTGCCAGTCGGCAGTCCTCTCCCACCCCATGCGGGCCACCAGGCCCGTGCCTCCCCGCTTGATGTATCCCATGACCGACTCCCTGCGTGCTCATCTGTATTTAGTTTTTTTTAATTCTACTTTTCTTGGGCTTCATTCTAGGACAACATGCACGAAGCGATACCCGGAAGTCGGGGGATTTTCCTACTCCATTTGGATCATGCCCGTTATTGCAGTCGTTCAAAAAGTGCGGTATCGGCGTGCATTCTGTTGCAGCAAGGGGTAGGCGGTATTTTGTCAATGGCTGCGATATTCGGGAACAAGGCTTGGCAAGCGGGTTTCGCTGCCTGTCCGCCGGCTTTCGGACGCGGGTAGGACAGCAAACGATAAACAGGGGAGTGTTGCCCTGCATGGGTAACAAACAGGTAATGCAATCAGGCAGGAAACAGGTATGACAGCAATACAGGCCCGCCGCGCGCGGCGATTTTCCGTGTGGGGGCCGGCATGGGCGCTGGCGCTGTCGGTGGCGGCACCGGCGCTGCAGGCCGCGGAGCCGCCGACGCTGGCCAAGCGTCGCGCCGCAGTCGAATCGACTCTGCAGCACGCGGCCGCATGCCAGCACATGGGGGACTACTACTGGGAAATCGGCGATGCGGATCGCGTGCTGCTGCAGGGCCAGCAAGGCCGCCGCGTCGATGCGGACCGGCCGGTGCGGCTGGCTTCGGCGTCCAAGTGGGTGTTCGGGACCTATGTCGTGGAACGCCAGCAAGGCAAGCTGACCCCGGCGATCATCGACGCCCTGACCATGCGGTCGGGGTATGACGCGCTCAATCCGCGTCTATGCAATCGCGACGACACGGCGCAAAGCTGCTTCGCGCGCGGCCGCAACGGTACGCTCACGCCCGGGCACGTCGGCCGTTTCAGCTACAACGGCGGCCATGACCAGAAGCTGCTGATCGACCTGGGTTTCGGCAAGGCCGATGCTGCCGCGCTGACCACGGAGCTGACGCGCGAACTGGCCCACGTGCCCGCCCTCACGGACGCGGGCGCGCCGTTCGGCATGGACTACCTTGTGCCCGAGCCGGCCGGCGGGATGGCCGCCTCGCCCACCGCGTACGGGCGGTTCCTGCGGCGCCTGATGCGCGGCGAATACCGGCTCGGCAGGATGCTGGGGGAGCATGCCGTCTGCACCGAGCCCGGCAGTTGCCCGGCCGCCGTCAGCACGCCGGCCTCCCAGCCGTGGCATTACGCGCTCAACTATTGGATCGAAGACCAGCCCGGCGGCGATGGCGCGTTCAGCTCGCCCGGTGCGTTCGGCTTCTATCCGTGGATCACGGCTGACAAGCACCACTACGGCATGCTCGTGCGCGAGACCCTCTCGCCGCGCGGCTATGTGCGCAGCGCTGTCTGCGGCGCGCTGATCCGCAAGGCCTTCGACGAAGGGCGCGTGCAGCCGGCCGACGCGGATGGCGATCCGGCCGCCGCGCCGGATGCCGACTGAGCGCGATCGTCTTAACGGCCGGCCACTCTGATCGCGGCTTGGCTTGAAACGGGATCGCGATGGTGCCGGCCCCGATGTGGGCGTCATCTGGGCACCATCGCATTCACGGGGGCGGCGCATGACCCGGCAATCCTGCCAGGCCGAGCGCGGCTTCCGGATTGCGCTTGAGGCGGACCCGGCTGGTCTCGGCGGCGGTGCCGCCGCCGGGCGCCTCGCCATGAGGCGCATCCGCTAGCGTGCAAGGCGCAGCGGTCGGCCAGGGCCGGGTTCAGTAGCCGCGGTAATACGGGTGGTAGTGCGGATGGTAGTAGTAGCCGTCGGCCGGGACCACCACGCAGGCGCTCAGGGCGGACGCCGCGGCTGCGGCAAGGATCAGCAGGGCAAGGGTACGTTTCATGGCGAGGCTCCGGTCAGTTGGGGGATGGGACTCGCCTTGACTGTAAGGAAACCGCGCGTGACCGCGCTTTACGCTTTGTAAGCAAAACTGCACCGCCCGGCGGGCGAACGGTGGCCGGCGGCGCTGCCTGCGTGCGCTGCCTCGGACCGATGTAATTTGCCGTTACCTTGTGGGAAAGCCGGGTGCTCGGTGGCTGTGACCCCCAGGCGACAATTCCTTGCAAAGATGCGGACGAACTATTGACAGATAGCCTGGGGAAGCACGAAATAATACGACCGGCCAACGCCAGGTGTTCAAGTTCGAATGCCCGGCGCCGATAGCCGGAATAACGAGACCGGAGTGCAAAGACACTCCACGCGGACTAGGACGATGCACGCAGCTTGCTCTGCAGGCATCGACAGACCTCTGTCGGGGGAACATATCATGACCAAGTTTCTGGAAATCGCCGTCGCCTGGGCGGTGCCGTGCCTGATCGCCACCACGATCATCGGGCCGATGGTGTGGCGCAAGCTGCGCGCACGCCGTACGCTCGAGGCTATCCATCACGCGCGCGAGAATCGCGAGCTCTGAACGGTCAGCCGGTCCGGCCTGGGCCGCTTCCTTCGTGAAAAAAAGGGCGCCGCAAGTCTGCGGGCGCCCTTTTGGTCGTGGCTGGACGTCGCGGCGCCGCTGATCCGGCGCCGGCGGGTCAGGCCGCGATGGCCTGGTTCACCACGTCATGCATGGCGGCATGCGCGGCTTCCAGGGCCTGCGCGCGGGCGTCGGGGCCCATCGCCAGGCGCTCGGCGCGCACGAACTGCACATCGGTGATGCCGAGGAAGCCGAAGACCGTCTTCAGGTAAGCCTCCTGGAAATCCATCGCGGCCGCCGGGCCGGCCGAATACATGCCGCCGCGCGTGGAGGCGACGATCACCTTCTTGCCGCCCGCCAGGCCCACCGGGCCGGTTTCCGTGTACTTGAAGGTGCGGCCGGCCTGCGCCACGCGGTCGATCCAGGCCTTGAGCTGGCTCGGCACCGAGAAGTTGTACATCGGCGCGCCGACCACGATCACATCGCTGGCGAGCAGCTCGCCGACCAGCGCCTCCGAGCGCGCATGCTCGGCGCGGGTGGCGGCGTCGAAGCCGTCGGTGCCGGTGGCGCGGAAGCCCGCGGCGATGGCGCCGTCCAGGTGGGGGATCGCGTCGACCGCCAGGTCACGGTGGATGACGGTGGCGCCGGGGTTGTCGCGGCGCAGTTCGTCGACGATGGCGGCGGTCAGGATGCGCGAGGCGGACGCGTCGCCCAGGATGCTGGAGTCGAGGTGAAGGACTTGCATGATGTCTCTCCGGGAACAGGTGGGTTGATGCAAAGATAGTGCGGCGCATCAAGTTCCAGTAGTGGTGCAAATTGGCATACTCCGTTCCATCAGTGAGACAATGGGCGCATCCAATGCGCCATTGGACTGGAGCGCTGCCATGGAAGACCTCAACGACCTCGTCCTGTTTGCCGCCGTGGTGACGCACGGCAGTTTTTCCGCCGCCGCGCGGGCGCTCGGGATTCCCAAGTCGCGTGTGAGCCGCCGCGTGGCAGACCTGGAGCAGCGGTTGGGGGTGCGGCTGCTGCAGCGCTCGACCCGGGCCGTGCACGTCACCGACGTGGGCTCGGCGTTCTACGCGCAGTGCGAGGTGATGACGCAGGCCGCGCGCGCCGCCTTGGAGGTGGCCGAGCATGCCGGCGAGCGGCCATCGGGGCGATTGCGCGTCAGCTGCCCGGTGGGCGTGGCGCATGCCTTCCTGGCGCCGGTGCTGTCGAAGTTTCTGCTGGCGCAGCCGGAGGTGCGGCTGGAGCTGGACGTGACCAACCGGCGCGTCGACGTGATCGGCGAGGGGTATGACGTCGCGCTGCGCGTGCGCTCGACGCTGGACGATTCCAACCTGGTGGTGCGGACCTTTACCGCGAGCAATCTGGTGCTGGCGGCGAGCCCATCCTTCGTGGCCGGGCATGGCCCGTTCGACACGGCGGAATCGTTGCGGGGCGTTGCGGGTGTCGGCTTCGGCGGTGTGGGCGGGGAGCGGGCCCGCTGGCGGCTGACCAGCCCGGAGGGGGCTACGGTGGACATTGACTACGTGCCGGCGTTCGTCACCGATGATCTTTTCCTGCTGGGGCAGGTCGCCATGGCGGGCGTGGGTGTCGCGCAGTTGCCGGTCAACCTGTGCGCCGACGCGATCCGGGACGGCCGCCTGGTCGTGCTGCTGCCCGACCACCGGCAGCCGGTGCACCAGCTCCACGCGGTGTTTCCGTCTCGGCGCGGACTGGTGCCGGCGGTGCGGGCTTTCATCGAATTCCTGGCCGAAGAGCTGCCCGCGGTCACCGCCTGTGCCAGCCGGTGCTTCGAGGACATTGCCCACTCCGCCGCCAATCGTTGACCCTGCAACGAACCCGGATCGGCAGTATCATCCCCGGCTTCGCTCCAGCTTTTCGCGCAGGCGACGTTCCGGGTCGCCGCGCGCATGTTTCCATGCCCTTCCGCGCCGCCGACGTCAGGCAACCCGATCCCATGCTGTCTTCCGCCGATGCGTCCGGCGCGCCGCCAGCGCAGGAGATTCCCGTGATGGTGGTGATGGGCGGGCTGATGCTGGCCATTCTGCTGGGGGCGCTGGAGCAGACCATCGTGGCGGTGGCGCTGCCGGCCATCGCGGGGCAACTCGACGGGTTTGCGCTGATGGGGTGGGTGGTGTCGGCTTACCTGGTGGCTTCCACCGTGGTCACGCCCATCTACGGCAAGCTGAGCGATCTGTACGGGCGCCGCGCCATGCTGACCACCGCCATCGTCCTGTTCGTGCTGGCCTCGGTAGCCTGCGCAGTGGCGGCCAGCATGCCGATGCTGCTGGTCGCGCGCGTGCTGCAGGGGCTGGGCGGCGGCGGGCTGATCTCGGTGGCGCAGGCCACCATCGCCGACGTGGTGCCGCTGCGTGAGCGCGGCCGCTACCAGGGCTACGTGAGCGGCATGTGGGCCATGGCCAGCTTGGCGGGGCCAGTGATCGGCGGGTATCTGACGCATTACCTGTCGTGGCGCTGGATCTTCTGGATCAACCTGCCGCTGGGCATCGTCGCGCTGGCGGTGGTGCGCCGGGCGTTGCGGCACCTGCCGGTGGCGCACCAGCGTCGGCCGATCGACGTGGCGGGCGTGCTGCTGTTCGCGGCGGGCCTGACGGCGCTGCTGCTGATGATCACGCGGGTGGGCCAGGGCGTGCCGCTCGCGCAGGCGGACAACCTTGGCCTGCTGGCGGTGTCGGTGGTGGTGCTGGGGGCCTTCGTTTGGCAGGAGAACCGTGCGGCCGAGCCGATCATTCCGCTGTCCATGTTCCGCGTGCCGACCGTGACGCGCTGCTGCCTGGCGCTGTTCCTGTGCTTCTTCCAGCTGATCGCCACGTCGGTGCTGATGCCGCTGCGCTTTCAGATGGTGGCCGGCGCCAGCCCGGATGTCGCTGCGCTGCGCCTGGTGCCGCTCACGCTGGCGATCCCGGCCGGCGCCTTCCTGGCCGGCAAGTGGATGACGCACAGCGGCCGCTACAAGCCGCTGATGGTGGGCGGCGCCTGCGTGGTGCCGTTCGCCATCGCCTCGCTCGGCCTGCTGGACCCGCATCACGTGTGGGCGCTGACACTGGCGATGGTGGTGCTCGGGCTGGCCATCGGCGTGCAGTTCCCGACCGGGCTGGTCGCCACGCAGAATGCTGTGCCGCCGCAGAACGTCGGCCTGGCGACGGCGCTGACGGCGTTCTCGCGCCTGCTGGGCGGCGCGGTGGGCGTGGCGGTGCTGACCTCGGTGCTGATCGCGTTGCTGCGGCAGGCCGCGCCGCAGGCACAGGCGGCCGGCGGCGACCTGCTGATGGATCTGTTCCACGCCGCGCTCGCCAGCGATGGGGCAGACGCGCTGGCGCTGCGGTCGAAGGCCGAAGCGGCGTTCCGCCACCTGTTCTTCTTTGCGGCGGCGGTGTCGATGCTCGCGCCGCTGGTGCTGGCGCGGCTGGAGGAGCAGGCGCTGCGCGGCAAGGTGCCGGTCGCACAGGCCGTGGATTGACGCCTAGGCGTGGTCCGGCGCGAGCACGCGCCGGCGGGCTCGGTTAGCCACGCTGCCTTCCCGCAGCGCCCAGCGCAGGGTGGGCGCGAGGGTCCGCATCGCGGCGGTGGTGAACGCGGCCCGTAGCGTCGGCCGCTCGAGCGCCAGCATCGTCAGCGCCCATGGCGGCAGCAGTTGGATGCCGGCCTCGAGAAAGATGCGCACGGCGGGCTGCAGCGATGGCCGTGGCGCCTGCCACGACATCAGCACCTCCACCACCGTGCGCGTGCGGTCGCTCGCCACCAGTTCCGCGCGCATCGCATTGAGGTAGGCCTGCACCGCCGCGCACGATTTCGGCACATCGCGCGCGCCCAGCAGCATGGCCACCAGCGCGGTCTCTTCGAAATACCGGTCCTGCCGGGCGCCGCTCAGGTGCGCATCCACGTAGCGCAGGTAACCGGCCAGGAAGCTCGACATCTCGGCCACGTGGACCCACGTGAGCAGATCCGGATCATTGGCGGAATAGGGACGGCCGTCGGGCGCGATGCCGTGCACGCGGCTGTGGATGGCCTTGACGCGCTCGATCAGCGCCAGCGCGTCGCGGCGGCTGCCGTAGGTGGTGCCGGCCACGAACTGCGCGGTGCGGCCGAGGCGGCCTTGCAGGTCGTCGCGGAAGCTGGAGTGATCCCAGATGCCGGCCAGCGCGCGCGGGTGCAGCGCCTGCAGCAGCAGCGCGCTGACGCCGCCCGCCATCATCGACGGGAAATCGGCGTGGACCTGCCAGCAGACGGCGTCCGGCCCGAACAGGCCGGGGTCGCCCGGCGGCGAGGCGATGTCGAGGACGAGGCCGCCGGAGGCGCGGGTCATGCCGCGGACCTGGGTGACGATGCGTTCGCGCAGCGAAGCGAGCGGGGTGTGCATGGCGACGATGCCGGCACGGGACCGATAGGGTCATTCTAGCGATGGCCGCGGTGCCCGGTGGACGGGCGTTGCGCGCTATGCCGCGAGCTTGTCCGCGGCGCTCGGCAACCCCTGCAGGATGCGGTCGGCCAGCGGCGGCGGGAAGCCTTCCGGCAGCGCCGCGCGCACGGTGCGGACCACTTCGGGGGTCCGGGCGACCAGGCTGTCCACGATGGCGGCGGCCTCTCCGCCGTCGGGCGTGACGATGCCATGCCGCTGGCCCAGGGCCAGCCAGTGGCGCCGCTGGATGTCCTGCATTTTCCAGTGCGCGTTCTTCGAGCGGACGGCCATCGCCAGCCGGATCTTGTGCGGCGAAAGCCTGCCCGGCCCCTCGCCCAGCAGCGGATAGGCCGACATCACGTCGTACAGCGGTGTGAGCGCGTAGGCGCCGCCGGGGCGAAGCGCGAGGCTGAAGTTCTTCGCGTGGCCGTCGGGCGCGCACAGCATCCAGAACAGCACCTGGCTGCGGAACAGCATCAGGCGATCGGCATCCCGGCGCGCGGAGCCGTCGAGCAGGCCCATGATGCGGTCGATGCCGGGGCCGCCGTCGGCCTCGTACTTCAGGTGCGGGGGCGTGGCTGTCGCCTGGCACAGGTCTTCCTGCGGCAGGCGGATCAGGCGCTGCCTGCCGCCGTGGTCTTGCCACAGGCGGTCGAACCGCTCCACGGCGAGGACTTTCTGGTCTTCGAACACTAGCGGCCGGCAGTGGGCGATGGGCAGTCCGTACGCGCGCAGCACCTGGGCGCACAGCCACTCGTTTTCCACCGATTCGCTCAGGTCCAGCTTCATGTTGCCGACCAGCCCCATCGGCAGCTTGAAGATGTGGCTGGTCGGCGTCGCGCCACGGGGGCGGTACCAGCGTTCGCCGATCCGGAGGAAGGCGGTTTTTTCCTGCGCGCCGGCAATCGAGATGCGGAAATGGCCGTCGTCTTCCGGCATGCCGCCCAGCGGCGGCGGGGCGACCGTCTCCCGCAGCGTCTGCGCGATCTGCGCGTCGGTCAGCGGCTCGGCGTCGATATCGCCGATGCCGGTCGGGGCCATGTCGGCGGGCAGCACTTGCAGGGCGCCGATGCAGTCGCGGCCGATCTGCTCCAGCAGGTCGAAGGCCTCGGTCGTGCCCGCCTGGAACCGGCGCGCGATGCGCTCGCGGATGTCGCGGCTGTCAGGCAGGAGGTTTTCGAAATACGCCCGGACCGCCGGGCCCCTGTAGGGCGCGTTGTCCGGCGTGAAGGGCAGGGACAGCGACAGCGGCCGCCCCTCGGGCGCGGCCACCCAGGACGCCGCGTACTTCAGCACATCGCCTTGATGCGGGTGCAGCTCCCAGTGGCCGACATGGGTGCCATTCATCCAGAGCCCGAGGGCCCGCGTATGCGACCGGCGCCCCATCGCGTCACCACTGCGGCTGGTCGGCGGCCGGGCGGCCGTGCTCGCCGGAGGCGTCGGGCTTGCGCAGCACCAGCTCGACGCCCAGCACCGACAGCAGGCGCATCAGCCGTCCGGCGCTCACGTTTTCGGCGTTGCGCTCCAGCGCGGAGAGGGTTTGCTGGCGCATGCCCATCCGGGCAGCCAGCTCCGCCTGGCTCAGCCCGGCCTGTTTGCGGAAGCCCTTGAGCATCGCCGGCAGCTGTTCGGGGGTGCGTACGATGAACTCGTTCATACACGCTTCAAGCTGTATTTTTGATTTACAAAGCTTAGGCTGTTTTTGTTGAATACACAAGCTAGGCTGTATTTGCGAAATACAAGCAATAGGCTGTGAAGGCAATGAAGCCGATGGCGGCGTCTGCCGCTCCTAGAATGCAGGCATCGCCACGTTTTGTGCCGATGCGATGCCATGAGGAGACCTTCGCACGTGATGAACATGCTATTGCCGCGCGCCGGGCGCCTGCTGGCGGGGTGGGTGCTGGGCATGCTGTGCGCCAGCTTGCAGGCCAACGCGGCCGACCCCGCGCAGGATCTGCGCGACGCCTACCAGGGCCTGGCCCGGCAACTGGCCGACAACCCGTTCCATCGCCCCCTGGTGCTGGATTCGACCGAAACGCCGACCCTGCTCAAAGGCGACATCTACAGCGTGATCGACCATCCCTTCGCCACCGTCAACGGCACGCTGAACGATCCGGCGCAGGGGCCGGGCAACTGGTGCGACGTGCTGATCCTGCATCTGAACATCAAGTACTGCCGCGCCTCGGCCGGCGAGGGCGGCAGCATGCTCGACGTCAACCTGGGTCGCAAGGTCGAGCAGTCGCTGTCCAGTGGCTATCCGCTGCGCTTCAGTTACCGCTCGGCGGCCGGCGGCGCCGGGTACTTCCGGGTCGAGTTGAAAGCCGATTCCGGCCCGTTCAGCACGAAGGATTACCGCATCGTGCTCGAAGCCATTCCGGCCACGGGCAACCGCACCTTTCTGCACCTGACGTATGCGTACGGCTATGGCACGGCGGGGCGGCTGGCCATGCGCACGTATCTGGCCACCGTCGGCGCCGACAAGGTGGGCTTCACCAACGTGGCGGGGCCATCGGCCGCGCAACCCGAATACGTGGGCGGCGTGCGCGGCCTGCTGGAGCGCAACACCATGCGCTACTACCTCGCCATCGATGCCTATCTCAAGGGGCTGTCAGCCGCGCCGGACAAGCGCCTGCAACTGCGCCTGACCACCTGGTTCGATGCGACCGAGCAATACGCGCGGCAACTGCACGAAGTCGACCGGCAGGACTACCTGCAGATGAAGCGGCACGAATACGAGCGCGAGCAGGCGGCGCAGTGAGCGCGCGGCGGCTCAGTCGGCCGGGCGGTACACCTTGGCGAAGCGCTGGGCCTGCACCACGCCGTAGTCGCCCGGGGCGTATTGCATGACCCAGTCGCCGGCCTGGCCGCGCAGCATGTCGCCGGCGGCGGAGCGGGCAATGGAGAAGGGCGCGTCCATCTGCCTGGCCAGCACGACGGAGGGGCGGTTGCGATACGGCCCCGGCTGGCCGTGGGCGAGTCCGGTCGCGGCCGGCACGTATTTCGTGTCGAAGCGCTCGCGCGAGACGACCCAGCGGTCGCCAGTCGAACCGGTGACGAGGGCGTCGCCGCGCGCATAGCGGTTGGGGCCTTCGAGGCTCATCAACTCGCCGGCGTCGGCGGCAAATTCGACGCCGACCGTTTCGTCCTTGACGAAGCGGCGTGCGGCGGGATCGGTGCGGAGATCGAGATCGGCGAGGGTGGACATCGGCGGCATGGGAAGCGGCGGAGGGCGTAAGGGTACGCGAAATGCCGCGGCGGCGGTGCGGTGCGCGCGCCGTACCCGGCGGTTCGTACCGGCGCGGGCGAGCCTGGTCAGCCGGGTTTGCGTCTGCGCGGCTTCACTTGCGCACGCCGGGGCGTGGCCTATGGTGTAGGCAGGGTGGGCGTGGCCCGCTCCACGCAGCGGGGGCCGAGCATGAGCGTGCAACTGAATCACACCATCGTCTGGTGCCACGACAAGGCGCGATCGACGCGCTTTCTGCGGGAGATCCTCGACCTCCCGGAGCCCGTGCCGTTCGGGCAGATGCTGGTGGTCCAGCTCGACAACGGCGTCTCGCTCGATTTCATCGACAGAGACGGGCCGATCGCCAAGCAGCACTACGCCTTCCTGATCGGCGAAGACGCGTTCGACGCGGTCTTCGCGCGGGTGCGGAAGATGGGGCTGACGTACTGGGCCGACCCGGGCAAGCGGCTCGCCGGCGAGACCTATGCGCATAACGGCGGGCGCGGTTTCTACTTCGATGATCCGGACGGGCATTTCCTTGAGGTGATGACGCGGCCTTATGACCTGGCGTCGTAGTGCACCCGCGCCGACGGATTGCGCGTCCAAGGTCAAGGCGGCCGCGAGGCCGGCAGCGACGCGGTGAAAAACGCAAGCGCACGCCCGATCGTCTGGGCATGCACGGTATCGCGGTCGACACCGGGAGCCTCCTTGCAGACCCGGGCCAGGCGCTCGACCAGGGGTGGCAGGCAGGTGTCGAGGAAGGTGTAGTGCGCCGCGCCCGGTATCAGTTCCATGCTGGCACCGGGCAGAAGCTTGCCGATGCGGCGGATGTTGGTGTCCACCGGCGCTGTAACGTCGGCGGTACCGGCGATTAGCGCCACCGGGATCCGGACCTCCGCGAATGCGGTGTCGCCGAACGCCATGCCCAGTGCTGGCGCGATGGCGAAGACGGCCCTGACGCGCGTGTCCCGATAGGACGCACCGGCGCGCGCCAGCGAGGCGGCGGTTTCCGGCGACGGCGCATCGGCTGCGCGCGCGTCGCCCTGGGCACGCCGTATCTCCGGTGGGTGGCAGATCGCATCGGCGTCGGGTGACGCGCAGAAGTGCTCGAACGCCGGCAGGTTGGTGCGCGCTCCGGCCAGCTCCAGCACTGTGTAGCCGCCCAGCGAGAAGCCCACCGCGCCGATCCGGTCCGCGTCGATGCGGGGGCCGAGCACCGGATCGGCCAGCAGGCCGTCGAGCACCTGGCTGAGGTCGGTGGCACGCTCCCACCAGAGCCGGAAGCCTTCTCGGGTCAGCGGCGCCAGCGCGTTGTTGCCGGGGTGGTCGACGCCCGCCACGATGTAGCCCTGCGCGGCCAGCGCGGCGGCCAGCCAGTCCAGGCTGTCGGCGGTGCCTGCGGTGCCGTGCGACAGCAGGAGCAACGGATATGCCGGGCGCGCGGTCGACATCGGCGCGCCTTCGGCCAGCGGATGGCCCTGGAAGGTCCGGCGACCCGGCTCGCCGATGTCGTGCGGGACTTCCGGCGCATCGAGGCCGGCGGGGTACCAGATCGTGGTCCGCAGGGCGTGGGTTGGTGCGCCGCGCCAGTGGCGGGGCGTATCGGGGCGGAACGCGCGCACGGCCTGGCCCACGTGGTAGGGGGCAGGCAGGCTCGCCGCCAGCGCGGGGCTCATGCAGCATGCGGCGGCCGTTGCCATGAGGGCCAGGGTTGAGCGCAGCATCATCGTCAGTCCTTTCGGAGGGGGATCAGCAGATCGGTCACGCCGTCCCGTTGTTGCGTGGGTCGCGGCGGGCTGCGGTAGAACTCCAGCGCAGGCCGGTCGTCGGGCGCGTAGCCGCTGTGGGGCAGCCAGCCGCCGAACAGTGCTTCGAAGGTCGGCGCGATCAGCGCATACGGGCCGACCAGCCGGTGGCACGCGTAGAGGCCGCCTTCGATGCGGGCACGCTCCAGCGAGCCCGAGGGCAGGCCGCGCGCGGGCAGGACTGCCGCCGCGTAATAGCGGAAGGTGTCGGGCAACTCGGGGTCGCCGCAGCAGATGCCGATGCGGTCCGGCGTGTCGGCTGGGGGCTGGTCTGCGTGCAGCGTCCGCATCAGCGTTCGGAAGGTCTGGCCGATGGTGGCGATGGGCCCGTCGTGGCGCAGGCAGACCGCCTCGATTGGCGCCAGTTCGATCAGCTCGACATGCGGCAGGCCAGTTCCGGACCGTGCCGACGACAGGCTTTGCTGCCGCGCATGGAAGGCGCTCGGGCTGACGCCGGCAAAGCCGCGGAATGCCCGCGCGAACGCCTGCGGGCTGTCATAGCCGACATCGAGCGCGACCGTCGATACGGGCTCGCCGGCGCCGGTCAGGCGATGCGCGGCCCGTGCCAGCCGCACGCGCTGCACCGTGGCGGCAATGCTCTCCCCGGTGAGGGCGCGATAGATGCGATGGAAATGATAGGGCGACAGATGCGCGACGGCCGCCAAGCTCTCCACGGTGTGCGGGGCGCCGGGGTTCGCCAGGATCGCCTCGACGACACGTGCGATCCGCTGGCCATAGCTGCGTGCTGTGCTGGGTTTCATGGTGGCGCCAGCATAGCCTGCCCGCCGCTCGCGCGCGGTGCAGCGCTTGCTGTATTTCCGCCCGCTCGCCGCGCACATGCGTGCGCGCCCTGGCCGGCTAGTTCAGTGTCGCCACGCACTCGATCTCCAGCAGGCAGTCGGGGTTCGGCAGCGGCGTCACAGCGGTGGTGCGGGCCGGGTATTTGCCGGGCTGGACGTGCGCGGCGTAGATGCGGTTCATCTCCGTGAAGTCCTCGCGTCTAGCCAGGAACACGTTCACCTTGACCACGCGATCCCAGCCCACGCCGGTCGCCTTCAGGATGCATGGCCCGCGCGGGCGGTTCGCTCGAGCGCGGGTCGATGGCCGTGCTGTCTCATTGCGTGAGCAGCGGTCCAACGACCTGCGCCATCGCCCGGCCCAGCCGCGCATGCTGATCGGCATCGAGGTGGATGCCGTCCACGCGGCTGGCCGGCGTGACGCTGTTCGCATCGAAGAGGTGGCAGCCGAGCGTTTGCGCCGTCGCCCGATAGGCCTGCGCGAGGCCGGCGCACTTGGGCTGCGCGCCGGCAAATTTGTCGGCCATCGCCCCGGCCGGCGCGGTGATGGCCGGCGGCACCACGATCAGCACGGGCGGCACCGGCATGCCGGGCTCGATCGGCGCCTGGCGGATGGCGCGCACCAGCTGCGCCACGCCGTGCGCCGCGTCCTGGGCGGTGTGCCGGAAGATCGCCTGGAAGTCGTTGGTCCCGAGCATCAGGATGACCAGGGCGAGCGGGGCGTGCGCTTCGATCCGCTGCGCGAGCCCGTGCAGTCCGTTGCGCCCCGGCCGCGCGGGATCGTCCAGCACCGTGGTGCGTCCGTTGAGGCAGTCTTCGACGATGCGCACGGCGTGCCCCTGCGCCTGCAGCGCGTGTTCCATGACGCCGGCCCAGCGGGCCGCGAACGGCAGGCGTTGCCGGGTGCCGGGGACGATGCCCAAGGAGTCTTGAGGATGACTCGGGACTTCTTATAAATCAAGGCCTTGCGCAACTCGCAACCCGCAAGTCCCAGGTGAATCAAGCCGGTGCCACCCTGATTTAGGCTGCGCAAGGTGAAAAATAGCTACATTGCTGGCTGCTGCTGCAGCAACAGAAAAGCCGCCTACCGGGTTGGCTGCGATATCATTCGCTAGCACGCTGACTACTGTGTATACATACAGTTCTGTGGAGCTCAACGGAAGGAAGTGCCCCCGGGGCCAAAAGCAACGTGATGACGTGGCGCTTGGGGGCGGAAAAATATGCTACTAGACGCAACACTACTTTCGGCACTGTCGCGCTTGTTCTCTGCCGGGGTATTTCGCGAACTGGCAAGCAAGGGGCGTTCGCCTCTCTTTGCGGAATTGCTGACCCTGACGGGCCTTTTTGGCAGCAAAAGAACATCCAGGGAAACTGTGGCGTCGGCCTTTGACGCTGCGTTCGCCTGCCTGAGGAAAGCCGGAATCCGCGATGAGTATGTGTACCGTGCCGCGTTAACTCACAACATTTTGTTGGGGCGGCACTCACTGAATACGGCGAGTCTGCTCACAGAATTTCGAGTGGGCCCGTGCAAAGCGGATCTCGCGATTCTGAACGGTACGAGCACCGTCTACGAAATTAAGTCGGATCGCGACTCGTTGGCTCGTTTGGCCAATCAAGTTGAAAACTATCAAAAGGTCTTCGCGAAGGTGTACGTGATCGCGGGAGACGCGCATGTTGACGAGATCATGGGAACCACGCCGGAAGAGGTTGGCGTCCTTACCCTTGCTCGCTGGGACCGTATTCGTACCGTGCGCGATGCAGTAGAACGCCCAGATCTCCTCTGTCCGATCACGATCTTTGAGTCGCTGCGGTCGAATGAAGCGCGAGCGATTTTGAAAAACCTAAATGTAGAGATTCCTGACGTTCCTAACACCATGCTTTGGGCATCGATGCGGGATCAATTTGGTAAGCTTGATCCGGCAGACGTGCATCAACAGATGGTCTGGATATTGAAGCAGACTCGTAGCTTGGCATCCCTGACGCCATTGGTCGAACGGTTGCCTTTGTCGCTACAACCGGCAGCGTTGGCGATACAAGTGCGCCGTGCCGATCATGAGCGTCTGGTTGAGGCTGTACACACACCACTCCACGAAGCGATGTCCTGGGCATAACGAAAACCAATGTACTACCCATACTTTCGAGGGAAGCAATTCGAGCTGGTAACGATTAGGGAAACGGCAGGTCTTCTCGCCGCATCAAACTTCGTGCCAATCATTGAACCGGTGAAAGAAACCTTGAGCGGGCTAGAGCGCACGCTGAAAGTCATCTGCGACGCAAAAGGTACGGCGATTGTCATCGTGAATCCTGACTACGGTGATCACGCCGAGGACGGCGCAGACATATCGACGCTACTCAATAATGGCTTTTCTGGTGCAGCCAATATTGCCGCGGGAATCTTGCTCAAGGAGGGCATGAGTGTTGACGACGCGATGGGGTACTACGAGCAGCACAATAAGAACAATCCTGTCTTCATCCATGCAGGCTTTGCTGAACCAAAGGCGTTGGCTGAAAAGCTTGGCGACGGTCTAAAGGCTACGCCGCAGGTGTTTGTGGAGAAACACTGCGGGAAGCTATATTGGCGGCACTTCAAAGGCTGCAAGCGCATTCTTCTGCGTGATGGTTTTGAGAAGCGCAAGAACGCGGACTATCGAGAGGTTGAAAGATTCTCGGATCTTCATGTCACCTTTACGGAAGAAGGCATGGACGGCTTCGGAGATTTTTCGATCGTGGGAGATGCCTATAGTGAAGGAGGTGGCCCGGCGTATGCGGTAGCTATCCATCTGACCTATATCGACCCCGACCAGGATGACGTGATGTTCATCTATCACTTCATCTCGACGACAAACAACACACCGACCGATCCGGCGGGTAAGTTTGGTCAGGCACTCGCAAAGCTAATCGGCAAGCTCGACTCGGGCGAGTCGAAGCTGTTTGAGAGTGAGGCCATCGCAGAATTTCGAGATCTTCACGCTAAGAAACATTTCCCTGGCCTTGGGTACGTGAAGAAGCTCTCAATGAGGCATCACCTCGAAACGTTAGCCCACTTCCTTGTCTGAAGACACAGCTATGGCACCGCGATGTTGTGCAGATTGCTTTGGTGATCGAGGGCTCCGCAACAACATCATTCCTTCGCTGAGTCCAGTGTGCGGAGCCTGCAGCTTCTGTGGCGCACAAGATGCGGATGTTGTGGAGCCAGCGCAGCTTGCCGACGTCTTCGGAATGCTTGCGAGTGTCTATGCGCCTAGCGCAGAAGGGCGCTCCTTAGTCGAATGGTTTCAAGCCGACTGGCAGCTCTTTTCTAACCCGCGCTTGAGTGTCGCCGTTGCTACCGAGCTCCTTGGGCAAATCCTGGGAGACGCGGAGGTAGTCAAGCAGCAATTTGCGCCTTCCGCCGCGAATACAAGCGCGGGCCTTGCTCGATGGGAAACGCTGAGGGACGAGCTTCTGTACAAGAACCGCTATTTCCTCGATGAAGCGCTCGATGCGGATCGATTGAGGGAGCTTCTTGGTCATCTTCTTGCTGATGGCCTGCCGGACGTTTGGTATCGAGCGAGAATCATGGCTAGCGACACACCATATTCAGTTGGCGAAATGGGAGCGCCGCCCAAGCGCCTCGCCACTCACGGCAGAGCGAATCCAGCTGGAATTCCATACCTTTATTTGGGATCGCTTCCCGAAACGGCCGCTGCTGAAATCCGTCCTCACACAGGTGAAATGGCTTGTGTGGCCGATTTTCAGATTGCTGGCTCATTAGCCGCCATTGACCTACGTAACCCGCGCCTGCTCGTGTCTCCGTTTGTTTTGGCAGACGCTGGTGCAATTGGGCAACTGAGAGCCGACATTCCGTTCCTAGAGCGACTTGGCGACGAGCTCACCCGCCCTGTGCTCCCCAGAAGTGCCGCGATTGACTACATCCCAAGCCAATATCTCTGCGAGTTCATAAAGAAGAGCGGCTACGACGGCGTTGTGTACCGAAGCTCTGTCAGTAGCGGCATGAACTTGGCGCTGTTTGACCCCGATAAGGCTGCAGTGGGAACTGTGACGCAGTACAGCGTTAACCGGGTGTCTGTCGATGTTGTGCCGGTATAGCATCGACAGAAATTGCGCCCACGATGTCACTGTGGGTGATTGCATCTCGGGACCCGACGTCGGCGCATCAGCCTCCGCAAGGGGTTTAGCACTTGTCTCAAAGTGCCGCACCATTTCCAGATTGCGTAGGGCTTGCTTCCGTCGCTGCTTTTCCAAGTCTGTTCGATGTTGCAGCAGGTCAGTCTCAAGATTCGCGTTTTCTGCGGGTCTCCACTCCGGCACCTTCTCTCTGCACCGCGTTTCGTGGGCTAGTTCAAGTGCACTCAGCCCGACCACCGTGCGCCTGTATTCGACCTCCGCAACATAGAGCGAATCGGCGTAGAGCAGGATCTGTTGCATGTCGGTCGGCGGACGGAGGGCCGTATGGTAGGGCCGATTGACCGGTGCCTGACAGTGTTGCCGGTCGATTGCCGGTTAGGCTTGCGTCCGTGATTGTTTCTGTCTCCGGAGCACCGCATGGCGAATCTCTGCATCTATGGCGCCGGCGCCATCGGCTGCTACCTCGGCGGCCGGCTGCTGGCCGCGGGCTGCGATGTCGCGTTCGTCGGCCGTGCCCGCGTGGGCGACGAACTGCGCGCGCATGGACTGGCATTGTCGGACTATCAGGGCCGGCGCTGGCGGGTCGAGGCGTCGCATATCCGTTTCTCGGCCGACGCCTCGGCGGCGGCGTGGGCGGATCTGGTGCTGGTGACGGTCAAGTCGGCCGGCACGGCGCAGGCGGCTGATGCATTGGCATCGGTGCTCAAGCCCGATGCCGTCGTGATCAGTTTCCAGAACGGCCTGGGCAATGCCGATGTGTTGCGCGCCGCGCTGCCGCGGCACACGGTGCTGGAGGGCATGGTGCCGTTCAACGTGGTGAGCCGCGGGCCCGGTGCGTTCCACCAGGGATCGGGCGGTGCGCTGGAGGTCCGGTCCGCACCCGGGTTGCAGCCGTTCGTCGGCGCTTTCGCGCGGGCCTGCCTGCCGCTGATCCGGCATGCCGACATGCGGCCGGTGCAGTGGGCCAAGCTGCTATTCAACCTCAACAACGCCATCAATGCGTTGGCGAACCTGCCGCTGAAGGCGGAACTGTCGCAGCGGGCCTACCGGCGCTGCCTGGCGATGGCGCAGTCCGAGGCGCTCGGCCTGCTGGCGGCGGCCGGGCTCCGCGCCGCGAAGCTGACGCCGTTGCCCGCGGCGTGGATCCCCCGCCTGCTGGCGCTGCCGGACGGCCTGTTCGCCAGGGTGGGCGGCCGGATGCTGGCGATCGATCCGCTGGCGCGCTCGTCGATGTCGGACGATCTGGCGGCCGGCCGCGCCACGGAGGTCGACTGGATCAACGGCGAGGTGGTGCGGCTGGCCGGGCGGCTGGGCCGCGTGGCGCCGGTCAACGCCAGGCTGTGTGCGCTCGTGCACGACGCCGAGCGCAGCGCCCCTCGCCCCGCCTGGGCCGGCGAGGCGCTGCTGGCGGAACTGCGGCGGGCGGCTCAGTAGTAGCGCAGCTCGGTCGCCTTGCCGTGGAACACCTTGTAGGCGTAGATGGTGTACGCAACGATGGTCGGCAGCACGATTACCACGCCCACCAGCATGAACTGCAGCGACTCCGGCGCGCTGGCCGCCTGCCAGATGTCGAGCCGGTCCACCACGAGGTAGGGGAACAGGCTGTAGGCGAGGCCGTTGAATGCCAGCAGGAAGATCGCCGCGGTGCCGGCGAAGGGCGCCCAGACCAGATGCTCGTCGCCGTTGCCGATCTGCTGCGGCAGGCGACGCAGCACCCAGTCGATCAGGCCGAACAGCGCCACCGTTACCAGCGGCACCGGCGCCAGCAGGATCAGGTTCGGCAGCGCGAACCACTTGTCGAACACGCGTGCGCTGACCCACGGCGTGGCCAGCGATACGGCCGCCACGCCCAGCGCCGTGAACCACAGGCTGCCGCGTGCCCACTGCACCGCGCGCAGCTGCAGCGCGCCTTCGGTCTTCATGATGAGCCAGGTAGCCCCCAGCAGCAGGTAGCCGGCGGTCAGCCCGGCCGCCGTGCAGAACGCGAAGACGACGTTGATCGGGCTGTACCGGAAGCCGGTGATGTAAAACCCCAGCATCACGCCCTGCGACACGGTGGCGAGGACCGAGCCCGCGTAGAACGCGCGGTTCCACCACGGCTTGTGGTGCGCGCGTGCCTTGACGCGGAAGTCGAACGCCACCCCGCGCAGGATCAACCCGAACAGCATCAGCGCCACCGGGAAATAGAGCGCGCCGAGGATCGCTCCGTGCGCCGCCGGAAACGCCACCAGCAGCAGGCCGACGCCGAGCACCAGCCAGGTTTCGTTGGCATCCCAGAAGGGGCCGATGGAGGCGATCATGGTGTCTTTCTCGGCGTCGTCGGCGCGGCGCAGCAGGATGCCGACGCCGAGGTCGTAGCCGTCCAGGACCACGTAGGCGAGCACGGCGATGCCCATCAGGGCCATGAACACCACCGGCAGCCAGCCGGCGGGTTGGGTGAGGTCGGGAATGGCGTTCATGCTTGGCTCCGGGCGGGGGTGGCGAGCAGCGGGGCGGGCGTTTCGATGGCGGGCGAGCCGACGGCATCCGCGTCGGTGGGGTCGATGGCGCCCCCGGCCTTGCGCGCCAGGTAGAACACCACGGCGACATACGAGGCGATCAGGAAGGCGTACAGCGCGAGGTACATCGCCAGCGTGCTGCCGATCATCGTGGCCGGCACGGTGGAGGCGGCCTGCGCGGTGGTCAGCACGCCGTAGACCAGCCAGGGCTGGCGGCCGATTTCCGTGACGTACCAGCCGGCGACCACGGCCACCCAGCCGGAGAACGTCATGGCGACCAGCGCGCGGGCCAGCCAGCGCGGCAGCTCGCCGTTGCGGCGCAGGCGCCAGGCGCTGGTCCACGACACCGCCAGCATCAGCAGGCCCACGCCCACCATCAGGCGGAAGGCGAAGAACACCGGTCGCACGGGCGGGTGCCGGTCGAACGCGTCGAGCCCCGTCACCTCGCCGTCGAGCGCGTGCCGCAGGTACAGCGACGCCAGCCCGGGCACGGCGATCTCGAAGCGGTTGCTGCGCGTGGTCTCGTCGGGGATGCCGAACAGCACCGCCGGCACGCCGCGCCCGGTCTGCCAGATGCCTTCCATCGCGGCCAGCTTGGCGGGCTGGTGCTCCAGCGTGTTCAGGCCGTGGGCATCGCCGGCGGCGATCTGCAGGGGGATCAGCGCGGCCGCCAGCACCACGCCGGTCTTGAGCGTGGCGCGCACGTCGGCGCCCCGGTCCTGCCGCAGCCAGCGGTAGGCCGACAGCCCCGCCAGCAGGAACGCCACCGTCAGCCCCGAGGCCAGCAGCATATGCGTGAAGCGATACGGGAACGACGGGTTGAAGATGATCGCCAGCCAACTGGCCGGATGCGCGCGGCCGTCGATCATCACGTAGCCCGTCGGCGTTTGCATCCACGAGTTCAGCGCGATGATCCAGAACACCGAGATGGCGGTGCCCAGCGCGACCAGGAAGGTGGCGAAGGTGTGGATGCGCTCGCTCACGCGGCCGGTGCCGAACAGCATGATGCCGAGGAAGCTCGCCTCCAGGAAGAACGCCGTCAGCACCTCGTAGGCCAGCAGCGGCCCGGCGATGTTGCCGACGGTGTTCATGTAGCCCGGCCAGTTGGTGCCGAACTGGAAGCTCATCGTCACGCCCGAGACCACGCCCAGCGCGAAGGTCAGCGCGAAGACCTTCACCCACAGGCGGTACGCGGTCATCCACGCCGCGTCGCCGGTCTTGCGGTAGCGCAGCTTGAAGAACAGCAGCACCCAGGCCAGCGCGATGCTGATGGTCGGAAAGAGGATATGGAAGGTGATATTGGCGCCGAACTGGATGCGCGCCAGCACAACGGGATCGAGGGACATGGCTGTGTTCTCGGGGGCGTGACTACTTCGATTTGCCGCCAACCACCACGGCAAGCTTGTTCTTCATGTCCAGCAGCTTCTGCACCTTGGCGCCCATCTTCATCAGCTGCTGCAGGGCGTCGGCATCGAGCTTCTGCACATCGTCGAACCAGGTGGTGACGAGCGTGATGAGCCGGTACATCTCTTTCATGCGCGCCTGGGCGTGGCGGTCGTCGGGGTCGCCCGGGGATTCGAGCATCACGTCGCGCAGCAGGGACAGCGTGGGATCGATCTCGCGCTTGCGGCGCTCCTCGGCCAGCGTGCGGAAGATGGTCCAGATGTCGTCTGGTGCGGAGAAGTATTCGCGGCGGTCGCCCGGCTTGTGGGTCAGCCGGACCAGCTTCCACGACTCCAGCTCTTTGAGGCCGATGCTGACATTGGAGCGCGAAAAGCCCAGCGCCTCGGCGATCTCGTCCGCGTTGATGGGCTCGCGTGAGGCATAGAGCAGCGCATAGATCTGTCCGACCGTGCGGTTGATGCCCCAGCGGCTGCCCATCTCGCCGAAATGCAGCACGAAGCGCTGCTTCAAGGGGGAAAGCTGCATTGTTTGATCTTTCTCAATTTTTAGGAATTTCTGAAAGTCTAGTGCGCGGGCACCGTCGGGAAAATGCGTCGCGCTGTCGCGGGGATGGGGCTTGAGGGGCGGGGCGCGCGTCTTGTGGAGGACGGTGCGGAACACTCAGGACAGTGTTTCATCGTCGGACCAGGGTGACTCTGGCCCGGTTTGGGTGGGAATTACCCAAATCAATGCCCTGCGGAAGGCGGCTTGCGGGCGCCGGGGCTCCACCTCTCCGTGGCCCACAACCCGGAGCAGCTGTAGGGGCTGCTTGCGTTTGAGTTGGGCCAGCACTGGCAGCGAATCCTTCAGGTTTCCGCTGATGGCGTGGATCCCATGCACCTTCGAAAAAGGCGGCAATCCTCATCTATGCGTGCTGCGTCCTCGTTGCGCGGCAACGGACCATGTCTCGCCCTTTCTCCAACTTATCCACAGTGCGGCGTGAAAGTTTAGGGGCCTTCAATTTCTGCTGATCCCTAAACTTTTTATGTGATCGTTGGATAACTTGGTCAAGAGCAACAGAACGCGATGCTGGTGGACCAGCCGGGGTAGGTGTCCGGCCAGCGCAAAACTTGACAGGACGGCGACACCATGGTTGGCATCATCAGCGGCAATTTCTCCGGGTTGACCGGTAACAGCCTTGCGGGCGTAGGGCAGCGAGGCGTGCTCGGTGGGGCGCGCCAGGGGAATGCCAACCAGCAGGCATACGTGAACGTTGCCACCGGCAATCTGGTGCTGCAGGGGCAGGACGATTTCCTGGCGAGCCGGGGCAGCGGCATCGGCGTCGTGCGGACCTACAACAGCCAGGGAACGTACGACAACCAGAACGGCGATGCCTGGTGGCGCAATGGCTATCATCGCCTGATCAACCAGAGCGGGGTGCTCAACCAGGCCGGCAGTTCGATTCAACGCGTTGGGGCCGACGGCTCCGTGCTCACGTACAGCTACGACGCCGCGAGCCAGCGCTATCTGGCGGCAACGGGCAGTGGTCAGTTCGATTCCCTGTCCTACGATGCGGCCGGCGACGCATGGACGTGGACGCAGTCCAGCACGCAGAACACCGAGACGTACACCGCCAATGGCAATCAGTGGCGCATGACTTCGGCCGGCGATCCGAATGGCAACACAACGACCTACGCTTATACGGGCGACCTGCTGACCAGCATCACCGATGCGAGCGGTGAAAGCGTGCGGTTCACGTACCAGGGGAACAGCCTGTCGCAGGAAGAGGTGGCGATGGCGGACGGTACGCTGTATAGCCGCACGTCATACACCTACGACAGCCTGAACCGGCTGGAACAGGTGATCGTGGATCTGAGCCCGTCGGACAACAGCACCGACGATGGCAATGTCTACGCCACCCGCTACAGCTACGTTGACGACACCAACCTGATCTCGAGCGTCACGCAGTCGGATGGCTCGCAGCAGAGTTTCACCTATACGATGGTCGATGGCCGCTGGGAAGTGGCCAGCGTGGCGGACTGGGTGGGGCGAACGATCAGCTTCAGCTACGACCCGGCCAACCACAAGACGACGGTCACCGATCCCTACGGCAATCAGAATGTCTACACGTACGATGCCGATCATCGGTTGACGGACATTGTCGGACCGCAGGTAGGCGGCATCGCGCAGCACGTGCAGTACACCTACGACAGCGCGGGCAATCTGATTCAAACGACGGATGCAACGGGCAATCAGGTCCAATCGACGTTCGATGCGAACGGGAATCTGCTGACCCGGACGGACAGCCTCGGCAATCGGGTCGAGAAGCACTACGACGCGAAGAACCGGCTCGTCACCAGCACGCTGTACCAGCAACCCGCCACCGCAGGGCAAGCTGCCGCCGAGCCCCTGACCACGCGCTACGTCTACGACAGCAACGAGAATCTGCGCTTCACCGTCAGCCCGGAAGGTCGGGTGGTCGAGTATCGCTACGACGCCTACGGTCAGAAGACCAGTCAGGTCGAGTACCCGGCGCATACCTTCGACGTCTCCGGCCTGGATGCCGGACAAGCTCCCGCGTTGCAGGACATGGCCGCCTGGGCATCTTCGCAGGATGCGCAACAGACGACGCGCACGGATTATCAATACAACCTCCGTGGGCAGTTGGTTGCCACGGTGAGCTTCGCACGTGTCGACGCGACCGGCCAGGGCGTGGCCGACGGCAGCCAGTCCGGGCAGCGCTTCACCTACGATGCCGCGGGCAATCTGCTGCTCAGCGTTGACGCAAACGGCAATCAGACCAGCTACACCTATGACGGTCTGAACCGCCTGCTGAGCAGCACCGACGCTGCCGGCAACATGACGCTCAACCAGTATGACGATGCGGGCAGCACCGTCAGTCATACGCTGAGCGACGGTCGCGTTGAGAGGCGCGTCTATGACATTGACGGGCAACTGTCCTGGACCGTTCTGGGCGGGCAGGTGCAGACCCGGTACTACTAAGTGTTCACGAAAAATTGATTTGAAATTTGGAGCCGTAGCCGGATAGGAGTTCGGCTAGTTCAGCGTCGATGGTGTCGCGTGTCCAGTTGACGAAGCGACGCCAGTGATATTTGAAGTGCTTCCAGACGATCTCGATCATGTTCAGTTCGGGGCTGTAGGGCGGCAGAAAGAACAGGAGCGCTTTGTGTTCCCTGAACCAGCGGTCGCGGGTTTCCTCGCTGATGCTGTGATGAATGGCTGCGTTGTCGAGGACGATGATGGTGGGTCGGCTGTCGTCTTGCCGAATCAGCGCATCGAGAAACTGCTCGACATCGGGGCCTTTGATGCTGTGCGCATGCGCGGCGTGAATCAGGCTGTTCTGCCCGTAGTCGAACGCACCGAGCACAGAACGTCGGCAGTGGCTGTGCGGTTCAACACAATGGGGCAGCCCTCGTGGTGACCATGCGCGCTGCACAACGGGCGAAGCTGCAAAGCCAGCCTCATCGAGATAGAGGAGCCGGATGGCCTGGTCGCGCGCGGCCTGCTGGAGCTTGCCGAGCACGTCTGCTTTCACAGCGAACTCCTCTTCGCACCGTTTTTTTTGAGCGAGTAGCGGTTGCGCTTGAAAGAGAAGCCTTCGCGCTTGAGCGCCGCGCCCAGTGTCTCGATCTGACATGGCAGCGGTTGCCCATGAACTTCCTGCACGCGCTGCGCGATCTGCGCCAGTGTCAGAGATTCGGCGCGCGCAGCGTCGACCGCCGTGGCGACCATGTTCTCGGGCAGCGACCTGGGGCGGCCGCCGCCGTGACCGCTCAACAAGCCGCACACGCCGTATTCGTTCCAGGCACGCACCCAGTTGTAGGGCGACTGCACGCTAACGCCCAACCGGCCCGCGACCTTGGGGGCCGACAAACCGTCGCCGAGCATGACCATCCCCGCTGCGCGCGTGCGGATGTCGCGGTGCCGGTGATTCAGGCTCAATTGCTCCAACGTCAGCTTCTCCACTTCGCTCAACTCGACCACGCATCGCATCGGTATGCAGACCTCATCGGATTGCCTGCATGCTCAACGCCTCAACTTCTAATCCGTTTACACAGAACACTTATGACGACCTTGGCCGACTGGTTTTGAGCAGAGACCCCACCGGGGTCGAGCAGTCTTATCTCTACGATGCCGCGGGCAACCTGCAAGTCCAGGTGGACGGTCACGGACAGGTGACCTCGTACGTCTACAACGACCGCGGACAGCGGGTTCAGACGATTTGCCACGCGAAGCTGCTGACCTTTGCGCAATTGGCATTGCTGACAGCGCGCATCCGATCCGGTTCGGCGTCGCCGGCAATGGCACTGCCCGCCAGTTCGCCGTCCGATCAGGTCAGCGTGACCCTGTACGACGCAGCCGGCCGGCTCACATGGCAGGTCAATGCGGAAGGGGACGTCGTCCACACGCAGTACGACGGGGCCTCGCGAGTGACCTCGGTCACGCAACTGGCCACGCGCCTCGATACCGCCCTGCTGAGCGATCCCGCTGCGGTCGCGCAGGCGCTGTCGGCGCAGGCCGGCACCCCGGACGACCGCACCGTCAACCGCCTGTACGACAAGGATGGCCTGCTGCGCGCCACGATCGACGGCGCGGGTTTCCTGACCGAGTATCGCTACAACGCGGCAGGGCAGCGCATCCAGAGCATTGCCTACGCGCAGCCGGTGGCCGGCTATGACGCGACATCCGGTCTGGCGGCACTGCGCACGGCCATCGCGACGGCGTCCGGCACCGATTCCCTGACCGGCCTGCTGCCGGCCAGCGACGCCGCGGACATCCAGGACTTCTACTACTACGACGGCCAAGGCCGCCCGGTCGGGCACGTGGACGGCGAAGGCTACCTGACCGAATCGGCCTACGACGCAAACGGTAACCTGACCCAGAGCATCCGCTACGCAAACCGGGCCAACGCTCCGGCGGGCGTGGACTCGACCCTGGACGCCCTGCGTCCGGCCCGCAGCGTGGAAGATCACGTCAGCCTGAACACGTGGGATGCGCTGAACCGGCTGAAGTCGCAGACGAACGCAGAAGGCACGGTCTCGCAGTACACCTACAACAGCGTCGGCAAGGTGGTCGGCACCGTGACCGCGGCCGGATCGGCGGATCAGCGCACAGCCCTGGTGCGCTACGACGCGCTGGACCGGGTGACAGCCCAGTTGTCGGCCGAAGGCGCCGCGCTCATCACGGGCAGCGAGACGCCCGAGCAACTGGACGCCATCTGGAAGCAATACGCGACCCAGTACAGCTACGACGATGCCGGCCGCCGCATCAGCGCGACGGACCCCAATGGCAACCGCAGCCTGTTCTACTACGACCAGGATGGCCGCCTGCGCTACACGGTCAACGCCGCGGGCGAGGTGCAGGAGCACCAGTACGACGCGTTCGGCAACCTGAGCAGCAGTACCCGCTATGGCGTGCGCCTGGCGGCTGACGTGCTGGCCGGTTTGCTGCAGGGTGGCGTGCTGACCGGCGGCGGCAAGAGCCGGCCGACCGAGAAGGCATTCGCGGCCGCCAGGAAGGCCGGCGCGGGGAGCAACAGCACCACGCAGTACACCTACAACGCCGTCAATGAGCTGGTGTCGACCACGGACGCCAACGGCGGGGTCACCACCGCTCGTTACGATGCCTTCGGCGAGCTGATCGGCAGCACCCAGTCGATCGACGGCACGCACAGCGTGACCACCACGCGCAGCTACGACCGCCGCGGATTGCAGACCGGGGTGGCATCGGACGCCGGTGGCGCGAACGTCGTCACGCGCCACCGGTACGATGCCTTCGGGCGGTTGGTCGAGTCCGTTGACGGCAACGGCCATGTCAGCACGCAATCGTTCGACCGCCTCGGGCGCGTCGTACAGACACAGGACCCCACCAGCGCAAAGCGCAGCAGCAGCTATGACGCGTTCGGCCGGGTGCTGAGCCAGACGGATGCGCTGGGCAACACCACGCACTACAGCTACAGCACGGCCAACCGCAGCCTGACGGTGACGACGCCCGAAGGCGTGTCCGTGACCACGGTGCATAACGCCGAAGGCCAGACGCATAGCGTGACCGACGGCAACGGCAACACGACCGTCTACAGCTACGATGCCGACGGCAATCTGGTCGGCACCGCGTCGTCCATGGGGCAGAGCAGCAGCCGGTACGACCAGGCGGGGCGTCTCATCGAGACGATCGATGCCAACGGCAACAAGGTCGACTACACCTACGACGCGGCCAACCGGTTGCTGAGCCGCAGCGTCAATCCGGCGGGCCTGAACCTGGTGACGCGCTACCAGTACGACGCCAAGGGCGAGCGCATCAGCACGACCGATGCAAACGGCACGGTGACCCTGACCGCTTATGACCTGATGGGGCAGGTGGTGAGCCAGACGGTCGATCCGAGCGGGCTGAACCTCACGACGACCTACACCTACGACCACAGCGGCCACGTGCTGAGCGTCACGGACCCGAAGGGCATCACCACCCAGTACGTGTACGACGCGCTGGGCCGGCGGGTGGAGTCGCACGTCGATCCGAAAGGCCTCGGTCTCACGCAGCGCTATGCCTACGATGCCGCCGGCAACATGGTGGCGGCCACCGACGGCAAGGGCAACACCACGCGCTATGTCTACGATGCCGACAACCGCCTCGTCTACACGATCGATGGGGCTGGGGATGTGCAGCAGAACAGCTATGACGCGCAGGGCCGGCTGACGGCCACCACCGCCTACGCGAACCGGATCAGCCTGGCAGGGCTAGGCGATGCGCCCACTCTGGCCGGCGTGGCCAGCCGCATCATCGCGGACCCCGCTCACGATAGCGCGCAGAGCCGGGTCTATGATGCGGACGGCCGGCTGCACTACACGGTGGACGGGGCCGGCGGTGTGGTCCGCTACACCTACGATGCCAACGGCAACGTGGTTGACCGTGTTGCGTACGCGAACGCGATTGCTGCCGGTACGCCGGCCACGGAGGCGGCGTTGGCCGCCGCTGCGGCATTGGTGGCGGATGCCTCGCGCGATGCGCATGTGCGCAACGTCTACGATGCCGGCAACCGGCTGACCTGGAGCGCCGACGGCACGGGCGCGGTCGTGCAGCGCAGCTACGACGCCAACGGCAACCTGGTCAAGCAGGTCGCCTATGCGAACCGTATCGACAGCGGTGCTTCGCCGGGCAGCGTGGCCGCCAGCGCGAGCGACCGCGTCACGCTGATGGCCTATGACAGCGCCAACCGCCTGACGTGGCAGGTCGATGCCATGGGTGGCGTCACGCATATCGTCTACGACGCGAACGGCAACGTGGCAAAACGTGTTGCATACAGCAGCGCCATCGCGGCACCAACCTCGTCCGATGCGCCGCGGTCCGAAGCTTCAATCGCGTCGGCCGTCCTTCAGGTGGCGGACGGCGACCGGGTTACGCGCTTCGCTTACGATGCGGCCAACCGCCTGGCCCTGAGCATCGACGCTCAGGGCGGCGTGGTTGAAACGCGCTACGACGCGGACGGCAATGTCGTGGCGACGATTGCCTATGCCAACCCGATCCAGACCGGCGGATTGGACGCGGTGCTGGATACGAAAACCGTGTCCGCACGGCTCGCGCCGGATGCCCTGCATGATCGCGTCACGCACCGTGTCTTCGATACGGCGGGGCGTCAGATCTACGCGATCGATGCGCTCGGCTTTGTGCAACAGACCCAATACGACGGGGCGGGCCGGATTGTCGGCACGACAGCATACGCACACCCCATTTCGATCGATCTGATCGGCAAGGGCAGTGCCGTCGCCAGCCTGGTTTCGATTGACCCCGTAACGGATCGTACGAATACCTTCATCTACGATGCCGCCGGGCACCTGATCAGCAGCACGGATCCGATGGGGGCAACGGAGACCTACACGTGGAATGGCGTGGGGGACAAGTTGTCCTACACGAACAAGAACGGCGCGACCTGGACCTATCAGTACGACGCAACCGGCCGTCTGGTAGCAGAGGTTTCGCCCCCCGTGTCTGCCGTCGCAGTCAAGGCGGGGGGCGACGGCGGCTTGGTCGTCGATGCCGGCAACTCGGGCACCGCGCCCGTCATTACGCGGCTGGCCTACGACGCCCTTGGGAACCTGGTCAGCCGCACGGAAGCCGCCGGGCGTCCCGAGGAGCGGACGACCCAATATCGCTACGATGCGCTCGGAAGACAGGTTCAGACCCTCTACTCACCGGTGGGTGTTTACCATCCTTACCAGCTCGGCTGGGACGATAAGCGTTTCGATGATCTGCCGAACAACGGCGCAAGTTATGTCGCCGGCGGAAAGGATGGCGCCGTCCGTATCGAGGACGTGAAGCAACTGACGACGCAGGTCGTCTATGACGCGTTCGGCGATGCCGTCGCAAACATCGATGCGGCGGGGAGTATCAGCTACAAGACGTACGATGCGCTTGGCCGGGTGTCGTATGAGATCGACGCACTCGGTTTTGTTACGGGATACCAGCGCGATACGTTTGGTGACGTCACCGCACTGACCCGCTACGCGATGCCGGCAGCCCTTGCACAGCCCATCGAGGCTGCGCCCAGTTCTGCGCAAGTTGCCGCGGCCTTGTCGACCTACAACACTGCCTATCACCAACAACTGCAGAATCAGTATTCTCGTGTTCCCGGCTATTTTGAGGCGATAGGGGACATGTACACCGATCCAGTAGATCGGACGGTGACGATGGAGTATGACCGGCTCGGCCGAGTGACCAAGGTCACCCAGCCGGCAAGCTGGGTGAGCACCGGCGACGGGCTTGGATACCGGGCCTCCGCCATCAAGCAAAATACCTACGATGCATTTGGCGACGTTGTCCAGAGTGCGCAATTCGTCGACCAGCGCACAAATACCTGGGCGACCACCTCATCCTATTTCGACCGGAACGGCCGGCAGATCGCAACGATCGATGCCATGGGGTACGTGACCTCCCAGGCCTACGATGCGGCCGGCAACGTGGTGCAGCGGACGGAGTACGCAAACGCGGCGCCCGCGTGGACTGTGCGCGACTGGGTGCCGCCGGCAACGAGTCGATACGACCGTACGACCGCCACGGCATACGACCGCAACAACCGCAAGATCAGTGAAACGCGGGTGAACGTCGAATTCAGTTCGGCACCGGACGGCACTAGCACGTGGGGCAACCTCACGAAGACGTACGGCTACGATGCCGTAGGCAACCTGACACGCACGACCGACGAGCTCAACAACAGCACCTATGCCTATTACGATGCGCTCGGCAGGGTTCTGGCGCAGACGGGGCCGACGCGCGTCAACGGCGGGGCGCGCCTGACGCCGTTGACGACCTATGCTCGCGACGCATTGGGCAATGCCGTGATCAAGGTCGAGCACGCTCTGGGCGCTGCGTCGGCTTCGGAATCGGGTTATACCCTGGCCGGCTCAAGCCAGGCGGATCGTATCAGCTATAGCGCATACGACAGTCGTGGGAATGTGGTTGAAGGTACCGACGCGAATCGCAACAACCACTATTTTTCGTACGATGCGCTAGGCCATATCGCCAAGCAGTGGATGGGGGTGACCGGAAACGACGGGATTACCCATACATTGTTTACCGCCTTTGAATATGACCCGCTCGGCCGGCAGGTCGACGTCATTACCCCGGCGTCTATTTCTCAAATTGATTGGGATAAAACCGATGTCGGCTTGGCGAGTCCGGGCTCAGTTGGCACTGTGCATACCAGCGTGGTCTACAACGCATTTGGCGAGGTGATTCTACGGGGTAGCAGCATCCCGGGCGGGTCGGAGCAACAGGTTCACTTCGATTACGACGTGGCTGGCCACCTTTGGCGTACCAATGCCGGGGACGGTGAAGAGCGCGTTTACTTGTATAACCTGCTTGGCCAGCAAACAGTCAAATTTGAAAGCGCCGCTGACACGAGCGATCCGAGTGGAAACTTCGTCAGCGGTGCCAAGCTGGAGTGGAACAGCGATGCCGAGCAGGTTGACCGAATCTACCGGGATGCATCTCAATTTCCAGCGCAGTTGTCTCCTACTACCAGCAACAAACTGGATTTGCTGGGGCGTGTAGTACAGCAGACGATGCCGGGCCGCTGGGTCGGCACGGAGTTCGTGACGCCTTCGGTTGATCGAACCTACGACCGCTGGGGGAATGTCGTTGCGCAAAGCGATATCAGAAACCCGGCGTGGGTCACGCTCTTTTCATACAACGCCAACAATCAGCTGGTCAGCCAGACTCAGCCGGACGGCAGCGGCGGAATCAGCGGCGATAGTCCGGTCACGCAGATTTACTACGATGCGTTGGGCCGCCAGGTCGCCGTGCGGGACGGTAATGGCAATGTCAATGGCCAGGCATGGGACGCTGCCGGTGACCTCACCGATGAGATCCATGCGGACGGAGGTGTCGTAGCGCATGGCTACGACGCGTTCGGCGATCGAACCTGGACGTCTGATGCGATGGGTTACATGACCCGGTACGTGTACGACAATCTCGGCCGGAACACGGCCATCGTCAGCGAGGCAGTAGGCGCATACCAGGCGGACAACAATAACGTCGTCACCGGAGCGGTTGGGAGCCTGACGACGACAATGGCTTATGACCAGGCTGGACGGAAGCTGTGGGAAAAAAATGGCAACGGTGAGCTGACACGGTACACCTACGACCTCCGTGGCAACGTCATTGAGACCACCCAACCGATGGGCGAAGTAAGCCGGGCCGCGTTCGACGTGTGGGGCCATCAAGTGGGCGCGGTCGATGCGAATGGCTCCGTGGAGCTCTGGGAGTACGACGACGTATACGGCCGATTCGCCTCATTTGCCCGCTTAACCAGGCACAAATTTATCGGGGGGCAAACACAGGATTACTCGTACACAAGCGATGGTAAGTTGCTGTCCGTAGAAATTCCCGGTGGCCAATCGCTCAGCTATCAATATGACGCGGCGGGGCAGCTCATCTCCATTGCCGACGAGGCTATGAAGCGGGTGACCCGGTACTCCTACAATCTTGCTGGGCAGCGAACTAAAGAAGAGACCATCGGCTCGGACGGTGGTGTTATCGACAGCCACACCCTGGCCTACGACACGCTCGGCCGCCTGGCCCGGATCGATACCGCGGATGGGGTGAGCGTCCAATACGACTACGACAAAGCCGGCAATCGGCTCCATCAAAAAGCCACCTGGACGACCGGCGGGAGTACCTCCACGCAAGAGCTTTGGTATGCCTATGATGCGATGAACCGGCAGATCCTGGTGGATGGCGCGGCCAATGAATGCGGCGGACCCCGCGAACATCACCAGTGGCCAGGGCCATATCGTGACGTACGACAAGAACGGGAACCGTACCAGCGACACCAAGTGGGGCGAGCAGGTGGTTCGCCAGGTCAACGTCACCGGCTCGGACGAATCCGGTAATCCCGTCACGAGCGTCAGCTATGTCAAACACGCGGGGCGTACTACGGAGTTCTACACGTACGACCGCATGAACCGGCTGTCCACGGTATCGGCTGGCGCATTCGACGCGAATTGGAATCTGTTGCCGGCCGAGCAGGGCATTCTGCTGGACACCCGCCTGTACGACGGTGCGTCGAGGTTGGTGCAAAGTGGCTCGAACGGAAGCCTGTCGAACGACTACGTTAAAGCCTTGACCGATGGAAAGGGCGATGCCAATGGTGCCGAGACGCGCGTCCTGCGCTACGACGCCGACGGCCGGCTGCTGAACCTGCACACGACCAAGCCGGACGGTTCGTTCAGCAGCGATCAGCGCTACGACTTCACCTGGGTGAGTTCGGAGCAGGTGCAAACCGGTCGCGACAATACCGGCGCACCGGTTTACACGACGCAGCAGGTGACACATACGTCAGGCTACGACGCAGCGGGCAACGTCCTGGCCTACCAGGTTGTAGACAGCGGCGGTGTGACGTCGACCTATAAGGTTGAGCTGGGCAAATGGGACGGCTACCGGGAGTTGAGCATCACGGGCAGCCGCAGCGACAACCCGGGCCAGCAAGGCAAGACGAGCTTCACGTATGACGTGAACGGTTACCTGACGGGGATCACGGAGCGCCAGATCAGTGGGGATGGCACGGGCAAGACGGATCGCCAATTCGTGCGGGACCCCAACCAGCCCCTGAGCACAGGGGGTGTCCTGGTGGATGGCTCGAACCAGAACAGCGGGAGCAGCGCGAATACGGAGAATGACCGGACGTTCGTGCTCGATGTGCTGGGCAATGTCCTGCAGAAGCAGCAGGGCGGGAATGTTCTGAAGCAGCTGGTGGTCAATGGTCAGGTGCTGGGCACCTACGGGGTGGGCGTCGACGAGGTGACGCCGACGACCGGGGAAGGCAAGCCGAACTTCACGAGCCAGAACGTGTTCAACCTGACGTATCAGCCGATCACGAACGTGTATCCGGCGGCGTCGATGGGGGCGTATTCGGTGCGGGCGGGGGACACGCTGCGGGGCATCGCGCAGGCGGCGTATGGGGATGCGGATCTGTGGTACCAGATCGCGGAGGCCAATGGGCTGCGCAGCGACGCGGACCTGCGAGTGGGGCAGGTCAGTCCGGCTATGACACCGCCGCCAGCAATGTCCTGGCACCAGGTGATAGACCGCAGCAGCGGCGTGACGTCAATCTACTCAGTGGAACAGGGCAGTGCGGCCAGCACGCCTGCCGAGATCAAAACCTTGTGCGAGCAAGGTTTTGATCTCATGGGTGTGCATGGGGCCTTGGTGCGAGAACTTTGACCCACCTCGGTGGACGGCCCACTGAGCCCGCCTGTTACTTCTCCAACCGCGCCAGCAGCGACCGGCTCGCATAACCGTCCTGCGGCAGATGCTGATCCTTCTGGTAGGCGCGGATGGCGGCCTGGGTGCGGTCGCCGATGAGGCCGTCGATCGTGCCCGGGTCGTATCCCTTGTCGGCCAGCCGTTGCTGGAGCCGCTTGATGTCGGTGGCGTTGTTCAAGGCCGGATCATCGGTCGGCCAGGCCTGGACCAGCTTGCCCTTGCCGGCATAGCTGTCGGCCAGCAGCGCCACGGCCAGGGCGTAGGCGGTGGAGGGGTTGTAGCGCCGGATGGCGCGGTAGCCGTCCAGTACGAGGAACTTGGGGCCACGGTAGCCGGCCGGCATGAGGATGGAGGCCTGCAGGCTGGCGATTTGCGGCGGAAGCGGATCGCAGGCGCCGACCACGCCCAGCCACTGCCATTCGGCCACGGATTTCTTGACCGACATGTCCGCCAGGGCGTAATCGAAGGTCTCGGGCACCTTGACCTCACGTCCCCAGATGCCGCCGCGCTGCCAGCCGGCTTCCTTGAGATAGTTCGCGGCCGAGGCCAGCGCATCGGCGGAGGAGTTCCAGACGTCGCGCTTCTGGTCGCCGTCGCCATCGACCGCGTAGGCCAGATAGGTGGTCGGAATGAACTGCGTCTGCCCCATGGCGCCGGCCCAGGAGCCCACCAGTTGCTCGCGCGGAATCCGATCGTTCTGGAGAATTTGCAGGGAGGCCAGCAACTGGTTCTCGGCATACGTCTTGCGACGCCCATCGTTCGCCAGGGTGGCCAGCGAGCGGATGATGTAGCGCTTGCCGATCTCGCTTCCGTACTGGCTCTCGATGGCCCAGATCGCGGTCAGGATGTGCCGGTCGACACCGTAGTCGCGCTCCAGCCGCTGGAACATGGCGTCGTGCACGCCCAGCAAGGATTGGCCCTGCTGGATACGCTCAGCGGTGATGCGCTTGTCGAGATAGTCCCAGATATAGGTGGTGAATTCCGGCTGCTGCCGATCGAGCTCCACGACTTCGGGATCGGGCGTCACTTGCTTGAATGCCGAGTCGAATGTGTCGGCAGGGATGCCCGCATCGATGGCCTTTTGGCGAAAGCCGGTGACCCAGGCATCGAATGTTGCGTCCGTCCCCGGAAGGCTGGCCCCGGTTGCCGAGGCGCCCGCAGCCACGGGCTCGGAGGCGGAAGGCTTCAGGTCTTGTCCATGCGCTGTGACATGAAATGCACCGAGGCTGAACGAAGTAAGAATTGCAATGACTTTAAAGGATGGTAATTTTGACATTCGTTGAGCTCCAATGCTTGATCAACAGGAGTCCAATGATAGGGAATAAACGCGCGATGATTAAGCACTGATTTCAAATTGAATTGAAACACGCTGCATGAATCGACAGGGAAATCGGCGGCGTCCACAATGCCGCGATTTCCAGTCCGTCTTGCGGCGGTGCACGGCTCGCGTGAGCGCGATGGCGCTGGTCAGCCGTGGCTGCCGGGGTGTTGCGGGTCTCGCGTGATGGTTGGGCTCGTCTTTGGCGATTCGGTTTCGCCTGGGGCCTTGGCATGGTTCGTGTTCGGGCCGGCGGCGGACTTCTATGGCGCGTTTGGATCGTTCAGATCGTTCAGGCTGCCGATCACGCGCGTCGGAATGCCTTTGATATCGATTTGCCGGCCGACGTCGGGGTGGTCCGGATCGATGAGCACACCTTCAATATGCCGCCCCGTTTCGGCGAGCTCCGCCGCCTGCGAGATATCCCGCGACTGATCGCCGTAGAGGACGATCGGTGCTTCGGGCGGCACCGAAAGGCGCTGCAGGCTGTCGAGCAGGCGGGTGGCATTGGGTTTCCTGTCAGTCTGGGTGACCATTGTCGTGTTGGGGTGGGCATACGCCGATGCGTCTTTCAGCGCCACGCGCAGCGCATCGTCGTCCTTGTCGTCGTCGCCCCGCAGTGCCGACGTCAGCTCGTCTTGCAGTGTTTTCGGCATGGGCTCGGCACTGGCGTTGGGTCGGGGGAGCGTGACCGTCGGCGCACCGGAAACGACGTCGAAGTCTTGCCGCATGTCGAGGTGGTCCACTTCTTTTTTCAGCTCGTAGTGCGCGCGGTTGCTGATGAGCATCACCGGCGATCCCTTGGCGCGGTTTGCCGACAGCAGTTCGCGCGCGCCCGGCATCAGCGTGATCTCGAGATCCGGGAACGGCACCTTGCACGGCCGGCTTTGCCGTCGGTCAGGGTCGGTGACCATCCGGTTGTATTCCCGCACGCATTGCGTGTACACGGCAGTCGTGATGGTTGCGGCCTTGCTGCTGTCCACGTCGGGCAGCATCTTGCGGACAAAGTCGTCGACCAGGCCGCGCCGGTAGATGTGATGGGCCTCGAGATACTTCGAGCAGTCCTCCAGGCTTTTCATGATCAGCGGGTCGCTGTCGCCCGCCGGTTCTTTGCGCTCCATGCGGCCGCGCAGCCGGTCGACTGCTTCTTTGAGTTCGGGCAGGTTCTGCGCATGCATTTGCGCGGCGATCGACAGGGCGTTGTGCATCAGCTGATAGTTCACGCCTTTTTCGTAGCGCAGGCAGTCATCCCAGTCCAGCACGACCGCCGGCTCGATCTGCGCTGCGTCGGCGGGTGCGCTGCGCGGGCTGCTGGCCTCATCGGCACCATGCGTGGCGATTTCGCGGGGCGGCGTCTGCCTTTCTGCGGAGAGCGGGGGCAGCGCAGCGCTCAACTGCGGCAGCGGGGCTGCCGAGGTTCGGGGTGCCTGGGCAAGCCTGGTGCGCAAATCGGATTGGAGCGGGCTGCGTCGGCCGACGGGCAATGGCTGCGATGCGGGCGCGGTGTGTCCCGAGGTTTGCACATCCGGCGATGTGCCGATGCTGGCGGGGCCGTGCGGCCCCGGCGTTGAAGTAATGCGACCCATAGGATTGGCCTGTTTGATGTTGATCAGTCTCTCGGCGGGCTTCCAATGGCATTGCCGGAATCCGGGTGTCTTCGGGCGTTGCCTGTTTTGGATTAATGCTTCGGATTTGGATGGTCATAATAATTGGGTGTTCTGTTAAATGACGATTTCGGCCCGTAATTCATCGCCGGAATGCGAAAAACGGGTATTTATCATCAGAATTGAAAAAACATTAGATCGATTTTTTGGCATGTTGAGAGGCGAAATATCGATTGGGGTGTCAATGTTTTTGAGCGGGCGAGGGAAATCACCAGTGCCCGCTATCCGTGGCGGGGGCAGGGCGGCGGCGAGCGCGCGGCAGGTCGGATGGGCCTGGCGAGACCGGGACAGGCTCGCGCGACAGTGGCCCGTGGCGGCAGCGGGCGTGGCGGGGATGGAACGGCGCCCGCCGTCACGCGGTTCGCGCGGCGGCGGCGGTGCGGGGGTGTCCGGTCAGGGCTTCTTGAGCAGCTCCAGCGCAATGTTCAGATCGACCTCATCCGAGATCGCGGCGGGAAAGCTCGCGATGCCGAAATCGCTGCGCTTGATTTTGGTGGAGCCGACAAAGCCGATGGCGGGGACCTGCAGCCACGGATTGACCGTGCGCGCCGTCAGCGTGGTCTGGAATGCGACCGGCAGGGTCTTGCCCCGCACGGTCAGGTTGCCGCTGATCACGTAGTGATTGCCTTCGCCGTGCCGCACGGAGGTCGAGACGAAGGTGATCTTGGGGTTGGCCTGGGCATCGAGCCACGTCGGGCCGCGCAGCTCGGCATCGCGCAGGTCGTTGGCGGTATCGACCGATGCCGTGTCGATGGCGATGGTCACGCTGGACGCTTCGATGTCCTTGTCGTCGAAGTTGAGCTTGGTCTCGAACTTGCGGAAGATGCCCGGCGTCTTGGTCAGCCCCAGGTGGCCGACCTGGAAGCTGATGTGGGTGTGCGTGGGTTCGACCTCCCAGGCGGCGAAGGCCGAGGCGGGCAGCGCGGCCACGGCGAGGGCGGCGAGCAGTCGGGCGGGCAGGTGTGTCATCGTCATTTCCATTCCATGCGAGAGAAAAGGGTTCGGGGCCGGTTCAGGTGAGGCGCGTGGCGCGCGGCGACGGCGGCAGGGATCGCCATCGCTTGCAATGCCGCTCCGGCGCACGTCCGCAAGCGGCGCGCCGGTGCGCCTCCTGGCCGGTGGAAAGCGTGTCATGCTGCTGGGTGTGCCGGATTCTGGGAATAGTCATCCGTGCGAATCGCCTGATCAAAAATGGACACTCTCGATTGGAATGACCTGCGTTACCTGCTGGCGGTCGCGCGCAGCGGCTCGGCTGCCGGTGCGGCCCGGGCGCTCGGCGTGTCGCATGCCACCGCGCTGCGGCGCATCCAGGCGCTCGAGCAGGTGGTGGGATCGCCGTTGTTCGATCGGTTGCAGACCGGCTATGCGCTGACCGAATCCGGGCGACGCTTCGTCGCGATGGGGGAGGCGTTCGAGCGCGCGCTGCTGGACACCCGGCGCGAGATCGAGGGGCAGGCGACCGAACTGGCCGGCACGATCCGCTTCACCACCACCGATTCGCTCGGCTACAGCCTGATGCCCGACATCCTGGCGGCCTTCCGGGCGCGCTATCCGGGCATCACCGTGGAGATGAAGGTCACCAATGCCCGGCTGGACCTGGAGCGGCGCGAGGCCGACGTGATGTTGCGCGTCACGGACGCGCCGCCGCCGTCCTGGGTCGGCAGGCGCCTGGTGCGCCTGGACGCGGCGCTGTATGCCGCGCCCGCTTACCTCGACGGGCGCGAGCCCCGGGCGCTGGAGTCGCTCGACTGGCTGATGCCGAACAGCCCCCTGGGCCAGGGCGCGGTCGCCGAGTGGTTGCGCGCACGGATCGGCGGCGCCAGGGTGGCGGCCTCGGCGGATTCCTTCCTCGTCCTGCGCCGGCTCGCCGAGCGCGGCCTCGGGGTGACGGTGTTGCCCAAGTTCCTGGCGCGGCAGCGCCGCCTGGTGTGGCTGGAGGATGTGCCGGAAGCGCTGTCGGTGCACCTGTGGCTGCTGACCCATCCGGATCTGCGCCATGCGGGCCGCGTACATGCCTTCATGGAGCACGTGGCCCAGGCGATCCGGGCCGCGTGCGAGATGCCCGAGGCGCCGGCGCCGGACGATGCCCAGGTGTGGACTGCGGATCGCGTTGCGTCTGTGGGGTGATGTCCGGACCCGGGGCGCGGTCTCGGGTTCGCCATGCCGTGAGGCACGGACGCAACGCTTCAGGCAGACCGCTTCAGCCGTGGTCCATCGGCGCGGCAGCGGGCGCTTGCGCCACGCCGCGCGCGTCGGCGATTTCCTGCCGGCTCAGCCGCATCAGCTGGTCGTGCCGCTCGCCGGCATCCATGTCGGCGGATGAGAAGGCTGGGTCTTCCGGATGCTCCTTCTGCAGGTAGGCCAGCCAGTCGGGGTCCGTGAGCAGCGCGGCATGGGCGCCGGTTTCGTCCGGGGGCGGCGCGCTTTCCGTGACAAGCTGGCGCGTCATCGTTTCCGCCAGCATGACGGTGGCGTTTTCCTGCCTGTGCTGGAACGCCTGGCCCGTGCCGATGCCGGGCATCGCGCGCGCCTGGGCCAGGGCCTCGGTGCGTGAAGCGGGAGCCGCCGTGCTTCCGGCGCGCGGCGCATCGGCCACGGCGCCGTCGCCGGACGGCTTGGCCATGACGTCCTGCAGCGCGGACTCCCACAGCAGCGTATTGGCGGTGAATTCGACAGGACGCTGCCGTTCCAGGAATTGGCGCCAGGCCGGGCTTCTGGACAGGTTGCGCAGCAGGTTCTCCGGCGTACCGAGACGGTCTTTGATGTAGGCCCGCGCTTCGCGTTCATGCGCATCGGTGATGCCGGCGACGCCGGGGTAAAGCATGGCCGGCGTTGTGATCGGCAAAATGTCGGACAAGCGTATCCGCAGGGCGAGCACCCGCTCCAGTTGGTCGCCCCGCCCAAACCGCTGCGAAACGAAGTCGTCGATCAGCGTCCAGGGCATGCAGTCATTGTGATGGCCTAGGACCTCGTGCAGTTGGGCGTTGCCGTGGTACGAGGGATCCCTGGCGGCGAGCCGCAGGTTGCCGAAGATGACGTCGACGTTGTCGTGGCAGTTGGCGTCGGCGCCGCCGCAGATGTCAAAACACCGGGCGCGGTAGGCGTCGTTGTGCGCTGCCAGCTGCAGGATGCTGCCCAGTTCCTTGAGGGACTCGGCGCGATGCGCGGGCTTGAACGATGCGCAGCCGTCCAGCCGGGCAAGGAGGCTGACGAATGGGCGGCTCTCTTCCTGGTTGAGCACGGGGCGCCACGCAGCGACGGTCTCGGAAGGGAGTCGACACCGTGCTGCCCAGTCTTCCAGGACTTGAGTCGCCGGCTGCGCGCTTCCCCGGTATGGGTCGAGGGCCGAATCGGGGAAGCGCGACAGGTTGTTTAGCGCGCTGGCTATCGCGTCTGGAGGGGGCATTGCCAGGTAGTCGCGCAGGCGGTGGCCTGCCAAGGCGGCCGCGCCGCTGTCGGGCGGGAAGGCAAATGGGGGGCGTACCGAGCCCAGGCCGCTCGGCTCCTGTGCCAATGGCCGTGCTCTTGTCCAGCGCTCCAGGCCTGCGAACGGGGTGGCGGCCGGTCTGCGCGTCGGTGGGCCGTCGAGGGAGATCGACGGCAGGCGTAGGAGGCCTGCATACGAGGCGGCAACGTCGGCTTCGGCCGCCTCCCCAAGGGGGACGTTCAGGGATGTGATGAGGGGATTGCCGTTGTCGAGCTGCAGGTTGCCGGCAAGGCGGCCGCGTGGCCGGTTGGTTGCCGGGTTCGCCTGGGGCGGAGGCTGGTGGGCGTCCAAGCCCTCATTTGCGGTGTGGCCGCCCCGGGGCGATGTCGCCAGATCCAGTTGCGGCGGTTGCGATCTCGGTCTCGACGGCAGGCCGGCAAGCTGGGATAGCGCGGTTCTGCGCGTCGGGGCGGCGGCGGCGGTTTGTGGCGGCGTCGCGCGGCTGGCATCGCCGGCAGTCGGCGGGTCGAAGCTGGGCGAAGTGGTGCGTGCGTTTCGGATGGGAGACGGCATGGCGAACGGGACGGCTGGAAAAGGTGCCGTTTTTAGCAGCCCACCGCCGCGCTCGCGAGGCCCGCCCGCGAAAGGTCATGCGTGAATGCGAGCCTGGGCGTGTCCGGGGCCGGAAGTGGGCCGTGCGGTGGGCTCGATGGGGCGCCTCACGCGCCGGAAGCGCCGCGCCGCGACGTCGGCTCGCTCGCGCGCCTGGGCGGCAGGCAGGCGATGACCTGGTCGATCAGCGGATTCTCGCGGGCGCTGTTCCACGCCATGGCCGTCGTCACCACGCGGATGCGCTCGGTCAGCGGCCGCACGACGACGTTGTCGGGCGCGAAGCTCTTCATGGCCGCCGGCACCAGCGCGATCCCCTGGCCGCAGCCGACGAAGGCCACCTGGGACGAGACCGAGCGCACCTCGTGCAGCACGCGCGGGGAGAAACCGTGCGCCAGGCACACGGCGGTCAGCGCATCGAAGTAGACCGGGCTGACATGCCTGGCGAACATCACGAAGTCCTCTTCGGCCAGGGCCGACAGCTTGATCCGCGTTCCTCTGGCCAGCCGGTGATCCTGCGGCAGCGCCACCGCCAGCCGGTCGTCGGCCAGCGGCAGCGAGCGGATCGTGGGCCCGAGCTCGCCTTCGAGCCGGGCGAAGGCGATGTCGATGTCGCCGGCATTGAGCATCGGGACCGCGTCGACGCTGTCGATTTCCTTCACCGCGACCGTGAGGTCGGGATGCGCCGCGCGCAGCCGGTCGAGCAGCACGGGCAGCTCATTGAGCAGCGCCGTGCTGACCGCGCCGACGGTAAGCGTGCCCTTCTGGCCGGCGGCGGCCTCTTTCACTGCGAACTCCAGCTGCTCGAGCTGCCGCACGAACTTCTGCACGGCCGGCAGGATGGCCGCCCCGGCCGGGGTGAGCTGCGCGCCCCGGCGCGAACGCTCGAACAGCTTGACCTTCAGTGCGTGCTCGAGCACCTTGATCTGGTCGGTCAGCGGCGGCTGGGACATCCCCAGGCGCTTGGCCGCGCGGCTGAAGTTGCGCTCCTCGGCGACGGCGTTGAAGAGCCAGAGGTGCCGGATGAGTCGGAAGTTGATCATGGCGTTCGATATCCAGAACCTATGGTTGACACACGAGATTCGGAATTTACATATATCAGCCGGCGTTGGAAAGTGGCGGCATCTCAGTACGGACGGATGCCATGACCCTCCCACTCTCCGCGCTCGAACGTCTCGGGCAGTTCGATTCCAACACCATTTCGGACGCGCTGGATTTCCTCGGCCTGCCCGGTGCGACCGTGGGGCTGCGGCCGCTGTGGGCCTGCCCGAAGATCGTCGGCCGCGCCAGCACGGTCCAGCTCGGGCGCAAGACCGCGTCGGCCCCGACCGTGCACCTCATCACCCCGGTGGTGGCCGGTATCGACACGACCGACCGCATCCTCGTCATCGCGGGCGGCGTCGACGGCATCTCGTGCTGGGGCGACATCCTCGCCAACGCGGCGCAGGTCAAGCAGATCCGCGGCACGGTGATTGACGGCATGAGCCGCGACATCGACGGCAGCGCCTCGATCGGCTACCCGGTCTACGGGCGCGGCGTGACGATGGTCAGCGCGCGCAATCGCGTGGTGCAGGTGGATGCCGCGTGCCCGATCACTGTGGCCGGCGTGGTGGTCAACCAGGACGACTACGTGATCGCCGATGCGTGCGGCACGGTGTTCGTGCCGGCCGGCCGCATCGACGCGGTGCTTGACCTGGCCGGCCGCATCCAGCGGCGCCAGGACGCGATGGTGCAGGCCGTGCGCAGCGGCCGCTCCGTCGAGGACGTCATGCACGACAAGGAATTCGAAGCCATCGCCAAGCAGGACTGAACCATGAAGCAGGAAGATCAGGATCTCGTGCAGCTGTTCCGCGGCCTGGACACGCCGGCCGTTTCGGACGCCCTGGACAAGCTCGGCCTGCCCGGCCAGTGCCTGGGCATCATGCCGCTCGACCACTACGCCACGCCGATCGTCGGCCCGGCGTTCACCGTCAAGTACGTGAGCGCGAGCACGCCGCCGGGAACGGTCGGCGATTTCATCGACGATGTTGCCGACGGCGATGTTGTGGTGATCGACAACGACGGCCGCACGGACTGCACCGTGTGGGGCGACATCATGACCCAGTACGCCGGCCAGCGCCGCATCGCCGGCACCGTGATCGACGGCGTGTGCCGCGACGTGTCGCGCGCGCTGGGCGACGGGTATCCGCTGTTCACCCGTGGCCGCTTCATGCGTACCGGCAAGGACCGCGTGCAGGTGGAGGCGGTCAACGGAACCGTCTCGATCGGCACCGCGCGCGTGGTGGCCCGCGACATCGTGATCGCGGACGCCAACGGCGTGGTGGTGGTGCCCCGCGAGCGGGCGGCGGAGGTGGCCGAGGTGGCTTCGCAGATCGAGCAGGTGGAAGCCGGGATCCGCGCGCATATCGCCGGCGGCAAGTCGCTGCGCGAGGCCCGCGAGGCGCTCGGTTACCACCTGCTGCAGCGCAAGGAGCAATGATGTCGCGGCACACTGAACTGAACCGGCACCTGGCCGCGGCGCAGCCTTCAGCCACCTACCGGGTGATCGACCGGGTGGCGGCCAGGCGGGCGAGCGGCGCCACGGTGATCTCGCTGTCGGCCGGCGAGCCCGATTTCGATACGCCCGCCCATGTGCGCGAGGCGGGCATCGAAGCCATCCGCGCGGGCATGACGCGCTACACGCAGGTGGCCGGGCTGCGCGCGCTGCGCGAGGCGGTCGCGGACAAGTTTCGCGGCGAGAACGGCCTGGCGGTCGGCTGGCAGGACACCATCGTGTGCTCGGGCGGCAAGCAGGTCATCTACAACGCGCTGGCGGCCACGCTGAACGAAGGGGACGAGGTCGTCATCCCAGCGCCGTACTGGGTGAGCTACCCGGAGATCGTGCAGCTGTGCGGCGCGCGTTCGGTGATCGTGCCGTGCGGCGCCGAGTCCGGCTTCAAGCTCACGCCGGGGGCGCTGGAGGCGGCGCTGTCCGCGCGCACGCGCTGGCTGATCCTCAATTCGCCGTCGAACCCGACCGGCGCGGTCTATACGGCGGCGGAGCTGCGCGCGCTCGCCGAGGTGCTGCTGGCGCATCCGGACGTGCTGGTGCTGTCGGACGACATCTACGAGCACTTGATTTTCGACGGCGCGCGCTTCCATACGCTGGCGCAGGTCGAGCCCCGGCTGCAGTCGCGCGTGCTGACCATGAACGGCGTGTCCAAGGCCTACGCCATGACCGGCTGGCGGATCGGCTTCGGCACCGGGCCGCGCCGGCTGCTGGAGGCGATGGAGAAGCTCCAGGGCCAGCAGACCTCGGGGGCCTGCAGCATTTCGCAGCATGCCGCCGTGGCCGCGCTGCGTGGTCCGCAAGACTTCATCGGCACCTCCCGGGCCGCGTTCCAGCGCCGGCGCGACCTGGTGGTCGGCATGATCAACGCGGTGCCGGGCATGCGATGCGAGACGCCGGCTGGCGCGTTCTACGCATTCGCTTCCTGCGACGGGCTGATCGGCAAGACGACCCTCGACGGCACGCTGCTGCGCACCGATGAGGATGTGTCCAACGCGCTGCTGGATGAACGCGGCATCGGTGTCGTGCCCGGCAGCGCGTTCGGGCTGGGGCCGTATCTGCGCATCGCGTATGCGATCGACGACACCGCGCTGCGCACGGCCTGCACGGCCATCGACACGTTTGCCCGGTCGCTGCGCTGACGCCGGCACGCAACGGCTTGTCGAGGCGGCCGCCCGGATGGGGCGCGCCTCGCTTCTTTTCAAGGTATCCGCCATGTCTACGATGCACCTCTCCCAAGACCCGCTTGCCGCGCTGCAGCGCTTCGGCACGGCAACCATTCACGAAGCGCAGGGGCAGCGCGGCGCGATCGATCCGCGCATCGCCGCGCTCGACCCCGCCCGCCGCCTGGTGGGCCGCGCCTTGACGGTGGACATGCGGCCGAGCGACAACCTGATGATCCACTACGCGCTGACCAAGGCCCGCCCAGGCGATGTGCTGGTGGTCGACGCCAAGGGCTTCGTCGATGCGGGACCGTGGGGCGACATCCTGACGCTCGCGGCGCAGGAGATCGGCATTGCCGGCCTCGTGATCGACGGCGCGGTGCGGGACGCCGATAGCATCATCGAGATGGGCTTTCCCGTGTTCTGCCGCGGCCTGTGCATCAAGGGCACCAACAAGCATCAGCCGGGCCGGGTGAACGTGCCGGTGGTCATCGGCGGCGTGCCGATCCAGCCGGGGGACGTGATGGTCGGCGACCGCGACGGGCTGGTGGTGGTGGCCGCCGATGAAGTCGACGCGGTGATCCGCGCGAGCGAGGCGCGCGAGCGCAAGGAGGCCGAGATGCGCGAACGGCTCAAGCAGGGCGCGACCATGGTCGAGCTGCTGGGGCTCCAGGACACGCTGAACCGCTACGGTCTGGTGTAATCTGCGGGCCGGCTGGCACGGCCTGCCGGCCATGTCCGGAAGGCCCGTTACCGGCGGCCTGCGCAGCGGTCGGTCGGGCTACGGGCGAAACCCGATGCGCTCCTCGAAGCCCTTCTCATGATCGACCACCTCGACCACCTGGTACTGACCTCCACGCAGCCCGACGCCACCATCGATTTCTACACGCGCGTGCTGGGCATGCAGCTCGAACGCTTCGGCGAGGGGCGCATCGCCTTTCGCTTCGGCAACCAGAAGATCAATCTGCACGTGCGCGGGCAGGAGTTCGAGCCCAAGGCGCACCTGCCGGTGCCGGGCGCGCTGGATCTGTGCTTCATTGCCTCGATCCCGCTCGACGCGGTGATCGAACGGCTGGCGCAGGCCAACTGGCCCATCGTCGAAAGCCCCGTGGCGCGCACCGGCGCCACGCAGCGGATCCGCTCCGTCTACGTCCGCGACCCGGACCTCAATCTCATCGAAATCGCTGAACTGGCCGGCTGATTGCGCCGACGCCGCTGCCCGCCGCGCGAGGCGTTGCGGGCACGCTCGGTGTTACGCGGCACCGGCACCCGCCTGGAACCGGGCGATCCGCGCCCACATCAGGACCGGGTTGGAGTACATGGGGAAGTGGCCGCAGGCCGGGATCTCCGCCAGCTCCACGCCGTGGGCCTGGATGTGCCGCAGGTAGGACAGCGACGCGTTTTGCTCGCCATACATGAACAGCTTCGGACACGGCAGGCCGAGGAATCTGTCCATCAGGCCGCCGTTGTCCGACAGGTCGACCATCGATTCGAAAATCCCCCGCACGGCGCCGGCGCGCACCTTGTGGCGCAGGCTCGCGGCATACAGGGCGCTGGCGTAGGCCGGCGCGTGCCGGGTCCGCTCGATGAAGGCATCGAAGAAGCGTTCGGCGTCGGCCTCGGGGTAGCTGACGATTTGCCGGCTGAGGAAGCAGTCTTCCGGCGCGATGTTGCCTTCGATGTCGGTGAAGCTCAGCACGCGGTCCGGCCATCGGCTGGCGAGCATCAGTGCGGTGAGCCCGCCCATGGAGTGGCCGACCAGGTGAAATGTTCGCCAGCCGAGGTGGTCGAGCACGGCCTCGGCGGTGTTGACCAGGAAGGGGATCGAGACGCGCGAGAGGTCCGCGCAGGCGGTTTCGCCGCAGCCCGGCGCGTCGTAGGCGACGAACGGGCGGCCGTCGAAGGCCGGGTGGCGCACGATGTCGGCGTAGTCTTCCTTGGTCGAGCCGAAGCCGTGCAGGAACAGGATCGGCGGGCGATCGCCGGGGCGGTGGATGGCCGCGATGTCCAGTGCCGCGCCGTCCACGACGAGCGGCAGCCGCACGTTGGCGAATTCGCCTTGCGCATGCATGTGTCTTGCTCCTGAAAAAAAATGAGGGTGCGCCGCGCGGGGCGGCACACCCTCAACTCTTGCAGCCGGCAAGGCTTATGTAAATTCCTTCCGCAGGAAGGTTTTCATACGCTCGGGCTATGGATCGGTGGATCGACCCGGCCCGCCACGCCCGCTCAGGGGCGATCGAACGCGTACGGAATGCCGGTGGTTTCCTGGTCCGTGTCGACGACGTTGGCGCGGTAGGTCTGGCTCAGCGAGCGCAGGCGTGCACGGCCCGTGGTCACGTTCGCCGACGCGCCACCTGGGGTCGAGTCGCTGACGAAGATGAGGAAGTTGTTCTGCGCCATCCAGCTGGTCACGCTGCTGGGCACGGTGCCGGCGTCGAGCACGCCCGACTGCATGTCGAAGACCACGTTCCACGGACGGCTGGCCGCATCGTCGCCGGTGTAGTACGACAGGCGCGGGTCGGCGGAGGCCGTGTTCGCGTTGGCGAAGACCGCCGGGAAGACGAGCTGCGCCTGGCCAGTGCGCAGCGCCGCCGCGTAGGTGCGCGGACCGCTGTCCGACACCGTGCCGGGCACCATCATGAACATGAATTTGCCGCGCAGCGACGCCAGTGTCGGCCAGTTGCCGGCGCGGGCGGCCTCTTCGGGCGTGGCGTAGTTGCTGGTGCAGGACGGCGCGTTGAAGCACATCAGGTCGGACGGCTTGAGGATCGACGCGGCGGGAATGCGCGCTGCGGCGCCGCCGCCCGAGATGTCGGCGATCAGGTCGTCGAGGCTGGCCGGCGAGTTGAGCAGGCCCGCCTTGAGCTCCATCTTGACGATGACGAGCTCATGCTGCGGATGGCTGTCGTGCCAGGTGCGCAGGCCGTCGATGCACGAGCGCAGGTCCTGGTTGCGGTCGGCGCCGATGACGCCGCCCTTGGGGCAGTTGTTGACGTTGCCCAGCGGGCTGCTGTGCGACACATACCACTTGCCCGCCGCGGCCCACACATCGAGCTCGATGACCTGCACCTTGTCCAGCGCGTAGAAGAGGTATTCGAAGTCGGTCTTCTTGTCGTAGGTGTTGTGCGAGCCGGCCAACGTGACGTTGTTGAGCTTGCTGGTCGAGGTGTATTCGACGTCCAGCGCATGTGCCGGGCTGGCGAGCGAAAGCCCGAGGGCGAGCGCGCAAAGCAGGCTACGCAGGCCTGCCGATCCGAAACGACGCATGTGGTTTCTCCTCCATCAGTGGGTTCGCGTGTAGCATCGCGGCGCCAGATGATGAAGTGATGACAGCGTCTCATTGGCCGTTGTTCGGCAGCGTCGGCAGACGGGCCGTGCAACCGGCTTGAAAACTGCTGCCTGCACGCTTGCAGATCCGGTCGCCAGGCGGCGGCGACCGGTTTGCTGCGCGGCGGTGTCGCATCGGTACGTCGTTCGTGCCGGTCGTTCGCGGCACAGGCATCGCGCGTCTGGTGGATTCAGCCGAGCCATGCGAGCGCCCGCTCTCGATGCATCGAGGGCGGGCGCTCACGGCATGGGCAACCGATGGCTTCGGCGGATTGATCTTCCAATAACGAAAAAAAGGAAACCACACATGATCAAGTCATGGATCTTCGAGCAGGTGAACGTCTCGACCAGCGCCGACGCCGGCCTGTTCGATGCCGCCACGTTCCAGCACGAGCTCGGCTGGCGGCAGCGCACCTGGGTCGACGCGGAGGCCCTGGGCTTCCACGGCATCTTCTTCAGCGAGCACCATTTCAGCGGCGTGCGCGTCAGCCCCTGTCCGTCCATGCTGGCGGCCGCGGTGGCGGCCCGGACCACCGTGCTGCGCATCGGCGTGCTTGGCTGGGTGCTGCCGCTGTGGCAGCCCTGGCGCTTCCTGGAGAAGGTGGGGATGCTCGACCACCTGAGCCAGGGGCGGCTCGAAATCGGCGTCGCGCGCGGATCGAACCCGCTGGAGGCCGAAGCGGTGGGGGTCGCCGTCGAGGACGTGGGCCCCATGTTCGATGAGGCGCTCGACATTCTGGATAAGGCCTGGACCGAGCCGACGCTGTCGCATCAGGGCCGGTACTGGTCGTTCGATTGCTTGCCGGTGCTGCCGCGCCCGCTTCAGCAGCCGGGGCCGCCGGTGTGGGGCACCGTGCGCAGCGTGGCCTCCGCGAGAGCGGTCGCGGCGCGGGGGTATGGCGCCTGCACGGGCTTCCTGCCGGCCAGCGAGGCGAAGGCGGTGTTCGACGGCTATCGCGATGCGGTGTCGGCGCGCGACGCACGCGACTGCGCCGACAAGCTGGCGCTGCGGCGCTGCGTGTTCGTGGCGGACAGCGAGTCCGCGGCACAGGAGCAGGCCGCCTCGGCTCGCGAGAAGATGCCGTCCATCCTGGCCGAAGACACCATCGCCGGGACGCCGCAGTCCGTGACCGAGCAGATCGTGTACCAGATGCGCGAGACCGGCGCCGGCAACATCATCGGCTTCTTCGCCGGCAACCATGATGACCGCGACGCCATCCTGGCGTCTTATCGCCTGTTCGGTGCCCAGGTGATTCCGGTGCTGGGCCGCACGCCGATCTGAAGTCCCGGGTGTATCCGGGGCCGGGCGGGCCGCCATGGGCGCCCGGTCCGGCCGGGGTGCGTTGTGCAACGCAACGCATCCTCAAAAAAGTTCCGACTCCCCACCGTGTTTTGAGATTTATTGTGGGTTGCCGCATTCGCGACGCTCGGTTTGTTGTGAAAATGCAATCTGTTGCATGATGAAATCCACATTTCAATATTGCTAATCTCAGCACGCGTGCATGAGGCTGGAATCCGGTGGGGCACCGCGCAAATTGCGGTACCGCGATAGAAAGCCGCCCATCGTCGAATGGCGATGAGCGGCCGAGCGCCTCGGATTCCGGAAGGAGACCGTTTGATGGCTGACCGCCTCCAGGCAGACCGGATAGAAACCATCGACACGCTCGGCATGATCGCGCTGGCCGAGGCCGTGGGCTTTGACGATCTGGAATTCACGCCGCTGGTGCGCGACCTGCTGCTGGCGTCGCCGCTGCGGCTGGAGCGCGGCGCCGTGACGCTGGCCGTGGGCAACGGCGATAAGCGGATCATTTTCGAGTCGGCCAGCGATCCGGACGACGACGACGGCCGGGCCTGCCAGCGGGAAGCGGTCTTCATTGTTCTGCCCGAGGCCGTGCCCGGCACTGCGCTGTCTTCCCGGATGTTCGAGAAAATCGGGCGGCACGCGTCCCAGCGTTCCCATGTCTGCCTGTTTTACCGGAATCGGGACGGCCGCGAGCTGCTGGACGCGTTCCGGGCGCACATCTGGGGCGGCGTGGAGTGGCATTCCAGGTTGCCGGGGGTCGTGTGCCGGGAGGGCCTGCTGTTCTCGGCCGGCTGGGATCGGCAGGTTGCGTTCCACGTTGCCCGGGCGCTGGGCCGATATGCCCGCGAGCTGCCGGATGGCGTGGGCCTGAGCATTTCCGTGATCGCGCCGGGGGCGTGCTGAGATGCCGGTCCGCCTCTATCTGATCTGGGGTGCCACCACCACGGGCAAGACCGCGCAGTCCGTCGGCCTGGCCCGATCCACCGGCGCGCCCGTCCTCTCGCTCGACCGGGTGCAGTGCTGCCATGAGCTGGCCGTGGGCAGCGGCCGTCCGTCGCCGTCCGAACTGCTCGGCACGCGGCGGGAATACCTGTGCGAGCGCGAGGTGTCGCGCGGCGTGGTCTCGGCCGCGGAAGCGAATCAGCTGCTGCTCGACAAGGTGGCCCGGTATGCGACCCAGGAGCGGGCGCTGATCCTGGAGGGCGGCTCGGTCTCCCTGATCAACGCGATGATCCGCGATGCGCGCTGGTCGGAGCGGGGCGAGTGGGTCTTGCGCCGGATCCCGGTGCCGGGGCGGGCGGCCTTCATGGCGGCGGCCAGAAAACGCGTGCGGGACATGCTCGACCCGCCGCCGGGGCAAGCGGGCATCCTCGACGAGCTGCAGGGCCTGTGGGGGCATCCCCGCAACCATGCCATCCTGGAAGATATCGATGGATACCGGCAGATCATCCGCCATGCGAGCGCATCGCAGGTGCCCATCGGCCGGATCACCTCGATCGACCGGCACATGAAGGCATTCCTGATCGAGCGGATCGCGCAGGAGTATTGGGAGCACGCGCTCTGGCAGGAACAGGAGTTCCTCGGCATTCCGGCCAACTGGATGCGCGCGGATGACGCGTGACAGCCGCACTGTCGCGCCGGCATCGGATCGGCGCCGCCCGGTGCGCTTACCCCACTGCCGCGCGTGATCGGCAGCACGCCGTGGCGCGTCGGCAGGTGCATGGCGTAACGCCGTCCGAAGGCTCGGGCGGCACCCCCTTCGCTGCTTGATGGTTTCGCCTGCGGCAGGCCTCGCCACGTCTGCGGGGCTTCCTGAGCTGGAGCCAGTCAGTTCGCATGAAGCCTGTTGCATATCGACCGGGGTCGCCGTTCCCATTGCGCGGTCGGCCGAATTTGCACGCGGGCCATTTCAACCTGGCCGGTACAAAAATTCTCAGATATTGGCGTGGATGGCTCGAACGGATTAATAACGTGCCCCGGAATAACCCGGTTGCCCGGGTTATATCTCTATGCAGCGAGGTGCATGCTTGGCAGCGCTTCCAGCGGTGTTCGGGCCGATATTCGCCGCCAAATCGAGTGGGTCAAGATATTCATTTGGGTTATTTTCACCCGGACCCTACGAAAGAAGGGAATTGCGGGACTTAATCAAGCACGGGTTTTTGCCGAAAGAGCGGATGAAAATGCGCCATAAAAGGAGATTCCCCGATGCGCGTCAACGAACCCGTGACCCAGCGCGAATATGATTTTCCCGACAACGCGACGCTCATGTCGACCACCGATACGCAGAGCTACATTGCCTATGCGAATGCGGCGTTCGTCGACGTCAGCGGTTTTTCCCGGGAGGAGATCGAGGGCCAGCCGCACAATATCGTGCGCCACCCGGACATGCCGCCCGAGGCGTTTGCCGACATGTGGGCCACGCTCAAGGGCGGCGAGCCCTGGAGCGCGCTGGTCAAGAACCGCCGCAAGAACGGCGATCACTATTGGGTGCGCGCCAATGCCACGCCGGTGGTGCGCAACGGGCGGCCGGCCGGCTACATGTCGGTGCGGACCAAGCCCACGCGCGACGAGGTGGCGGCGGCCGAGGCGCTCTACCGCGATTTCCGCGCCGGCCGGGCCGGCAGCCGCACCTTCCACAAGGGCCTGATCGTGCGGACCGGGCTGATGGCCTGGCGCTCGGTCTTCCAGGTCATGCCGGTGCGCTGGCGGATCCGCCTGGCGTTCATGGTGCTGCTGCCGCTGACGCTGGGGGTCGCCTGGGGCGCGGGCCTGTCCGGTGCGGCGCTCGGCGGCTTTGCCGCCGCGCAGGCGGTGGCGCTGGCGCTGGGGGCGTGGTGGCTGCAGGCGCAGATCGCCCGGCCGCTCGAACAGACGCTGCAGCAAGCGCTGCGCGTGGCGTCGGGCGAGAGCCAGAAGGCGGTGCTCATGGACCGCGTCGACGAGATCGGCATGACGCTGCGGACCATCAGCCAGCTCGGCCTGATGTTCCGCTGGCTGATCGACGACGTCAGCGAGCAGGTGCTCAACGTCCAGGCCGCCAGTCAGGAGATCGCCCGGGACAACAACGACATCAACGCGCGCACCGAGCAGGCGGCCTCCAGCGTGCAGCAGACCTCCAGCTCGATGACGCAGATGACGGCCACCGTGGCCAGCAACGCCGAGACCGCGGGCGAGGCCAACCAGCTCTCGGGCGCCGCGACCGAGGCGGCCGTCAACGGCGGCCGTGCCATGGCCGAGGTGGTCGCCACGATGGAGTCGATCTCGCAGAGCGCCAACCAGATCGCCGAAATCATCGGCGTGATCGACAGCATTGCGTTCCAGACCAATATCCTGGCGCTCAACGCGGCGGTGGAGGCGGCGCGTGCGGGCGAGCAGGGCCGGGGCTTCGCGGTGGTGGCCGGCGAGGTGCGGGCGCTGGCGCAGCGCAGCGCCAGCGCGGCCCGGGAGATCAAGGACCTGATCGGCGCCAGCGTGGGCAAGGTGGCGTCGGGCTCGCAGCTGGTTGGCGAGGCCGGCAAGACCATGGATGACATCGTCAGCCAGGTCAAGCGCGTCTCGGGCATGATCGCCGAGATCAGCCTGGCGACCGCGGAGCAGACCGACGGCATCCTGCAGGTGAGCCAGGCCGTCACGCACCTGGACCAGATCACGCAGGAGAATGCCACGCTGGTGGAGCAGAGCGCCCTGGCGGCGGAGAGCCTGCGGGTGCAGGCGACCCGTCTCGTGGAGGCCGTCGGCGTGTTCCGCTGAGGCGGCACGCGGCCATCCGGCAGGATGGGAAGGCGGCACCGCATCGCCTTCCCGCCGTGCCGCTTGGGCCACGGCTACGGCCATGCCGGGGGCGGGGCAGGCGCAACGCCTGCGATGCTGTATCGCACCATAACCGTCCATCGCCGCACCGAAACCGTGCATCGCACCGCCCCGCAGCGCACCATCCGCCGCGCAGGAAAACCTGCCGACCCTTCTGCCGCAACGGTTTGCCGCCCTGGCACACCTGTTGCATAGACCCTTGCGCGGATCAACGGCGATCCGCCTCTTCGTGGTGAGACGGCTCCGGTACACGGGGCCTGTCTGTGGACAACGGCGTCCCTGAACCCGGCCCAGTGCCTGGTTCTCGGGCGCCTTTTATTTTTTGGGAAGCGGGATTCGACATGACCGGCAAAGCCACCCGAATCGACCTGTTCAGCTTGCGCACGCCGCAGATGCGCGCCTTCCACCTCACGTGGCTGGCATTCTTCGTGTGCTTTTACGCGTGGTTCGCCTGCGCGCCGCTGATGCCGGTGCTCAAGGGCGAGTTCCACCTCACGCCCGGGCAGATCGCCAATATCAATATTGCCGCGGTGGCCGTGACGATCCTGGTGCGGCTGCTGGTCGGGCCGCTGTGCGACCGCTTCGGTCCGCGCAAGACCTACACCGGCCTGCTGGTGCTGGGTGCCGTGCCCGTGCTGGGCGTCGCGCTGGCGCAGAGCTACGAGGCCTTCCTGTTCTTCCGCCTGGCCATCGGCGCCATCGGCGCGAGCTTCGTCATCACGCAGTACCACACCTCGGTGATGTTCGCGCCCAATGTGGTGGGCACCGCCAACGCGGCCGCGGCCGGCTGGGGCAACGCGGGCGGCGGCGTGGCGCAGGGCACGATGCCGCTGCTGCTGACCGCCATCGTCATGCTGGGCGTGACGCAGGGCATGGGCTGGCGCCTGGCCATGGTGGTGCCGGGTGTGGCCATGCTGATCGTCGCGGCGCTGTACTGGCGCTATACGCAGGACTGCCCCGAAGGCAACTTCGACGACCTGCGCGCCGCCGGCAAGACCATCGAGAGCGGCAAGAAGGGCGGCTGGGGCAGCTTCGTCACGGCGGCCGGCAACTACCGCGTGTGGCTGCTGTTCGTCACCTACGGCGCGTGCTTCGGCGTGGAGATCTTCATCCACAACATCGCCGCCACCTACTACGTCGATCACTTCGGCCTGTCGCTGTCGGCCGCCGGTATGGCTGCTGCCAGCTTCGGCCTGCTGGCGTTGTTCGCCCGCGCGCTGGGCGGCATCGTGTCGGACCGGGTGGCGCGCAGCCGCGGCCTGGATGCGCGCACCCTGCTGCTGTGCGTACTGATGGTGGGCGAGGGCCTGGGCCTGCTGGGCTTCGCGCACGCCGGCACCGCATCGGTGGCGGTGCTGGCCATGCTGGGCTTCGGCCTGTTCACGCACATGGCCTGCGGCGCCACGTATGCGCTGGTGCCGTTCATCGATCGCCGCGCGCTGGGCGGCGTGGCCGGCATCATCGGCGCGGGCGGCAACGTGGGCGCGGTGGCGGCTGGGTTCCTGATGAAGGGGCTGGGCGACGCGCAGCAGACGCTGTCGGTGCTGGGCGTGATGGTGATGCTGTCCGCCATCTGCGCCGTCGCGGTGCGCTTCACGGCAGAACACAAGGCGCGCGAACAAGCGCTGTATGACAACACCCTGGCAGCCGGCGCTGCCAACGTCTAAGGAGTCCCTCGCCATGACCATGAAGATCGTCGTCATTGGCCACGGCATGGTGGGCCACAAGTTCCTGGAGAGCTTGCTGCACGCCCCCGGCCACGACCTGCACATCACCGTGCTGTGCGAAGAGCCCCGCCCCGCCTACGACCGCGTGCACCTGTCCGAATTCTTCTCGGGCAAGACCGCCGAAGACCTGTCGCTGGTCGCGCCGGGCTTTTTCGATCGCGACGACGTGGTGCTCCGGCTCAACGCCCGCGCGGTCTCGATCGACCGCGCGGCCAAGCAGGTCACGGCTTCCACCGGCGAAGTGCTGGCCTATGACAAGCTGATCATGGCGACCGGCTCGTCGCCGTTCGTGCCGTCGATTCCGGGCAAGGACCGCACCGACTGCTTCGTCTACCGCACCATCGAAGACCTGGAAGCCATGCTCGAATGCGGCCGGCGCGCCAAGACCGGCGTGGTGGTCGGCGGCGGCCTGCTGGGCCTGGAATGCGCCAAGGCCCTGCGCGACATGGACCTGCAGACCCACGTGGTCGAGTTTGCCGGCCGCCTGATGGCGATGCAGGTGGACGACGGCGGCGGCCGCATGCTGCGCCGGAAGATCGAAGACCTGGGCGTGACGGTCCACACGCAGAAGAACACGGTGGAGATCGTCGACGGCGAAGACGGCACGCACCGCATGCAGTTCGCCGACGGCACGCACCTGGACGCCGACATGATCGTCTTCTCGGCCGGCATCCGTCCGCGCGACGAGCTGGCGCGCCAGTGCGGCCTGGCCGTGGGCGAGCGCGGCGGCATCGTGATCGACTCCGAGTGCCGCACCTCCGACCGGGACGTCTACGCCATCGGCGAGTGCGCGCTGTGGGGCGGCAAGGTCTACGGCCTGGTCGCGCCCGGCTACGAGATGGCGCGCATCACCGCCAGGCAGATCCTGGCGGCCGAAGAAGAGGCGGCCGCCTTCAACGGCGCCGACATGAGCACCAAGCTCAAGCTGATGGGCGTGGACGTGGCCAGCCTGGGCGACGCGCAGGGCAGCACGCCGGGCAGCCGCAGCGTGCAGTTCGTCGACGAGCGCAAGCAGATTTACAAGAAGCTGGTGCTGTCGTCCGACGGCAAGTTTCTGCTGGGCGGCGTGCTGGTGGGCGATGCGTCCGAGTACGGCACGCTGCTGCAGATGATGCTCAACCGCATCGAGCTGCCCGAGGCGCCCGAATTCCTGATCCTGCCGCAGGCCGACGGCAACGCACGCCCCGCGCTGGGCGTGGATGCGCTGCCCGACGCGGCACAGATCTGCTCGTGCAACGACGTCTCCAAGGGCGCGCTGTGCCAGGCGGTGTGCGCCGGCGCCACCAGTGTGGGCGCGCTCAAGGACGCCACCAAGGCCGGCACCTCGTGCGGCGGCTGCGTGCCGCTGATGACGCAGGTGATGAAGGCCGAGATGAAGAAGCAGGGCCTGGCCGTCAACAACCACATCTGCGAGCACTTCCCGTACTCGCGCCAGGAGCTGTACCACCTGGTGCGCGTGGGCCGCATCCAGTCGTTCGAGGCGCTGCTGGCGGCGCACGGCCACGGCATGGGCTGCGATATCTGCAAGCCCGCCGCGGCGAACATCCTGGCGTCGTGCTGGAACGACTTCGTGCTCAAGCAGGAGCACGCCGGCCTGCAGGATTCCAACGACTATTTCCTCGCCAACATCCAGAAGGACGGCACGTACTCCGTGGTGCCGCGCATGCCGGGCGGCGAGGTGACGCCGGAGGGGCTGATCGCCGTCGGCCAGGTCGCCAAGAAGTACGGGCTGTACACCAAGATCACCGGCGGCCAGCGGGTCGACCTGTTCGGCGCGCGCCTGGAGCAGCTGCCGCTGATCTGGGAAGAGCTGATCGCGGCCGGCTTCGAGTCGGGCCATGCCTATGGCAAGTCGCTGCGCACGGTGAAGTCGTGCGTGGGCTCGACGTGGTGCCGCTACGGCGTGGGCGATTCGGTCGGCCTCGCCATCCGCCTGGAGAATCGCTACAAGGGCCTGCGCTCGCCGCACAAGCTCAAGTTCGGCGTGTCGGGCTGCACGCGCGAGTGCGCCGAGGCGCAGGGCAAGGATGTCGGCGTGATCGCCACCGAGAAGGGCTGGAACCTCTACGTGTGCGGCAACGGCGGCATGAAGCCCCGCCACGCCGAACTGCTGGCCGCCGACCTGGACGAGGCCACCCTCATCAAGCTGGTCGACCGCTTCCTGATGTTCTACGTGCGCACCGCCGATCGGCTGCAGCGCACCAGCACCTGGCGCGACAATCTGGAAGGCGGCCTCGACTACCTGAAGGACGTGGTCGTGGGCGACAAGCTGGGCCTCGCCGCCGAGCTGGAAGCCGAGATGCAGCACGTGGTCGACACCTACCAGGACGAATGGAAGACCGCCGTGACCAACCCCGAAGTGCGCAAGCGCTTCCGCCATTTCGTCAACAGCGAGACGGCGGATGCGAACGTCGTGTTCGTCGAGGAGCGCGGCCAGATCCGCCCCGCCACGCCCGAAGAGCGGCGCGGCACGCGCCCGGTGCGCATCCCCGTGGTCGCCGAAGCGGCCTGAGCCAGGAGGACGTCATGCAAGCCAATCATTGGACCGCCATCTGCGCGCTGGACGACATCGTGCCCAACACCGGCGTCTGCGCGCTGGTGGGTGGGGCGCAAATCGCCGTGTTCCACGTGGCAGGCGTCGCGCCGCGCCGCGTCTACGCCATCGGCAACTACGACCCGAACTCGGACGCCGCCGTGCTCTCGCGCGGCCTGGTCGGCAACCTGGGCGAGCGCATCGTGGTGGCGTCGCCCATCTACAAGCAGCACTTCGACCTGGCCACCGGCGAGTGCCTGGAAGCCCCGGCCAACTCGGTGCCGGCCTACGCCGCCAAGGTGGAAGACGGCAAGGTCTGGATCGCCCAGCAATGAGCCGCGCCGCCCGCCCCAAGCTGGTCGTCATCGGCAACGGCATGGCCGGCATGCGCACGGTCGAGGAGCTGCTCAAGCTGGCGCCCGACCTGTACGAGATCACCGTGTTCGGCGAGGAGCCGCACGGCAACTACAACCGCATCCTGTTGTCGCCGGTGCTGGCGGGCGAGAAGCGCGTGGACGACATCATGCTCAACACGCGCGAATGGTACGAAGAGCACGGCATCACGCTGCACGCGGGCGACCCGGTGGTGGCGATCGACCGTCCGCGCCGCACGGTGCGCTCGCGCGGCGGGGTGGCGGTGCGCTATGACCGGCTGCTGATGGCCACCGGCTCGCGGCCGTTCATCCTGCCGGTGCCGGGGCACATGCTGCCGGGCGTGATCGCCTTTCGCGACATCCAGGACGTGGAGACCATGCTCGACGCCGCGCGCAACCACCGGCACGCGGTGGTGATCGGCGGCGGCCTGCTGGGGCTGGAGGCCGCCAACGGCCTGATGCGGCAGGGCATGGACGCGACCGTGGTGCACATCAGCGACACGCTGATGGAGCGCCAGCTCGATAAGCCCGCCGCCGCGCTGCTCAAGGTCGCGCTGGAGGCCAAGGGCCTGCGCTTCCTGCTGGGCGCGCAGACCACCGAGCTGATCGGCACCGACCGCGTCACCGCCGTGCGCTTCAAGGATGGCACGGAGATCCCCGCCGACCTGGTCGTGATGACCGCCGGCGTGCGCCCGAATATCGAGCTGGCGCGCTCGGCCGGCCTGCACTGCGAACGCGCCATCGTGGTGGACGACACGCTGCAGACCTACGACCCGCGCATCTACGCCGTGGGCGAATGCGTGCAGCACCGCAGCGCCACCTTCGGCCTGGTCGCCCCGATCTGGGACCAGGCCCGCGTGTGCGCCGCGCACCTGGCCGGCGCCGGCCACCGCCGCTACGTGCAGCAGGCCACGGCGACCAAGCTGAAGGTCACCGGCGTGGACTTGTACTCGGCCGGCGACTTCATCGGCGGCGAGGGCACCGAAGACATCGTGCTGCGCGATCCGCGCCGGGGCGTCTACAAGCGGCTGGTGCTCAAGGACGACCGCATCGTCGGCGCGGTGCTGTACGGCGACGTGGCCGATGGGCCGTGGTATTTCGAGCTGATCCAGCGGCAGGCACCCATCGCGGCGATGCGCCAGCGCCTGCTGTTCGGCCGCGCACTGTGCGAGGCCGAGGCTGCCTGACAACGATAAAGTACGCCCCCTCATGACGATGACGACGATCCCCATCCACCCGCTCACCGAGGCCGTGCGCACCACGTGCCCGTACTGCGGCGTCGGCTGCGGCGTGCTGGCCACGCCGCAAGCCGATGGCAGCGTCGGCATCGCGGGCGACCCGGCGCATCCGGCCAACGCCGGCCGGCTGTGCGTCAAGGGCTCGGCGCTGGGCGAGACCGTCGGCCTGGACGGCCGCCTGCTGTATCCGGCCATGCGCGAGCGCACGCCCGACCCGGACGCGCCGCCCGCGCCGCCCGCGCCGCTATGCCGCGTAGCGTGGGACACGGCGCTCGATGCCGTCGCGCAGGGTTTCCGCCGCATCGTCGACGAACACGGCCCGGACGCCGTCGCGCTCTACGTCTCCGGCCAGCTGCTGACCGAGGACTACTACCTCGCCAACAAGCTGATGAAGGGTTTCATCGGCAGCGCCAACATCGACACCAACTCGCGGCTGTGCATGTCGTCGGCCGTGGCCGGGCACAAGCGCGCCTTCGGCGAAGACCTGGTGCCGGTCTGCTACGACGACTTGGAAGCGGCCGACCTGATCGTGCTGGTCGGCTCCAACACCGCGTGGTGCCACCCGATCCTGTTCCAGCGCATCGTGCGCGTGAAGGAGGCCCGGCCGGAGGTCAAGGTGGTGGTGATCGATCCGCGCCACACCGCCACCTGCGAGCTGGCCGACCTGCACCTGCCGATCCGGCCGGGCACCGATGTGCGGCTGTTCAACGGCCTGCTGTCGTTCCTGGCGCGGCGCGGCGCGGTCGACCGCGACTTCGTCGACCTGCACACCAGCGGCCTGGACGATGCCCTGCGCGCGGCCGACGCGGATGCCGCCGACATGGCCGAAGTGGCCCGGGACTGCAAGCTCAAGGTCGACGACCTGCAGACCTTCTACGGCTGGTTCGCCGACACGCCGCGCACCATCACCGCGTTCTCGCAGGGCGTCAACCAGTCGTCGGCGGGCACCGACAAGGTCAACAGCATCATCAACTGCCACCTGCTGACCGGCCGCATCGGGCGTGCCGGCATGGGGCCGTTCTCCATCACCGGCCAGCCGAACGCGATGGGCGGGCGCGAGGTGGGCGGGCTGGCCAACATGCTGGCCGCCCACCTGGAGCTGCACGAGCCGCGGCACCGCGAGCTGGTGCAGACGTTCTGGAACGCGCCGCGCATGGCCGACAAGGTGGGCCTCAAGGCGGTCGACCTGTTTTCGGCCATCGAGGCCGGCCGCGTCAAGGCGGTGTGGATCATGGGCACGAACCCGGTGGTCAGCCTGCCCGATGCCGACCAGGTGCGCCGCGCGCTGGCCAAGTGCGAGCTGGTGGTGGCCTCCGACATCGTCGAGGCGACCGACACCACGCTGCTGGCCGATATCGTGCTGCCGGCGCTCGGCTGGGGCGAGAAGAATGGCACCGTCACCAACTCCGAGCGGCGCATCTCGCGCCAGCGCGCCTTCCTCCCCGCACCGGGCGAGGCCCGCGCCGACTGGGACATCATCGCCGACGTGGCCCGCCGCATGGGCTACGACGGCTTCGACTTCAAGGGCCCGCACGACGTGTTCGACGAGCACGCGCGCCTGTCCGCCTTTGCCAACGACGCACAGGGCGTGCGCCGTGCCTTCCACCTCGGCGGCCTGACCGGCCTGGATGCCGACGCCTACGACGGCATGGCGCCGGTGCAATGGCCGGTCACCCTTGGCGGGGCCGGTGAGGCGCGGCTGTTCAGCGACGGCCGCTTCGCCCATGCCGACGGCCGCGCGCGCTTCGTGCCCACCGCGGCCCGCGCGCCGGTGCACGCGCCGGACAGCGACTACCCGCTCATCCTCAACACCGGCCGCGTGCGCGACCAGTGGCACACCATGACGCGCACCGGCCGCGCCCCCAAGCTCGCCGACCACGTGCCCGAACCGTTCGTCGATCTGCACCCGCACGACGCGCTGCTGGCCGGCGTGCGCGAGGGTGCGCTGGCGCGCGTCAGCTCGCGCTGGGGCAGCGTGGTGGCGCGCGTGCGCATGAGCGGCGGCATCGCGCGCGGCAGCGTGTTCGTGCCGATCCACTGGAACGGCCAGTTCGCCTCCGACGCGCGCGTGGGCGCGGTGGTCAATCCGGTGGTCGACCCGGTCTCCGGCGAGCCCGAGTTCAAGCACACGCCGGTGATGGTCGAGCCGTTCGACGTGGCCTGGCACGGCTTCGTGCTGTCGCGCCGCGCGCTCGATGCCGGCGAAGCCACCTGGTGGACGCGCATCCAGGGCCGCCAGTTCGTGCGCTACGAACTGGCCGGCCGCCAGCAGATCGGCTCGGCGCACGCGTGGGCGCGCCGGCTGCTGGGCGTGGACGACCCCCACGCCGACTGGCTCGAATACGAAGACACCACCGCGCGCGTCTACCGCGCCGTGTACGTGGTGGACGATCGCATCGAAGCGTGCCTCTTCCTGTCGCCGCGGCCGGACCTGCCGTCACGCAACTGGCTGGCCGGGCTGTTCGCGCACGACCGCCTGGAAGACATCGATCGCGCGGGCGTGCTGCTCGGCCAGCCGATCGAAGCCGGCGCCGATGCCGGCCCGACCGTGTGCTCCTGCTTCGGCGTGGGCCGCAACACCATCTGCGACGCGATCCGCACCAAGGGGTTGCAATCGACCGGCGAGATCACCGCGTGCCTGAAGGCGGGCGGCAACTGCGGCTCCTGCGTGCCGGAGCTCAAGCGGTTGCTGGTGGAGGCGCGGGTGCAGCAGGCGGCCTGAGCGGTCGCGGGCAGGACGGAGCAGGAGGGGGACCGCCGGCGCGGTCCCTTTTTTTGTGTGCGCCCAGCATGGGCGCACTCTTGTGGGTGCAAGTCCCACCGTAAGTTGATCACAGCGAACGAAGCGAAGCGCAACTGCGTGAGGGTAACCGAGCGTGGGGAGGAAGCGTGGAGCGAAGCTGCGAGCCGAGGAACACGAACCGGATAGAAGGCGGTGCCGACCAGGACGAGCGGGCCCAAGACCGCGAAGTTCTTGTGATCAAGGGGCGGCGGCGTAAATCCGGCGGTTGTGCAGCGAAGGAGTGCGTTCTTACCTGGGGACGCCCCGCTTAGCGCCTGAAAGGGCGACGGCGTCGAGCCGGAGCGGGGTCTCAGCAGAGGTCATATTGATCTTTACCTAAATCATGACAACCGATCGTCCGTAGGCGCGTTATATGGTCAGCACCGTGTATGGAGGATCGGTTCATGACCAAGATGGACGAAGCGACGCGCAAACGGGTACGTGCCGGACGCTTGATGCTTGCGGGCAAGACGCCGGCCGAAGCGGCGAAGGCGGTGGGTGTGGCACGGCAAACCGCGTACACCTGGAAAGCCCGGCTCAACGAAGGCGGCATTGACGCATTGCGGACAATGAACGTAGGTCGTGCAGCCCAACTGGATGCGTGCCAGCTCGAAGGCTTGCGCGTGGCACTGCTGCAAGGTGCGCTGGCGCACGGCTTCGGCACCGAGCTGTGGACCCTCAAGCGCGTGCGCATGCTCATCGAACGACTGTATGGCGTCACCTTCAGCGAGGTGCATGTCTGGCGGCTGCTGGGTGCGTTGGGCTTCAGCCCGCAAAAGCCTGAGCGCCGGGCCATCGAACGCGACGAAGACGCGGTACAGCGCTTCAAGCGCAAGACTTGGCCCGCGCTAAAAAAAAGTGTGCCGCCGAGCGACGGCTAATCGTCTTCATTGACGAGTCGGGCCTGTCGGAGCGGCCCACGCGCGTGCGCACCTGGGCGCCCAAGGGCTGCACGCCGGTCATCCAGTTCCACTTCAACTGGAAGCACGTCTCGGTCATCGCCGGCCTCACGCGCACGAACTTCGTGTTTCGACTGCACGACGGCGCGATCAAGAGTGCGCAGATCATCGAGTTCCTCAAGGCGCTGCGTGCGCAGCTCAAGCGCAAGTTGCTGATCGTGTGGGACGGCGCGCCACAGCACAAGAGCCGCGTTGTGCGCGAGTACCTCGACAGTACGCGAGGCGCCGTACAGATGGCGCTGCTGCCCAGCTATTCCCCAGACCTCAACCCGGTCGAATACCTGTGGGCCTGGCTCAAGCGGCACGCGTTGGCCAACTTCTGTCCCGATACCCTCGCCGAACTCAAACACACCGCCCGCCGCAAGCTCAAGAGCGGCCAGAAACGCCCATCGATCATCGCCGCGTGCTGGAAGCAGGCTGAGTTGTGGTGATGTCATGGGTTATGTAATTCTCAATAGTAGTTGGAGGTGGCGCCGGGAAGGCTCGAGACCGCTGACGAAGGACCGAACGAGAGGGAGTGTTCGAAGCCGTGTCGATGCAACAGGCATTGCGTCAGAAGCCCGCGCGAGCGGGGCGGGAGGGAGTAGCGGACGGTGAAGCCGGCCGCGATCCCGCCTGCGACGAAGCCTGCGGCCCGCGACACGAATCGGAGAGCACAGGGTCAGCGCTGCTGGCCGCGGCGCTGACGCGAGAGAACCTGAAGCGGGCGTTCAAGCGGGTGCGGGCCAACAAAGGGGCTGCGGGGGTGGATGGTCTGGACATTGATCAGACTGCCCATCACCTGGCAACGGCGTGGCCCGGCATCCGCGAGCAACTGTTGAAGGGGACGTACCGGCCCAGTCCGGTACGGCGGGTGATGATTCCGAAGCCGGACGGAGGAGGCGAGCGCGAGCTCGGTATCCCGACGGTGACGGACCGGCTGATCCAGCAGGCGCTACTGCAGGTGTTGCAGCCGATTCTGGACCCCACCTTTAGCGAGCACAGCTACGGCTTCCGGCCTGGCAGGAGTGCGCATGAAGCGGTTCTGACCGCGCAGTCGTACATCCAGGCGGGGCGGCGAGTGGTGGTGGACGTGGACTTGGAGAAGTTCTTTAACCGGGTCAACCACGACATCCTGATTGATCGCCTACAGAAGCGCATCGGGGACGCCGGAGTCATCCGGCTGATCCGGGCGTATCTGAACAGCGGGCTGATGGATGGCGAGGTGGTGCTGCAACGGCACGAGGGTACGCCACAGGGCGGTCCGCTGTCGCCGTTGATGGCTAACGTGCTGCTCGACGAGGTGGACAAGGAGTTGGAACGCCGAGGCCATTGCTTCGTGCGCTATGCCGACGATGCGAACGTGTACGTTCGCAGTCGACGGGCGGGCGAGCGGGTGATGGCGCTGTTGCGGCGGCTCTACGGCAAGTTGCGTCTGAAGGTCAACGAGGCAAAGAGCGCGGTGGCGAGCGCGTTTGGTCGCAAGTTCCTCGGCTACAGCTTCTGGGTGGCTGCAGGGAGAGTGGTCAAGCGCAAAGTGGCAGTTAAGCCGCTGCTGACGTTCAAACAACGTATCCGCGAACTGACCCGCCGCTCAGGCGGGCGGAGTCTGCAGGAAGTGGTGGAACGGCTGCGGCCCTATGTTCAGGGCTGGAAGGCTTACTTCCGGTTGGCGCAGACCCCCAAGGTCTGGCGAAAGCTGGACGAGTGGCTGCGTCATCGGTTGCGAGCGATCCAGCTCAAGCACTGGCGACGCGGTTCGACAATCTACCGGGAACTGCGGGGCTTGGGCGCGACGCCACAGGAGGCGCGACAGGTGGCGGCGAACAGCCGACGCTGGTGGCGCAACAGTAGTGGGGCGCTGAAGTGGATACTGGATATTGCCTACTTCGACCGGCTGGGCCTACCCCGCCTCGCCTAACCTCAACCTCTCGAACCGCCCGGTGCGGACCCGCATGCCGGGTGGTGTGGCAGGGGCGCAGCCACGATGGCTGCCCCCTATGCCGATTGGCGGTCCGACCGGGCACACCGGCGCGGCGCGGGGGTTCGGGCGACGCTCGGCGCGTTCGGGCCGGCACCGGCGTGCCGGGCGGGGAACGCGTACCGTTTGTGCTTGCGCGTCCACCGCGTCGGCGTGTCCGTTGCGCCGGCGCCGGTTCGTGCGCGTCGCTCAGCCCTTCGCCCGTCCAGCACCGTCGCGTCATCATGCTCAAAGTCACCCCGAATTTCCTGCGGCCCGGTACCGGCACCTCCGCGCCGGCCGAGCCCTACCACAATGAAAAAGCGGTTTCGTACCAGTCGGAGCAGGACGGTACGTCCATGGCCGATTTCGAGGCCTCGCCCAAGGGCAAGCGGGTGGCGGGGCAGTATCGCGCCGGCATCGACAAGCTGAAGGATTTCCTGCGCGTCAATGGGACGGCAAAGCGTGACGAATCGATCCATGCGCTTGGCGAGTTCGGCAAGCGGATCGAGGCGGGGCACGCGGGGATGTATTCGACGCAGATCAGCCGCATGTACGGCGAGGGCAAGGTCGCCTTCGATGGGTTCTGCTCGGACGTGGGCAACCCGGCCATTCCGATGGGCGTGCGTGTGTCGGCCGTGGAGGATTTGGCGAAGGGCCTGCTGGAGTGCTCGGAGGGGACGGCAAGCAACCTGGGCATCGCCGCGCAGGCGTTGCATCTGAGCCAGCACGGCCTCTTGAACCATGCCCGGCAGACCTGGGAAGCGCTGCTCGATCAGGCCGTCCGCGAGTTCGCGCAGCAGCAGCACCGCGGCATGGCGCACTACGAGCTCTACGAGATCCACCTCGCCAACGGCTACCGCAACCACCTGGCCGAAGAATACGGCGTGGCCGGGCGCGTGGACAGTTTCGTTCCGCCGGAAGTCGGGCGGCATCTGGCGGCATGCCAAGCCTTCGTCAGGCAGCGCGTGACCGCCGGCGCGCTGGTCCGGCGGATGGCGGAAGCCTGCCTGGGCGAAGTGCACGAGCGCCTGAAGCCCTATTGCCAGCGGGCGCTGACCGCGGACGAGGCGTGGCAGTTCTACGGTGATTACGACAAATCGCTGGAGGCCGCGCTGGAGATGCGCTACGGCACCATCCCGAGCGACGTGCTGATCAACCCGCACCAGGGCCGGGGAACGGAGGACGCGCCCTATTCGGTCATCGAAAACCCGACCCTGCTGGCCCGCACCATCGCCCGCAACCTGCGGCAGTGCGAGCTGCTGGCGCCCTTCAAATTCCTGCGCATGGCGTCGACGCCCGATGGGCACAGCATCAAGGATGTCGGCGGCGACGACTTCTACGTCAAGATACGCGGTCAGGGTAGCGAGAAGGGCTACCGGCCCTTGATGATTGCCGACCTGCACAAGTCCGCCTGGCGTCATGGGCCGATTGCCGTCCGCAAGGCCGCGCTGATGAACACGACGGACCCCGGCCAGTTGAAGACACTCGAGCCAGAGGCCGTCTGGACGCTGATCCGGCAGCACATCGACCCCATGGGCTGGCTCGAGGATCTCAGTCACCCCGCCGTGCGGCGCTATCGCGAGGCCGAGCCGAAGCACGATGCCTTCCTGATCGCGTATGCGCTGGTGACGATTCGCAAGCAGTCGTCAGGCGGGCAGCAGATGGCGCTGCTGCGGGCGTTGCGGCAAGGCGAGCGCGTGCTCGCCGAGCAGCTCTGCGCGGCGATGGACCATGTGGACCGCGAGGACGAGGCCGGCAACACCGCGCTGCACTATGCCGCCGAGCATGGCTTTGACACACTGCTGGCCGAGCTGCTGCCCAAGAGCGAGGCGCTCGATGCGCGCAACGCCCGGCGCGAGACGCCGCTGATGCTGGCCGCGCGGCACGGCAAGGCGTCAGCCGTCGGCGCGCTGGTCGTGGCGGGGGCTTCCGTCAGGAAGAGGAACGCCAAGGGCGAGACCGCATTCTTTCTCGCCGCGCGCGTCGGCGATGCGGCCTCGGTCGGTGTGCTGTCGCAACACGTGACCAGCCTGGACGATCAGGTTGCCAGCGGCAAAACGGCACTAATGGCCGCCTCGGAGAACGGCCACGAGAGTGTCGTGACGATGCTGCTGAGCCTGCGGGCGAAGCCCAACAAAGGCGACGACGATGCGATGACCCCCTTGATCGCCGCCTGCAGGGGCGGGCACCTGGGCTGTGTGCTGGCACTGATCAACGCCGGCGCGAAGCGCGACCTCTACACGTCGGGTGACCGGTCGACCGCGCTGATCGAGGCAACGCGGGGCCGGCACTTCGCGTGCGCGGAAGCACTGGTCAATGCCGGCGTCAATGTCAATGCCTTTACCAAGGATGGCACCACGGCGCTGATGGCCGCCGTTGACGCGGGTCACATGGCGCTGGTCCGGCTGCTGATCCCCAAGGCCCGGCTGAACCAGTTCGACTGCCACGGCAAGACCGCGCTGATGCGCGCGGTGGCGCGCGGAAACGCCGAGGGCGTGAGCGCGCTGCTCCAGGCCGACGCCCGCGTCGATCTACCCAAGGCCATGCTGCTTGCGCTCAAGCATGGTCACGTGGAGGTGGTCGGCGTATTGGACAACTGGTCGAAGCAGCAGGCAGGCAACCCGTCCCGAAGGTAGCCGCCGGGCGCGCTGTTGCATGAATGCCGATTTAACCCGGGCAATATTGACGTGGAGATAATAAATCCGGGTAAAATTCGCCCCTGTTGAGATTTCCCCCGCAGGAGGGCTATTCATGGATGCCGCAGCCGTTCGTGCTTGTACAGCGTTCACCGGTTCGCATCGCCTGGCCGCCGGCTCCGTCCGGGACGTGGCCACGGCCGTCAAGCTGCATCTGGACGCGCATCCCGAGGCGCGGGTCCTGGTGTTCGACAATGCGACTGCGTGCCCGGTGGAATTCGACCTCCGCGATACCGCCGAGGCGGTCGCGGCCCGGCTCGATGGCGCGACCGATGCCGACGCCGATGCACGCGAGCCGTCCACCCGCCCGCGCGGCCCCGGCCGCCCCAAGCTGGGCGTGACCGCCCGCGAAGTCACGTTGCTGCCGCGTCACTGGGACTGGCTTGCGGCCCAGCCCGGCGGCGCCTCCGTGACCCTGCGCAAGCTGGTGGAGGCGGCCAGCCGCGCGGCCGAAGGTCCGGACCGCCGCCGTAACGCGCAGGAGGCCGCCTACCGCTTCATGTCGGCCATGGCCGGCGACGCGCCCGGCTTCGAAGAGGCCACGCGCGCGCTGTTCGCGGCGGACGCGGGCCGCTTTGCCGCCCTGACCCAGCCCTGGCCGGCCGACGTGCGCGAGTTCGCGCGCGAACTGGCGCGCGGCGTGTTCGAGACGGCCGATGCGCCGTCCGCCGCCCACGAGGCGGTCGCATGACGGCGCCGCCCGCCCGTCCGCTGTGGCGGACCTTTCTGTCATTCCTCGGGCCGTTGATCCTCGCCAATATCCTGCAGTCGCTGTCGGGCACGCTCAACAACGTCTATGTCGGCCACATGCTGGGCGTGCAGGCGCTGGCGGCGGTGTCGGCGTTCTTTCCCATCGTCTTCTTCTTCATCGCCTTCGTTATCGGGCTGGGGGCGGGCGCATCGGTGCTGATCGGGCAGGCGTGGGGCGCGCACAAGCCCGAGGCGGTCAAGACCGTGGCCGGCACCACGCTGTCGGTCGGCCTGCTGGCCGGCGTGGCGGTGGCGCTGCTGGGCGGGCCGTTCGCGCATGCGCTGCTGGGCTGGCTCGGCACGCCGGCCGACATCCTGCCCGATGCCGCGGTCTATGCCAGCGTGATGCTGTACGCGATGCCCGGCCTGTTCGTCTTCCTGCTGTCCACGGCCATGCTGCGCGGCGTGGGCGATACACGCACGCCGTTGCGCACGCTGCTGCTGTCCACGTCGGTCGGCCTGGTGGTGACGCCCGCGCTGATCCGCGGCTGGTTCGGCCTGCCGCAGATGGGCGTGGCCAGCGGCGCCATCGCCACCATCGTGTCGCTGCTGGTCGCGCTCACCTGGCTGGCGTTCCACCTGCGCCGCCGGCAGCATCCGCTCGCGCCCGATGCCGCGCTGGCGCGCCACCTGCGGATCGATGCCAAGGTGCTGAAGACCGTGCTGAAGATCGGCGTGCCGTCGGGCGTGCAGCTGGTGGTGATCTCCATCGCCGAGCTGTCGCTGCTGTCGCTGGTCAACCGCTTCGGCTCGGATGCCACCGCGGCCTACGGCGCCGGCACGCAGATCATCAGCTACGTGCAGTTCCCGGCCATGTCGATCGCCATCACGGCATCCATCCTGGGCGCGCAGGCCATCGGCGCGGGCCAGCCGGACCGGCTCGATGCCATCACGCGTACCGGCCTGTGGCTGAACGTGGCGATCTCCGGCCTGCTGGTGGTGGTGGCGCTGCTGTTCTCGCGCGCGGTGGTCGGCCTGTTCACCCGCAGTGCGGCGGTGATGGACCTGACGCAGAGCCTGCTGCACATCTCGCTGTGGAGCTCGGTCGTGTTCGGCATGGCGAGCGTGTTCGCGGGGGTGATGCGCGCCAGCGGCACCGTGTTCGCGCCCACCGCCATCTCAATTCTGGCGATCGCGGTGGTGGAGGTGCCGGTCGCGTGGATGCTGTGCCGGCACATCGGCACCAATGGCATCTGGGCGGCGTATCCGGCGGCGTTCATCACGATGTTTGTGATGCAGGGGTTGTATTACGGGCTGGTGTGGCGCCGCCGCGCACAGCGGTTTGGCATCCGGCGCATGGTGTGATCCGGCGGGTTCGTGGCGGGCGTCGCGGCTTCGGAGGCGCCCCCCGCACGCGGATGGTGGGGTCGGTACGGTTGCCTGACCGACGGAGGCAATGCGGCAGACCGTACAGACCGCTGCCCCGAGGTTGTTCTCGAGGAAACCACCATGGTACGCATCTTCCGGTCCAACTCGACCTCCACCCACGCCCCGCCAACGTCCGACGGCACGTCTGCGTCACCGGAATCGGCACCGAAGACACTCCCGCGCAGCGCGTCTTTTCCGATGGCCGCGCTGAGGAAAAAGGCCGGGCGCATGCTCGGGCTGACGTCCGCGCCGAAGGCGCCAAAAATCGAGGCGCCGAGGGCCGGATCGCCTAGCGCTTCGCCGCCACGGTCCGTTTCGCAACGGTCCGATGCGTCACGGTCCGAGACGCTGCGATCCGATTCCATACGGTCCGTACGGCCCAAGTCGTCGGATGCCCCCGAGTGGAGCGCCATCCGGCCTGGAGATAAGGGGCTATTGGTTGACCTGATGCACAAAGAGCGGCCGTCCGACCTGACCCGGAACACCCGGGCTGCCATGGGAAGGAAGCAGGTGCGTTTCGCCGATCAGGCCGTGGTGAGTCTCGACAAAGACGGGCCCAGCAAGCTTTCGCGCCTCATGGGAAGCCACAGGCGCAGCTTCAGCATCAAACTCGACGCGCTCAAAGGTGCGCGCGGTGACGAGACGCCGAAACGCGAAAGCGTGGACCCGTTGCGGACGGCCCCGGATCAACGCTTGTTCGGCATCAACATGGTGGTGGAGAGAATCGAGGAACTGATCAAAGACAAAACCAATGGGCGCGTCCTCAAGGCGATGGTTGACCGCGGCGAGATTCCCTATCTCGTGAAGCAGGAGGAAATGCGCACGCATGGGCTAACGGAAGCCGACGAGCCGGATATCCTCGCGCGCTATCGCGAGTTCAACAATCCCGAGTTTCGCGGCTGGCTGGACAGCCAGCCTCAATCCAACGCCAAGGCCGCGTCGGATGCGGAATCCAAGGTTGCCTCGGGCGCCGAATCCGACGCGGCGCTGGAGGCGGAGGCAAGGGCACGGGCGGAGTCGATCATGATTTCCGACTACGAGCCGCAGTCCGACTCCGAGTCCGAGTCCGGCTCCGACACCCACTCCGAGGCCGGGAGCGCAGCGCGAACCGAGCGCTAGAGAATCGGCGCGAACAGCTTCGCCACATGCATCATCACCCGGCGGATCGGGTGCGCATGCTCGTACTCGTCGCGGCCGATGCGCCTTGCTTCGGCAAAGTCCGCCTCCAGCATCTGCGCGACGTCATTGGCGAAGCGGTGATCCGCGGTGACGACCATCAACTCGAAGTTCAGGCGGAACGAACGGTTGTCGAGGTTGGCGCTGCCCACGGCGGCGGCCTCGTCGTCGATCAACACCACCTTCTGGTGCAGGAAGCCCGGCAGGTAGCGGTAGATCTTCACCCCGGCGCGGATGGCCTGGTAGGCATACAGCGTGGAAGCGTGGAACACCACGCGGTGGTCCGGCCGCGCCGGAATCAGGATGCGCACGTCCACGCCGCGCAGCACCGCGAGCCGCAGCGCGGCGAACACCGCTTCGTCGGGGATGAAGTACGGCGTGGTGATCCACAGCCGCTTGCGCGCCGACTGGATCGCTTCGACAAAGAACAGCGAGCACGTCTCCTGCGGATCGGCCGGGCCGCTGGCGACCACCTGGCAGACCATGTCCTCGCCCGGCCGCTCCCGCGGCACGATCAGCCGCGGCACTTCGTGCGCGGCCCAGTACCAGTCTTCGGCGAAGGTCAGCTGCAGGTCCATCACCGCCGCGCCGACGATTTCGATGTGGGTGTCGCGCCATGGCGCCAGCGGCGGATGCTCGCCCAGGTATTCGGTGCCGACGTTGTGGCCGCCCACATAGGCGCGCTCGCCGTCCGCCACCACCAGCTTGCGGTGGTTGCGGAAGTTGAGCTGGAAGCGGTTGACGAAGCCGGCATGGGTGGAGAACGGCCGCACCATCACGCCGCCGGCTTCGAGCTGGCGCACGTAGTGGCCGGGCAGGGCATGGCTGCCGATGCGGTCGAACAGGAAATAGATGCGCACCCCGGCGCGCGCACGCTCCAGCAGTGCCTCGGCCAGCCGGCGGCCGAGCGCGTCGTCGTGCACGATGAAGAACTGCACGAGCAGGACCTGCCGGGCCGCTTTGATGGCGGCGAAGATGGCCGTGAACGTTTCGGCTCCGTTGACCAGCAGGCGCACCCGGTTGCGCGCCAGGCACGGCATGCCGGTCAGCCGCGGCAGGGCCTGCATGCACGCATGCTGCGGCGCGACCACGGCCGACTCATGGTCGCGCAGGCGGCGCCAGTCGTCGGAGAGCGTGATCTCGCGCAGGCGGGCGTTGTGGAAGCGCCGGGCATCGACATAGCCGGCAAAGGTGCTGCGCCCGAAGATCAGGTAGGGGATCAGCGTGAACTCGGGCAGCGTGACGAGCGAGATGGCCCAGGCGATGGCGCCCTGCGAGGTACGCACCGTCAGCACGGCGTGCCCCGCGGCGAACACGCCCACGCAGTGCACCAGGAAGATGAACGCGGCAAATGCAGTGGTACTGGTCGGCATCGAGGGGTCGAAGGAGAAGCACGGCCGGGCACACAACAATGGGCGCATTCTGACATAGCGCGCGGCAGCGGCGGACAGGCACGGATGCAGCGCGATCCGTGTACGCCCGCGGCGGGCAATAAAAAACGCCGCATGGCGCGGCGTTTCGAGGCGGGACCGGGCGTGCGGTCGACCGTCCGGATTACAGCTTCTGCTTGGTGTTGTCGGCGGCGCTTTCCAGCTTCTGGCCGCCGGCCTGGATGTCCTTGCCGATGCCCGACATGGTGTTGCAGCCGGCCAGGACGGCACAGCCCAGGGCCAGCAAAGCGATCAGTTTCTTCATCTCTTTTCCCTACGAATGGATGGCGGCGCGGCACGCGCGGGCGCCGCCGCCAGGATCATGTGTCGCCGCCAGTGGTGGCGTATCGGTCATTCTAATGGGCTCCCCACCAGCGGAGGGTGCGCTGGCGGCATCTTTTTCACAGTCTTGCGTCTCCCTGAGGGCCGATACCGGACATCGGTGGGGGAGGCTCTCCATTCGCGCTCCTGGTGGAGCCGGCCGAAGCGTTGCGGCAGGCGGTCTCGGCGTTCCGCGTCGGGCACGCTTGAGGCCAAGCGGCCGCCCGCGCGGCGGCCGTTACGGCATCAGATCGCGCGCGCGTTCGGCGATGACGCCCTGCGTATCGTCGATCCAGCGCGCCGGGAAGGGCTGCGACAGCAGGTAGCCCTGGATGACATCGCAGCGGCAGGCCCGCAAGGCCTGCAACTGGGCCGCCGTTTCCACCCGCGTGGCCGTGACAGGCACGCCGGCGTCGTGGGCCGCCGCCACCAGGCGCTGCAGCGCGGTGTCGTCCCCGGCGCCGGAGACCGCGCTGACCACGCCGCGGTCGAGCTTGACCTGGTCCGGGCGGAAGCGCGCCAGGCAGTCGAGGCTGTGCGCGGTCGCCCCGAAATCTTCCACCGCCACGTGTGCGCCGCAGGCATGCAGCGCATCCACGGCCTGCCGTGCCGCCGCGCCGGCCCGCAGCAGCGTGTGCTCGGACACCTCGAAGACCAGGCGCGCCGTGGGCACCGCGTGGCGCGCGGCAATGTCGCGCACCACCTCGCTCAGTTGCGGGTCGAGCAGTTGGGCATCCGACAGGTTCACGGCGGCGTTCAGGTCCGGCTGGCGGGCCGCGCCGGCACGCTCGGCCTGTTCGCGCTGCAGGCCGGCGAGCATCTGCGCGGCATTGTCGAGCACCCAGTGCCCGACCTTGCGGATATCGCCGGTCTGCTCCAGGATCGGCAGGAAGTCCGCCGGCGCGACGCCGCCGAGTTCGGGCGAGATCCAGCGCAGCAGGAATTCGTAGCCGACGATCTGGCCGTTGACCAGGCTGAGCTGCGGCTGCAGGTTCAGGCTGAACTGCCGGCGCGCCAGCGCATGCCGCAATTGCGCCGCCAGCCGCGGATGCTCGCTGACGGGGTCGTTGGCATCCGTGGCCATCCCGGGCGCGCCTGCCGTGGCGGCGGGGGCGTACATGGCCGGGCTCTGCTCGCCGCCGTGCTGCACGTGGAAGAGGGCGCGGTCGGCCTGTTCGATCAGGCGGGCGGTGTCGGCCGGGGGGCCATCGAACATGGTCATGCCGATGCTGCACGAGCACACCAGTTCGTAGCCCGCGGTGATGAACGGCCGCGTGAGCGAGGCCGAGATGCGGCGGGCCAGGTCATGGACGGCCTGCGCCGATGCAAACGCGGCCGACGCGACCGCGAAGGTTTCCGGCCCGATCCGTCCGACCACGGGCGCGGCGCCATCCACGGCCTGCGGGCACAGCGCTTGCAGGCGTGATGCGCATTCGACCATGACGTTGCGCGCGGCGAGGGGCCCGAGCGAGGTCGCCGCCTCGGCAAAATGGTCGAAGCCGATCAGCAGCAGCGCGCCAACGCTGCCGGAGGGAACGGGATGCGGCGTCCGGGCCAGCAGCTGGACGAATCGTTCGCGGTCAGGCAATCCGGAAACGGGGTCCAGACCAGGCGGCGCGACAGACCTTGCGCGACTCATAGATGGGAATCGTCCTGCTAATGCCTTGATACGGATAACGCGGTGGGGACCGCTCCACGCCGGCGACGCGTTCGCGGGATGGGGGGCGGGCCTGCAGCCATCATAAGCGGAAACCCGGCCCGGATGGCTGAATCCAGGTGCATTGTCGCGGGAATCGCACGTCAGCGGGGGCGGGCTGCCGCGATTCCGGCTGCGCGGCGGGCAACGGCACGCGGTTTGCGGCGGCATCGCGCCCTTGCAGGCTCGGTGGCAGGCACTATGCTTATCCGCACATGCTGGCTGCGACCGGCCCCCACGGGACTTGCGTGCTGGAGGTGTCAGTGACACTCGACGCTCTGCTGTTGTCGCGCGTGCAATTTGCCTGGGTGGTGGCGCTGCATATCCTGCTGCCGGCGTTCACGGTGGGCCTGTCGTGCTTCGTGGCGACGCTCGAGGTGCGCTGGTGGATCACCAACGACGACGTGTTCCGCCGCCTGTCCACGTTCTGGACCAAGATCTTCGCGGTGTCGTTCGGCATGGGCGTGGTGTCGGGCATCGTGATGCCGTTCCAGTTCGGCACCAACTGGAGCCGGTTTTCCGATGCCGCCTCCAACGTGATCGGCTCCCTGATGGGCTACGAGGTGATCACGGCCTTCTTCCTGGAGGCGGGCTTCCTGGGGGTGCTGCTGTTCGGGCGCAAGCTGGTGCCGCAGTGGGCCCACGTGCTGGCGGCGGTGATGGTGGCGCTCGGCACGGTGCTGTCGTCGTTCTGGATCCTGGCGGTCAACAGCTGGATGCAGACGCCGGTGGGGTTCGAGGTCGTCGATGGCCGCTACTTTCCCACCGACCTGCTGGCGGTGATCTTCAATCCCTCGTTTCCGTATCGCCTGGTGCATACCGTGACGGCCTTCGTGGTGACCACGGGCTTCGTCGTGCTGGCCGTGGGCGCGTATTACCTGCGGCGCCGGCGCTTCGTGGACGAGAGCCGCATCATGGTGCGCATGGCGCTGTTCTTCCTGGCGGTGATGGTGCCGCTGCAGATCGTGGTCGGCGACCTGCACGGGCTGAACACGCTGGAGCACCAGCCCGCCAAGCTGGCCGCCATGGAAGGCCTGTGGGAGACGCGCATGCACGTGCCGGCCTCGCTGTTCGCGATTCCCGATGCGCAGGCCGAGGCCAACCGCTACGAGATCGCCATCCCCGAGCTCGGCAGCCTGTACCTGACCCACACCTGGGGCGGCGAGGTCAAGGGCCTGAAAGACTTCCCGCGCGGAGACCGGCCGCCGGTGATCATCGTCTACTTCGCGTTCCGCATCATGGTGGGCGTGGCCATGCTGATGCTGGCCCTGGTGGTGTGGGGGCTGGTTCTGCACCGGCGCGGCAGGCTGCTCGAGGCCGATACCTACCTGCATGCGGCGACCTGGGGCGCGCCGCTGGGCTTCATCGCCGTGCTGGCGGGGTGGACCACCACCGAGGTCGGCCGCCAGCCCTGGGTGATCTACGGGCATTTGCGCACCGCCCAGGGCGTCACGCCCTCGCTGACGGCGGCCGACGTGGGGCTGTCGCTGGCGGGCTACATGCTCTGCTACCTCGTGATCTTCGGCGGCGGGCTGACGATCCTGCTGCGCCTGGCGCGCGGTGGCCCGGGCGGACACAACGTCGAGGAGCCGGAATTCACGCCGCACGAGCGTCCGGCCCGTCCGCTGTCCGCCGCCGGGGAGTCCGACGAGGCGGGCCACCCACCTCACCCGCACGGAGGCCCCGATGCTGCTTGATCTCGTGCCCCTGTGGGCGGGCATCCTGGCCCTGGCCGTGCTGATGTACGTGCTGCTGGACGGCTTCGATCTGGGCGTCGGCATGCTGTTCGGCATCCATCCCGACGAGGCGCACCGCAACACCATGATCGCCTCGGTCGCCCCGATCTGGGATTTCAACGAGACCTGGCTGATCCTCGGTGGCGGGGGCATGCTGGCGGCGTTTCCGCTGGCGTTCACGGTCATCTTGCCGGCGCTGTATTTCCCCATCCTGATCATGCTGCTGGGGCTGCTGTTCCGGGGCGTGGCCTTTGAGTTTCGCGAGGTGGAGGGTGCGCACCGCCGGCTGTGGGACACCGGCTTCTATCTCGGCTCGTTCATCGCGACGTTCGCGCAGGGCGTGGTGCTGGGCAACTTCATCACCGGCTTTCCCGTGGAGGGGCGCCAGTTCTCCGGCTCCAGCTGGGACTGGGTCGCCCCGTTCCCGCTGCTGACCGGCGTCGGCCTGATCTTCGGCTACGCGCTGCAGGGCGCGACCTGGCTGGTGATGAAGACCGAGGGCGACCTGCAGGAATGGGCGCGCGTGCAGTCCCGCCGCTGCCTGTTCGGCGTGCTGGCCTTCATCGTGATGATCAGCATCTGGACGCCGCTGGCCGATGCCCGCATCGCCGCGCGCTGGTTCAGCTGGCCGAACCTGCTGATCTTCTCGCCGGTGCCGGTGCTGACCGCGCTGCTGACGTGGTGGCTGTGGGATTCGCTGGACAAGCGGCGCGAGCTGGCACCGTTCTTTGCCTCGATCGGCCTGTTCTTCCTGGCCTACACGGGGCTCATCATCAGCCTCTGGCCCTTCGTGGCGCCGCCGCACATCACGCTGTGGGATGCCGCGGCCGGGCCCAAGTCGCAGGGCTTCCTGCTGATCGGCACGCTGTTCCTGCTGCCGATCACGCTGCTGTACGTGGTGTGGTCGTACTACGTGTTCCGCGGCAAGGTGCGCGGCGACGTCGGCTACCACCATCCGTAAGCCGACGCCGCGGGCCCCGATGCCGGAGCTGTCAGGCCATCAGACGATGCGCTGGCCGCCCCACAGCAGCTGCTCGTAGATGAAGCATTGCAGCAGCATCTTCTGCGCGGCCGCCAGTTCCAGGAATTCCACGCCGTACTGGTAGACGTTGGGCAGGTCGCCGGCCGGCTTTTCGCTGCGGATCAGCGCGGGGGCCACCAGCTCGGAGTGGTAGTCGCGCGTCTTGACGCGGAAGCGCAGGCGGGCCGGCGCGCCGCTCACCTCCAGCCGATGCGCCGAGCGGAACGACGCCCCGGTGGTGCTGAGGTCGGAGATATGGATCATGCGCGGCGGCTCCCCGCTGACCAGCATCTTGCCGACCACGTTGGCGCGGATGCGCAGCGATTTGCGCAGCGGACGGCGCTTGATGCGCCGCGGCGGCGACAGCACCGCGTATTCGAACGGCAGGCGGCAGACCGCCATCACCGTGCATTCGAAGCTGGCGATACCTTCGCCCGAGAAGGAATGGATCTCCACCAGTTCGTCCTTCACCGGCATCAGGGAGCGGCCGTTGTCGGTGGGCACGGTGATGAGCAGGTGGCGCTGCGGGCTGTAGCCGATCACGCGGGCGCTGCCCTTGCTCTGGCCGGCGCCCGCCGTCAGGCGCACCGTCAGCACGCCGCCGGGGCGCACGCCCAGCCGCTCCAGGGCGATCGAGCGTTCGTCCGCCGGGGCGTCGTCCATGTCCGGGAACAGGGGCTGGGGAAACTGCGAGTGGGCGAAATCGGCCGAAGACGGCGTCGCCACGTCCATGCGCCGGTGCGGCCGGTGCAGCGTGAACAGCAGGTCGATTTCTTCGGCCGAGTGGATCACGTCGCCCTTGGGGACGAGCAGTTGCCCGTCCGGCTCCAGCATGGGCCAGGGCAGGGGGGCGGCAAGGGGGATGTCGAGAGGTTGGAGTTCGATCATGGTGCGTCGGGGCGGCTGGGCCAGCGCTCCCGCAGTCATATACGGCGCGGCCGGACATAACTTTAAGCGCACCCGGGGTCGCTTGCGGGCCGGAGAGGGCGCGGTCCCTCCTGTATGGGCATCATAGATCACGCGGTTGTAGCCAGCCGGACCGTTTCGCCGCAACGGGAGCGCGGCGCATGGCCACGCCCGCACGGTGCCTCGGGGCGCTGGGCGCCCCGGAGGATGCGCGGCAATGCCCGCGGGAGGGGCTACCCGTCAGCGCGGCCCGCCCGGGCTGCGCGCGACGGCGAGGAGGTCGGGAGACAGGGTGATGTCGCCCGGGCCGGGGTCGGGTGCCGCCGGGGCATCGTCGCGCAGCCGCTCGACCACCAGGCGTACGTCGATGATGTCCGTCAGGCCCGCCGCTTCCAGCGACACCAGGGCGGCCAGCTGCGCGATCGCAAACGTATCCGCCAGCAGCGGTGTGTCGTCGAGCAGGTCGCCGGCGGGCTGCATGGCGCCGATGCCGGCTGTGGCGGCCCGGCCGACCGTCTCGTGCGCCGTCTCGCGTGCGCGATAGGCGAAATAGGCGTCGGCGAAATGGACGTGATGGGCCTCGAAGACCCGCAGCGCGGCAGTCAGGGCGTCGTCGATCCAGGCTGGATCGATCGGCTCGAGGGGCTCGGGAAGTCCCGCCAGCTTGAGTGCATAGCGGGGTGTCCGTGTCCCCGGGGCGACAAAACTCAGTTCCATACCACCTCCCTGGCTGCTGGCTGTACCGCTGCTTGGCTGTGTGTAGAGAAAACCGTACCCCCCGACGCAATGCTTGAAGAATACCGGAGCACCGGGCAGGATGGCGCCTTTATTGTGCTTCCGGATACAGCGAAAGGTTGTCTGCAGATGCAGACAACACCTCCATGTGGTGGAGTCTGCGCCTGAGCCTGATGGACGTGTGCGGTGCACCGCGCATCATGTCGCCTTAACCGAACGGTTAGCTGCTGCCGACCATCGGGGGGTGGTACATTGTCGCGTCCGGCATCGCCGGATCGTGCCCGATACGCCGGGTGCGATACAAACGTTGACGGGAATGACGCGGGGCGCGTTTCCTTCGCGTCGATCCAGGCATGTGAGGTGGGTGTACGTCCCCTCGCTGGAAGGGATTGCCCCGTTAATCAGCGGCTTCTATAGTCCGCCTCGTTTTGCCGTGTTCACGCGCGGCGCGGGCCCGCCAGCCACATGCGCGGCCCACGAGGCCGGCATGGGTACGACGCCAAGTGCCACCCGCTCGCCCTGCGCAGCCAGACTGCGCGCACCGGCGGGACGGCCGGCTCCAGACCAGAACCCCCGGGACTGCCGCATTCGCGAAACTGCATCGCCATGCTTGAGGATCACCATTTGTACAAGGCAGCGATCGAACATTCGCCGATTGGAATCGGCCTGTGTGCGCCGGAGGGTCGCTTCCTCGATGTGAACCGTGCACTGTGCGCGCTGACCGGGCACGAAGCCCAGGCGCTGCGCGCGCGCGACCTGTTCGACCTCTGCCACCCCGACTACGCTGACCGCACCCGCGAACGGGTCGAAGCCCTGCTGGCCGGCGAGCAGGATGCCCTGTCGCTCGAGACCCGCTTCGTCCGGCCGGATGGCAGCACCGTGTGGGTGCAGGCGGATCTCGCGCTGGCGCGCTCGGAACCGGGCGATGGCCAGGACGGGCACCTGATCGTCCAGGTGCAGGATGTGACGGCGCGGCGCCTGGCGCTGGAATCGCTGCGGGCGTCCGAGCAGCGGCTGGCCTATGTGCTCGACGGCGCCGGGCTCGGCACGTTCGACTGGTCGATGCGGGTGCGCCATGTCTCTTTCAACCGCCGGACCGCCGAGATGCTCGGCTATGCGCACGACGAGCTGTCGACCGATCCGCAGGACTGGTTCGCCATGGTGCATCCGCAGGATGCCGCCCTGAGCGTGCGCCGCATCTATCGGCACCTGCGCGGCGACGCCGACAGCTTCGAGGTCGAGCAGCGCCTGCGCAACCAGGAGGGCCAGTGGGTCTGGATGTCGGCGCGCGGGCGCGTGACCCAGCGCGATGCCCTCGGGATCCCCGTGCGCGTGAGCGGCACGCTGCAGGACGTCACCCGGCGCCGCGCCATGCTGGATCAGGCGCACCATCTCGCCCTGCACGATCCGCTGACCGACCTGCCCAATGCCCGCCTGCTGCGCGACCGGCTGTTCGTTGCCATCCAGGCTGCCCGCCGCGCCGGCAGCCTGGTCGCCGTGGTGTTCGTCGACCTGGACCGCTTCAAGCCGGTCAACGACGAATACGGCCACGGGGTCGGCGACCTGGTCCTCAAGGCCACGGCCATGCGCCTGCGCAGCGGCCTGCGCGCCTCGGACACCGTCGCGCGGCTGGGCGGCGACGAGTTTGTCGCCGTGCTTACGCACTGCCAGACGCGGGACGATGTCGAGCAGACCGTCGAGCGGCTGATCGAGCAGCTGCAGGCGCCGTTCCGGGTGGAGGGGCATGTGCTGTCGATGGGCGTGAGCGCCGGCGTGGCGCTGTACCCGTCGGACGGGCGCGATGCCCAGACACTGATCCGCTGCGCCGACGCCGCGATGTACGAAGTCAAGCGTGCGGGCGGAAACGGTTTCGGCTTCCATGCCTCGCTCAACTACGAGCGCCTGATGAGCATGCGCAAGCGCGGTCCCGATCCCGATGCGGACGCGCGCTGAGCGCCCAAAGTCAAACGGCCTGCCACTGCGGCAGGCCGTTTTTGTTTGAGCGGTGTGCGGACCGGCTCAGAAGGTGTAGCGGAGGTACAGCTCGTTCAGGTCCGTGCCCGGGTTCGGGCGCTTGATGCTGGCGTTCGACAGGTGCTCGAAGCGGTAGCCCATCTCGAACTGCTGCTTGCTGCCGAAGGCCACGCCCACGCCGATCATGTCGGAGAACTGGAAGGCCGTGCTGAAGTTGTGCTCGTCCGAGGTGCGGGTATGCGACAGCAGGCGCGGGCCGATGCCGGCCTCGATGAACGGCACCCACGAGCCGCCGCGCTTCTCCAGGCGGAACAGCGGCGTCACGCCGAATTCGGTCAGGTTCTGGCGGTTGGTGCCCTTGGTCGAGCGCCACTGGCCGAGCGCGATTTCCCAGTCCAGGTTCAGGAACCAGCCCTGCGGGTTGCCCCAGTGGAAGCCGGAGTCGAAATCGATGTCGACGCCGTATTTCTCGATGCCGTGGCGGTTGTCGCGGCCGTAGATGGCGCGCACGGACGGATCGGCCTGGGCCGGGGCGGCGGCGAGGAGCGTGGCGGCGGAGACGGCGGCAGCCAGCAGTTTGGCGGAACAGGGAAGCGCGGATCGGGTCATCAGAGAGAGCTTGACGGTGGTTGTGTAGCGCGCGGGAATTGCACGGGTACGTCAACAGCCGGCCACGCGCGCGGCGGACATGGCGGCAAGCAAACAGCGGGCCGGCCAGGTGCCGACGGCCGGCATGACACGGCCCGCACGCAAACCGCGCGCCCGGTGCCGCGAACATCCTCTGCCCCGTCAGTCGCCAGGGGCAAAACTGAAAAAAATTCTGACGATTATAGGTCGATCCGACGGGCAGCGTGCAGCCTACCCCTCAAGGGGGCATTGTCGGTGCTGCAACGCGCGGGGTTGCCCGGGGCCGGGCGGCGGCTATTGCGCGGGCGCGGTGGCGGATGCCGCCCGGGCGGCGGCCGGGCCCACCGCCGGGACTTCGCCATGCCAGCCGCCGCCCAGCGCCTTGACCAGCAGCACGGCGGCCGAATAGCGCTTGCCCTGCAGCGTCAGCAGCGTCCGTTCCGCGGTGTAGGCGGTGGCCTGGGCGGTGATGACCTCGAGGAAGCTGATGGTGCCTGCGCGGTAGCGGTTGAGGTCGAGCTGGGCCGCTTCCTGGGCGGATTGGACGGCATCGCTCTGCACGTCGAATTCCTGAGCCTGCCAGCGCAGCGCGGCGAGGTTGTCCTCGACGTCCTGGAAGGCGCCGAGCACGGTCTGGCGGTAGGTGCCGACGGCCGCATCGTAGGCGGCGCCGGCCTTGCTCACCGCCGCGTTGAGGGCGCCGCCCTCGAACAGGGTGGCGGCCAGCGTCGGGCCGATCGACCAGATGCGGCTGGGCAGCGTTGCCAGCCGCGACAGCGTATTGGCCGACAGGCCGGCGGAGGCGCCCAGCGTGAGGGTCGGGAAATAGGCTGCCTTGGCGACGCCGATATTGGCATTCGCCTGCGCCACGCGCCGTTCGGCCGCGGCGATGTCGGGCCGGCGCTCCAGCACCGTCGACGGGATCTCGAGCGGAATGTCGGGCAGCGGCGGCAGTTCCTGCGCGGTTGCGGCGCTGACCGGCGCCAGCGAGAACGCCGAGGGCGACTTGCCGATCAGCACGGCGATCGCGTGCTCCAACTGCGCCCGCGTGACCTCGGCGTCGAGCAGCAGCGCCTGGGTCTGCTTGAGCTGCGTCTGCGCGGTGAGCACGTCGGAGCGCTGCGCCACGCCGACCGCGTACTGGTTCTGCGTCAGCTGCAGGAAGCGCTCGTAGTCGGCCACGGTGCGCCGCAGGACGGCCTTCTGCATATCGGTGACGCGCAGCTGGAAGTAGTCTTGCGCGAGTGTCGCCTGGGCCGAGAGCAGCGCCGAGGCCAGGTCGCCGGCGCTGGCGTCGGCGCTGGCCTTGTTGGACTCCACCGTGCGGCGGATGCGGCCCCACAGGTCCAGCTCCCAGCTGGCGTCGAGCGTCAGGCTCTGGGCGTTGCTGATGCTCGGCGAGCCGGTCGAGACGCTGCCGTCGGCATTGGTAGTGGTGCGCACCGAGCGGCTGCGGCTGGCCGAGGCGCTCGCGCTGATGGTCGGGAAGAACTGCGCGCGCGCCGACTGCACCAGCGCCTGTGCCTGGCGGTATTGCGCCTCGGCCACCAGGATGTTCTGGTTGGCGGCGGCCACCTGCTCTTCGAGCGCGTTGAGCTGCGCGTCGCCAAAGATCTCCCACCACTTGCCGCGGGCGATGGCGTCGCTCGGCGTGCCGATCTTCCAGTCGCCGGCGGTTTCCTTGTATTGCTGCGGCACGTCGGCCGACGGGCGCTTGTAGTCGGGGCCGACGGCGCAGGCCGTCATCAGCGCGCAGGCGGCCAGCGCCATCGCGCGCAGCAGCAGGGGGGAGGTGCGGAGGGCGTGGGTGCCTCTTGTCATGTTCAGCTTCCTTGCGAATCCAGTGCGGGCAGCGGTGCGTCCTTGATGCGGCCGCCGCGGCGCAGGCGCAGCCGGTCGAGCGCCAGGTAGACCACCGGCGTGGTGTAGAGCGTCAGGATCTGGCTGACCAGCAGCCCGCCGACGATGGAGATGCCCAGCGGCTGGCGCAGCTCCGCGCCGTCGCCGTGGCCGAGCGCGAGCGGCAGCGCGCCCAGCAGCGCGGCCATGGTCGTCATCAGGATCGGGCGGAAGCGCAGCACGCAGGCGTGGAAGATGGCGTCCGCCGGGCTCATGCCCTGGCTGCGCTCGGCCTCCAGTGCGAAGTCGATCATCATGATCGCGTTCTTCTTGACGATGCCGATCAGCAGGATCACGCCGATCAGCGCGATGACCGAGAAGTCGGTGTCCGTGACGATCAGCGCCAGCAGCGCGCCCACCCCCGCCGACGGCAGCGTCGACAGGATCGTGATCGGGTGCACGTAGCTCTCGTACAGCACGCCCAGCACGATGTAGATGGTGATCAGCGCGAACAGGATCAGCACCGGCTGGCTTGAGAGCGAATCCTGGAACGCCCGCGCCGTGCCCTGGAAGCTGCCGTGCACCGTGGTCGGTACGCCGATGCGGTTCATGGCGTCCTGGATCTGCTGCGTGGCGGCCGACAGCGAGGCGCCGGGCGCCAGGTTGAACGAGAGCGTGCTGGCGGCGAACTGGCCCTGGTGGTTGACCGCCAGCGGCGTGTTGGTCGGCCCGTAGTGCGAGAAGGTGGACAGCGGCACCTGGGCGCCCGACGCGGTGATCAGGTAGATGTCGCGCAGCCCCTCCGGGTTCTGCCAGTACTGCGGCGCGGCCTCCATCACGACCCGGTACTGGTTGAGCGGGTTGTAGATGGTCGACACCTGGCGCTGGCCGAAGGCGTTGTTGAGCGCGTTGTCGATGTCCTTGGGCGTGATGCCCATCGCCATCGCCTTGTCGCGGTCGAACACCAGCGCGGTCTGCTGGCCCTTGTCCTGCGAGTCGGTGTTGACGTCGACCAGCGACTTGATCTGCATGAGCGCCTGGCGGATCTTCGGCTCCCAGGTGCGCAGCTCTTCGAGGTTGTCGGCCTGCAGCGTGTACTGGTACTGGGCGTTGCTGGGGCGGCCGCCGATGCGGATGTCCTGCACGGCCTGCAGGAACAGGTTGGCGCCGGGCTCGCGCGCGAGCTTGCCGCGCAGGCGGTTGATGACCTGGTCGGCCGACAGCTTGCGCTCGGCCAGCGGCTTGAGCTGGATGAACATCTGCCCGCTGTTGATCTGGCTGCCGCCGGTGAAGCCGACCACGTTCTCCACCGCCGGGTCCTGCTGGACGATGTGGATGAAATCGGCCAGCTTGGTCCGCATGGCCTGGAACGAGATCGCCTGGTCGGCCTGGATGAAGCCCATCAGGCGGCCCACGTCTTGCTGCGGGAAGAAGCCCTTGGGCACCACGACGTACAGGTAGCCGTTCAGGCACACCGTGGCCAGCAGGATCAGCAGCGTCAGCCAGCTGCGGCGCAGCGCCCACGCCAGCGAATGGCGGTAGCCGTCGAGCAGGAGGTTGAAGAAGCCCTCGGTCTTGCGGTGGAACCAGCTGGGCTCTTCCTCGCTGGCGGGCTTGAGCAGGCGTGCGCACATCATCGGCGTGGTGGTCAGCGAGACCACCAGCGACACCAGGATCGCCACCGACAGCGTGACCGCAAACTCCCGGAACAGCCGCCCCACGATGCCGCCCATCATCAGCAGCGGAATGAACACGGCAATCAGCGAAAAGCTCATCGACACCACCGTGAAGCCGACCTCGCGCGCGCCCTTGAGCGCGGCCTGCATCGGCCGCATGCCGTTCTCGATGTGGCGCGAGACGTTCTCCAGCACCACGATGGCGTCGTCGACCACGAAGCCGGTGGCCACCGTCAGCGCCATCAGCGAGAGGTTGTCGAGGCTGTAGCCGCACAGGTACATCACGCCGAAGGTGCCGATCAGCGACACCGGCACCGCCACGCTGGGGATGAGCGTGGCGCGCAGGTTGCGCAGGAACAGGTAGACCACCATGATGACCAGCCCGATCGACAGCATCAGCGTGCGCTCGACGTCCCGCAGCGAGGCGCGGATGGTGGGCGTGCGATCCATCATCACGTCCAGGTTGATCTGGGCGGGGATGGTGTTGCGCAGGTAGGGCAGGATGGCGTTGATGCGGTCGACCGTGTCGATGATGTTGGCGCCCGGCTGCCGGTTGATGATCAGCAGCACCGAGGGCTTGCCGTTGGCCGAGCCGTAGTTGCGGATGTCCTGCACGCTGTCGGTCACCTCGGCCACGTCCGACAGGCGCACGGGCGCGCCGTTGCGGTAGGCGATGATGAGCGGTTTGTACTCGTCGGCGTGCCTGGCTTGGTCGTTGGCGTAGAGCGTCCAGACGCGGTTGCCGGCTTCCAGCATGCCCTTGGGCTTGTTGGCGTTGGTGGCGGTGATGACGGTGCGCACGGTCTCGGTCGAGATGCCGTACTTGTTCAGTGCCGTCGGGTTCAGCTCCACCCGCACCGCGGGCAGCGACGCGCCGCCGATGTTGACCTGCCCCACGCCCGTGATCTGCGACAGCTTCTGCGCCAGGATGGTCGAGGCCGCGTCGTACAGCTCGCCGCGCGACTTGGTGTCGGAGGTCAGCCCCAGGATCATGATCGGCGCGTCGGCCGGGTTGACCTTGCGGTAGGTCGGGTTGCTCGGCAGGCCCGAGGGCAGCAGGCTGCGCGAGGCGTTGATGGCGGCCTGCACGTCGCGCGCGGCGCCGTCGATGTCGCGCGACAGGTCGAACTGCAGCGTCACGCGCGTCGAGCCCAGCGCGCTCTGCGAGGTCATCTCCGTGATGCCGGCGATGCGCCCGAGCGAACGCTCCAGCGGCGTCGCCACGGTGGCGGCCATGGTCTCGGGGCTGGCGCCGGGCAGCGATGCGTTGACCGAGATGGTGGGGAAGTCCACCTGCGGCAGCGGCGACACCGGCAGCAGGTTGAACGCCGCCATGCCGGCCAGCGCCACGCCGATGGTCAGCAGCGCGGTGGCGACCGGCCGGGCGATGAAGGTGGCGGACAGGTTCATGGCTGGCTGCCGGACTGGTCGGCGCCGGTGCGGCGCTCGGCGCGACGCTCGCGCCAGTCGCGCAGGCGGTGGCCCAGGCTGTCGAAGGCCAGGTAGATGACCGGCGTGGTGAACAGCGTCAGCACCTGGCTGACCAGCAGCCCGCCCACCATGGTGATGCCCAGCGGCTGGCGCAGCTCGGAGCCCACGCCGTTGCCCAGCATCAGGGGCAGGGCGCCCAGCAGGGCCGCCATGGTCGTCATCAGGATCGGCCGGAAGCGCAGCAGGCACGCCTGGTAGATGGCGTCGCGGGGGGCCATGCCCTGCTCGCGCTCGGCCTCCAGCGCGAAGTCGATCATCATGATCGCGTTCTTCTTGACGATGCCGATCAGCAGGATGATGCCGATGATGGCGATGATGCCCATGTCCTTGCCGGAGACCAGCAGCGACAGCAGCGCGCCCACGCCCGCCGAGGGCAGCGTCGACAGGATCGTCACCGGGTGGATCGTGCTCTCGTACAGCACGCCCAGCACGATGTACATGGTGATGATGGCGGCCAGGATCAGCCACAGCTCGTTGGACAGCGACGACTGGAACGCCAGCGCCGCGCCCTGGAAGCTGGTCTGCATGCTGGCCGGCAGGCCGACCTCCTGCTCGGCGGCGTTGATCGCGTCGACCGCCGTGCCCAGCGACGCCCCGCGCGCCAGGTTGAACGAGATGGTGGCCGACGGGAACTGGCCCTGGTGGTTGACCACCAGCGAGCCCGGCTGCTCCACCACCGTGGCGAAGGCGCCCAGCGGCACCTGCTGGCCGCCGGTGGACGCCACGCGCAGGTCGTACAGCGACTGCGGCCCCTTCTGCAACTGCGGCGCGGCCTCCAGCACCACGCGGTACTGGTTCGACTGCGTGAAGATGGTCGACACCAGGCGCTGGCCGTACGCGCTGTACAGCGCACTGTCCACCGCCGCCGTGGTGACGCCGTAGACGGCGGCCTTGTCGCGGTCGATCTGCACGTAGGCGCGCAGGCCGTTGTCCTGCAGGTCGCTGGCGACGTCGCGCAGCTCAGCGGCCTGCTGCAGGCGCTCCACCAGCCGGGGCACCCACTTGGACAGGTTGTTCGGGTCGGGGTCTTCCACCGTGAACTGGTACTGCGTGCGGCTGACGCGGTCTTCGATGGTCAGGTCCTGCACCGGCTGCATGAACAGCGAGATGCCGCCCACCTTGGCCAGCTCCGGCTGCAGGCGCTGGATGATCTCGGTGGCATCGGCGTCGCGCGCGTCCTTGGGCTTGAGGTTGATCAGCATGCGGCCGCTGTTGAGCGTGGTGTTGGTGCCGTCCACGCCGATGAACGACGACAGGCTCTCCACCGCCGGGTCCTTGAGGATCACCTCGGCCAGCTTCTGCTGCCGCTCGGCCATGGCCGGGAACGAGATCGACTGCGTCGCATCCGAGATGCCCTGGATCACGCCCGTGTCCTGCACCGGGAAGAAGCCCTTGGGCACATAGACGTACAGCAACCCTGTCAGCACCAGCGTGCCGATGGCGACCAGCAGCGTGGTGCGCTGGCGGTCCAGCACCCATTGCAGCATGCGGCCGTATTGCGCGATCACGTTGTCGAAGAACTGGCCGGCGGCGTGATAGAAGCGGGTCTGCTCGGGCTCGGGAATGTGCCGCAGCAGGCGCGCGCACATCATCGGCGTGAGCGTGAGCGAGACCACCGCCGAAATCAGGATCGACACCGCCAGCGTGATGGCGAACTCGCGGAACAGCCGCCCCACCACATCGCCCATGAACAGCAGCGGGATCAGCACGGCGATCAGCGAGAACGTCAGCGAGATGATGGTGAAGCCGATCTGCCGGGCGCCCTTGAGCGCGGCTTCCATGGGCGGGTCGCCGTCTTCGATGTAGCGGGCGATGTTCTCGATCATGACGATGGCGTCGTCCACCACGAAGCCGGTGGCGATGGTCAGCGCCATCAGCGTGAGGTTGTTGACCGAGAAGCCGGCCAGGTACATCACGCCGAAGGTGCCCACCAGCGACAGCGGCACCGCCACCGCCGGGATGAGGGTGGCCGGCACGTTGCGCAGGAACAGGAAGATCACCATCACCACCAGCGCCACCGCCAGCAGCAGCTCGAACTGCACGTCGGCCACGGAGGCGCGGATGGTGGTGGTGCGGTCGGTCAGCACCGCCACGTCGATGTTGGCGGGCAGGGTGTCCTTGAGCTGCGGCAGCAGGGCCTTGGCGCGGTTGACCACGTCGATCACGTTGGCGCCCGGCTGGCGCTGCACGTTGAGGATGATCGCCGGCGTGGTGTTGGCCCAGGCGGCCAGCTTGCTGTTCTCGGCGCCGTCGATGATCTGCGCCACGTCGGTCAGGCGGATCGGCGCGCCGTTCTTGTAGGCGACGATCATCGTGCCGTATTCGGCGGCCGAGCGCAGCTGGTCGTTGGCGTCGATGGTGGAGGCGCGCATCGGCCCGTCGAAGCTGCCCTTGGCGCCGTTGACGTTGGCGTTGCCGATGGCGGTGCGGATGTCGTCGATCGACAGCCCGAGCGCGGCCAGCGCCTGCGTGTTGACCTGGATGCGCACCGCCGGCCGCTGCCCGCCGCTGATGCTCACCAGACCGATGCCCGGCAGCTGCGACAGCTTCTGCGCGACGCGCGTGTCGACGATGTCTTCCAGCTTGGGCAGCGGCAGCGTCTTGGAGGTGATGGCCAGCGTCAGGATCGGCGCATCGGCCGGGTTGACCTTGCTGTAGATCGGCGGCATCGGCAGGTCGGTCGGCAGCAGGTTGCCGGCCGCGTTGATGGCCGCCTGCACCTCCTGCTCGGCGATGTCGAGCGACAGCGACAGGTCGAACTGCAGCGTGATGACGGACGCGCCGCCCGAGCTGGCGGAGGTCATCTGCTTGAGGCCCGGCATCTGGCCGAACTGGCGCTCGAGCGGCGCGGTGATCGACGAGGTCATCACGTCGGGGCTGGCGCCCGGGTAGAGCGTCGTCACCTGGATGGTGGGGTAGTCCACCTCCGGCAGCGCGGACAGCGGCAGCATCCGGTACGCCACCAGGCCCGACAGCAGGATGGCGACCATCAGCAGGGTCGTCGCCACGGGCCGCAGGATGAAGATTCGGGAGGGATTCATGCCGGCTGGGAATTCGAGATGTCGTCGGGCGCGGGGCGCGGCTGCGTGATCACGGCTGCGTGATCACGGCTGCAGGATCACGGCTGCACGGCGGCCGGCGCCGATGCGCCGCCGTGGCGGCGATGGCCGCCCTGGGCCGGTGCCGCCTGGCCGTCGTGCGCGGCCGCCGGCGCGCTGGCCGGGCTCGCGCCCGGCTGGATCACTTCCACCGGCGAGCCGTCGCGCAGCTTGTCGGCGCCGTCGATCACCACGCGCTCGCCCGGGTTCAGGCCCCGCGCGATCGAGACGCGGTCGCCCTCGGTCACGCCCAGCGTGACGGTGCGCAGCGCGACGTTGCCGTCGGCGCCGACCACGTAGACGAAGGTGCCCTGCGTGCCGCGCTGGATGGCCGCGCCCGGCAGGATCACCTGGTCGTGCAGCGTGTCGATGCGCATGCGCACGTTGACGAACTGGTTGGGGAACAGCGCCGCGTTCTGGTTGGGGAACTGCGCACGCAGCTTGACGGTACCGGTGGTGTTGTCGATGGTGTTGTCCACCGTCATCAGCGTGCCGTGGGCGAGCAGGTTGGTCTGGCCGCGGTCCCAGGCTTCCACCGGCAGCTTGTCGCCGGCCTGCAGGCGGGGCATCACCTTGGGCAGGGTGTCTTCGGGCAGGGTGTAGATGACGGTGATCGGGTCGATCTGGGTGATGACGACGAGGCCGGTGGTGTCCGACGTGTGGACGATGTTGCCCGGGTCCACCTGGCGCAGGCCGACGCGGCCCGATACCGGCGCCGTGATGCGCGTGTACGACAGCTGCACCCGGGCGTTGTCGGCGTTGCCCTGGTCGAGCTTGACCGTGCCCTCGTACTGGCGCACCAGCGAGGCCTGCGTATCCACCTGCTGCTTGGCGATGGAATCTTGCGCCATCAGGGTCTGGTAGCGCTGCAGGTCCAGCCTGGCGTTCTGCAGCAGCGCGGTGTCGCGCGCGAGCTGGCCCTCGGCCTGGGCGAGCTGGGCCTGATAGGCGCGCGGGTCGATCTCGGCCAGCAGGTCGCCGGCCTTGACGGTCTGGCCCTCGGTGAAGGCCAGGCGCACGAGCTGGCCGTCGACACGTGTCTTGACGGTCACGTTGTTGACCGGGGTGACGTTGCCGAGCGCAGTCAGCACGACATTGATGTCGCCCTTGCCCGAGGTGGCGACCATGACCGGCATCGGCTTGCCGCTCATCGTCGCGGCGCCGCGGCCGCCCGGGCCGCCCTTGCCGGCGCCGGTGCTGCGGTGCACCGCATGAAAGACCGCATAGCCGATCAGCACCAGGACGGCCAGCACCACCCAGAGGATCCAGCGGCGCGGCTTGCCGGCGCGGGGCGGGGGCAGCAGCGTCGGTGAGACGGTATCGTGTCCAGCGTAGGGGGTGCCGGGCTTCGGGTCCATGGCGTCGGACATGTCGAGCGTTCCTGTAGCGATCAAGATGGGACAAAGCCCATCATACCGGGCGGTAGCGCGCCGGCGGATGTCACTTTGTCTGTGTCTACGCGGAGCTTAAGGGCATCGTATTTGCGCAGGATTAGCCGCCCTCCGGCTTGTATTACGGTGTATTACAAATCCGCCCCACTGTTACGGTGGGAAACAATATGACGACAGTGCGTGCCTTCCGTGTCCGCAACAGTCGCTATCATGAGCGGACTTCCTGAGTTCTAGCGGGCACATGAGCGGCACCAAGATCCTGGTCGTCGATGACGACGTCGAATTGCGCGACCTGCTGCGCGAATATCTGAGCCAGCAGGGCTTCGCGGTGTCCGTCCTGCACGATGGCGACGGCCTGGCCGCGCGCCTGGAGCGCGAGCGCCCGGCACTGGTGGTGCTGGACCTGATGATGCCGAAGGTGGACGGCCTGTCCGCCCTGCGCGACCTGCGCGCGCGCAACGACGATGTGCCGGTCATCCTGCTCACCGCGCGCAGCGACGAGATCGACCGCATCATCGGCCTGGAGATCGGCGCCGACGACTACCTCGGCAAGCCCTTCTCGCCGCGCGAGCTGCTGGCCCGCATCAACGCCGTGCTGCGCCGGCGGCAGGCGGTCGCGCCCGCCGCGCCGGAAGATCGCGACAGCTTCAGCTTCGGCCCGTTCCGGCTCAATTTCCGCATGCGCACGCTGTTCCGCGGCGAGCATGCCCTGTCCATCAGCGATACCGAGTTCGCCCTGCTCAAGCTGCTGGTCACGCACGCCATGCAGGTGCTCACGCGCGAGCATATCGTCGAGCTGATGTACGGCCCGGGCAGCGCTGTGTCCGATCGCGGCATCGACGTGCAGGTCTGGCGCCTGCGCCGCGTGCTCGATGAAGACGCCCAGCGCCCGCGCTATATCCAGACCGTGCGCGGCCGCGGTTACACCTTCGTTCCCGACGAGCGGGATGCGCACGATGAAGTTCAAAGCCCGGTTTGACACGCTGTTCGGCCGCCTGGCCATCCTGATCGTCGCGGTGCTCGTGCTGAGCCACTTTTCGTGGCTGGGCATCCTGCGCACGGAGCGGCGCGAGCGCCAGTTCCAGGCATCGGTCGACCAGATGGCCTTCCAGCTGCAGGCGTTCCAGGCGGTGGCGGACGGCCGCCTGCAGGCGACGCTGCCCGATCTGGTGACCGAGGCCGCCGGGCCGCCGGCCGGCAGTGCGCAGTCGGCGTCGGACAAATCGGTCGAGCTGGCCCGCCAGTTGCTGCGCCGCTTGCCGGCGGGTTCGGAGGTCAAGCTGGAGCCGGGCGCCACGCCGCGCGTGTTCGTGCACCTGCCGCAGCGCGACAAGTGGATCGCCATGCCGCTGCTGTGGGTCCATGCGCCGCCGACCGTCAACGCCATGGTGCCGGGCGTGATGGTGGTGCTGGCGATCGCCATCGCGTTTTCGCTGTTTGCGGCGTGGCAGCTGCAGCGGCCCGTGCGGGCGCTGGCCGAGGCCGCCGGCGCGCTGGCGCGGCGGCGCTACGTGGCGCCGCTCAAGGAGCGCGGCCCGTACGAGCTGCGCCAGCTCACCGACCAGTTCAACCGCATGGCGGCGGACCTCTCCGCGGCCGACGAAGAGCGCAACACCATGCTGGCCGGCATTGCCCACGATCTGAAGACGCCGCTGTCGCGGTTGCGCCTGCGTGCCGAGATGCTGACCGACCCCAAGGCCAGCGCCGGCATCGAGCGCGATGTCGATTCCATGTCGGCCATCGTCGAACAGTTCCTGGCCTATGCGCAAAGCGGCGACGGCGAGTCTCGCGATGTGATGGTCGATCGTCATCTGCGCGGGCTGGTGCAGCCGTTTGCCGAACAGGGCAAGCACGTGGCGCTGGAGCTGCGCGCCGGCGACCGCTTCCGGCTCAAGCCGACCTACCTCGAGCGCATCGTCGTCAACCTGCTCGACAATGCCTTCGCCTACGGCGCCGAACCCGTGCGCGTGACGACCGCGGCCGACGAGCGCAGCTTCACGCTGACGGTGGAAGACCACGGCGCCGGCATTCCCCAGGACGCCGTCGACCGCGTCATGCGGCCGTTCGTGCGGCTGGACCCGGCGCGCGGCGGCAATGCGCACTGCGGGCTGGGGCTGGCCATCGTCGATCGGCTGGTGCGGCACCTGGGCGGCGACTTGACCATCGGCCAGGCCGATGCCGACGCGCCCCAGCCCGGTTTCCGCGTGACGATGCGCTTTCCGATGGCGGCCGCGGCGGCCTGAACGGCGCTGTCATCCGCGTACGCTATCCTTAGGCGTGGCGCGCGGCACGCGCATGATGGGGTCCGTCATGCACGCCGGTTGCGTGCCTTTCACCAGAGACACCGCTTCGGGAGGACATGCATGAATCGCGCAGTCTGTTGGGCGGGCGCTGCCGGACCGGGCGGGCGGGTTGCCGCCAGGGCCCCGGCGCTGGCGCTTGCCATGGCGATGGGATTGGGCCTGGCGGCCTGCTCCTCGCCGATGCCGCCGTGGGAGCCGCCGCGCACGACGATCCAGCACGCACCGCAGCCGCACGCCGTATCGCCGTCGCCCGCCATGGCGCAGCCGGTCCGGCCCGCGCCGTCGCCGATCGCCCCCAACGCGCCTGCATTGCCGCAGGAGTCCGCGCGGACCGGCACGGCGAATCCGGCGTCGACCTATTGCCTGCAGCGTGGCGGCGAGCTCGAATTCTCGACCCGCTCGGGCGGGGGCGAAGTGGGCACCTGCGTGAGCCCGGGTGGGGACGAGTGCGAGGAGTGGGCGTTCCTGCGCGGCAGCTGCACGTGGTAAGGGTGAGGGCCGCGCATCCGCGGCGGCCCTGCCTGCGTTGCCATCCGGCGTAGCCGCTCAGCGGCGCGCCACCACCACCTTGTCGGCCGATTCGGCCACCACCCGCATCGGCACGCCGGCGTCGGTCAGCTTTTGCCAGGTCGCGCGGCGCATGAAGGCGTAGGCGGGCGGCCCGTCGGTCCAGCGGCGGATCCAGTCGGCCGTGGTGGCGATGACCTTGTCGGGCTCGAGGCCCGCGCCCATTTCCAGTTCATCGAAGCCCGAGACCAGCGTCATCGGCCGGCCGAGATAGTAGATCGCGGTCTGGTCCAGGGTCTCGACCGAATAGAACGGCGTTTCGGCCGGGATCGGGCCGTCCGCGCGCAGGGTCTGGTCGATCACGTCGCGCGCCGACAGCGTGTCGCGGAAGATTTCGCTGGCGTTGATGGTGCGGTCCCAGCAGAACAGGGCGGACAGCGCCAGCACGATCACGGCCAGCGTGCGGCGCTGCCAGCGCAGGGCGGCCAGCGCGGCCAGCGTGCCGATGGCCAGCATCGCCAGCACGTCGCGCAGCGCCGGCATGGCCAGCGCGACCTGCGCGGCCGGCATCTTCGCGCCGGCCTTGGCGCCGATCACGGGCACCGCCAACCACAGCCCGATCGCGATCAGCAGGTTGACGCCCAGCGCCCACGCCACCGCGCGGGTCGGCAGGCGCTCCAGGGCCAGCGCCAGGCAGATCGCCAGGGCCGGGAAGGCGGGCACGATATAGCCCGGCAGCTTGGAGCTGGAGGCGGAGAAGAACAGGAAGATCATCGCCGCCCAGGCGATGCTCCAGCGCATCAGGTCGAACTCGCGCGTGCCGGTGAAGAGCTCGGCCACGCGGCCGATGCGCCGGCCGATGGCGGCCAGCAGCAGCGGCGTCCAGGGCAGCAGCCCGGCCGCGCCCACGGCGATGAAGTACCACCACTTGCCGGCCCGATGGTGCTCGGTGGTCAGGAAGCGCTGGAAGTGCTCGTGGATGAAGAAGAAGTCGAAGAACTCGGGGTTGCGGCGCTGCACCAGCACGAACCACGGCACCGTGGCGGCCAGGTACAGCGCGAGCCCGGGCAGCCAGTGCATGCGGCGCGGCAGGGTCCAGTCGCGGGTCATCAGCAGGTAGGCCACGCCGATCAGGCCCGGCAGCACCACGCCGATCAGGCCCTTGGTCAGGGTTGCGCCCGCCAGGGCCAGCCACACCGCTAGCATCCAGCCGAGCCGCGCGCCGCGCGAGGCGCCCGGCCGCTGCGCCAGGGCAAAGCCGCACGCGCCCACGGTCAGGAAGAAGCCCACGCCCATGTCGAGCGTGATGACCTGCCCGAACAGCAGGTACAGCAGCGACGAGGCGAGGATGGCTGCACCCGTCGCCGCCGCGCGCCGGCCGCGATAGGCCGCCAGCGTCCACGCCGTGATGGCGATGCCGCCCAGCCCGAACAGCAGCGGCCACAGGCGCGCGCCCCACGCCTGGACGCCGAAGACCTGGAAGGTGGCGGCGGTGGTCCAGTATTGCAGCGGCGGCTTTTCGAAGTACTTCAGGTCGTTCAGGCGCGGCGTGATCCAGTCGCCGGTGGCCACCATTTCGCGCGGGATCTCGGCGTAGCGGCCCTCGTCGGGGCGGTACAGGGTGGAGCGCTGGAACAGGTCGTCCGTCCAGAGCGCGACAAACACGGCGATGAGCGCGACGACGAGCAACGCCATCCACGGCGAGCGGCGCGTCAGGCGGCCGGAGGAAGCAAAGCGGGAATCCATGCGGAGAGGGGCACGGTCGGAAAGGCTAGGATTCTAGTCGATCCCGGGTTAGCGCACGGTTAGCCGGCGCACCGCCGTGTCCCTCGTGCGCGCTTGCGCGGTCCCGAGGTCGCCTTGCTGCGCGAGGGCCTTACTGCCAGCGGCCGTGATGATGCAGCGCCTGCTGGTACATCGCGGCGAGTTCGGTCCGGTTGCGCGCCTCCAGCCGCATCAGGATCTGGCGCACGTGCGTCTTGACCGTTTCGACGCTGATGTGCAGGGACTGGGCGATCTCCGCGTTGGATTTGCCGAACGCGGCTTCGCGCAGGATGTCCTGCTGGCGCGTCGTCAGCATCGGATGATGCGGCCGGGCCATCGGGATCGGCGTATCGGCATGGGATACCCCACCTTGGTGTGTCATCGAAGCTTCCCCTCGTTGTCGGGTTGGTCTGTGTGTCTTGCGAGCACAGGCCTATTGTTGAAGCCCAACATGAATGGCAGCCCAGGCATTGAATGAAGCGGGCCTGACATCAAGATGAACGGAGGATGAACAGCGGAACGCCGCAGGGCAGGTGTGGTCCGAACGGGCGCCCGCCCGCGCGGAGCATCCCGCCGGGCGGCCGCTTTGTCCGCCCCGTCAGCAGGGGCAATGCGCGGCGGGCGGCTGGTGTAGCATCCCGGCTGCCGGCGCCGTTGCCGGCTTAGTACGTCTTCAGGGCGGGGTGGAATTCCCCACCGGCGGTATGCGGGTCATCGGCCTGCGAGCCCGCGAGCGCCCGGCATGCGCAGTGCATGCCGGGGTCAGCAGATCCGGTGAGATGCCGGGGCCGACGGTCAGAGTCCGGATGGAAGAAGATGTGCGGAACGATGCGCTCCCGCGCCGCGGGTGCGGCCTGCCTTGCGCCGGCCGTGCCTTCGCGTGGCGCGGGCGCGCGCTTCCGCTTGCCCTGGAACGTCTTGTCGCCCATTTCAGCGAGGAGCGTTTCCATGTTGTCCACACCGCAATCCCCCGCAGTGCATCCGCCCGCGTTGCCGTCCGGCGACGCGAGCGCCGACCCCATCGAGGCCCGCTTCGACCCCGCCGCCATGCCGGCGCGCATGGCCGCCGCGCTCGATGCCATGCGGCTCGGCATCCCGGTCGTCGTGCTCGACGATGCGGACCGCGAGAACGAAGCCGATCTCATCATCGCCGCCGACAGGCTGACGCAGGCCGGCATGGCGATGCTGATCCGCGAGTGCAGCGGCATCGTCTGCCTGTGCCTGACCGCCGAGAAGGCCGCGGTGCTGGGCCTGCGCCCGATGGTGGAGCACAACCGCAGCCAGTACGGCACCGCCTTCACGGTGTCGATCGAAGCGCGTGTCGGCGTGAGCACCGGCGTGTCGGCGGCCGACCGCATCACCACCATCCGCGCTGCGGTGGCGGCCGATGCCGATGCGCAGTCCGTCGTCAGCCCGGGGCACGTGTTCCCGCTGGTGGCCAATGCGGGCGGCGTCCTGGCGCGGCGCGGCCATACCGAGGGCTCGGTCGACCTGGCGCGCCTGGCGGGGCTGTCGCCCGCGGGCGTGCTGTGCGAGCTGATGCTGCCCGACGGCACCATGGCGCGCCGCGACGATGCGGTGCGCTTCGCCGATCAGCACGGCCTGCCGGTGCTGACCATCGAAGACATCGCCCGCTATCGGGAGCAGATGGCGCGCGCGGTCAGCTTCGCGTGATGCCCGGCACCGGCCGCGCGCGAACGGGCCGCGCTACCGCTTGAGCGCGGCGGCTTCGGCGGCCAGTGCCGTGATGCCGGCCCAGTCGCCGGCGGCGATCTTGTCCTTCGGCACCATCCACGAGCCGCCCACGCAGGCCACGTTGGGCAGCGCGAGGTAGTCCGGCGCCGTCTTGGGCGTGATGCCGCCGGTCGGGCAGAAGCGCACGTCGCCGAACGGGCCGTGGATCGACTTGAGCATCGGGATGCCGCCCGCCGCCTCGGCCGGGAAGAACTTGAGCGTGCCCAGGCCGAACTCCAGCGCGAGGATCAGCTCGGACGGCGTGGCGATGCCCGGCAGCCACTCCAGCCCCGACTTGGCCTGTGCCTGCGCCAGCGCCGGCGTGATGCCGGGCGACACCGCGAACACCGCGCCGGCGTCCCTGGCCTGCTGGAAGTGCTCGGGCCGCGTGAGCGTGCCGGCGCCGACGATGGCGTCGCTGCCCAGGTCTCGGGCCACGGCGCGGATCACGTCCAGCGCCACCGGCGTGCGCATGGTGATCTCGAACGTGCGGATGCCGCCGGCATACAGCGCGCGGCACACGGCCACGCCCTCGTCGACGGATTGGAATTGCAGCACCGGAATCACCGGGCCGGCCTGGACGACGGAATCAATACCCACAACGTGCTCCTGGAACGAAAAGGTGGTCAGATCACCGTGGCGAGTGCCAGCGTCAGCAGCAGCGCCACGATCGAGATGATGGTCTCCAGCACGGTCCACGTCTGGAAGGTTTGCGGCACGGTCAGGTTGAAGTACTCCTTGACCAGCCAGAAGCCGCCGTCGTTGACGTGCGAGAGGATCAGCGAGCCGGCGCCGGTGGCCAGCACCATCAGCTCCGGTCGCACGGCCGCGCCGGAGGCCGCCGCGATCGGCGCGACGATGCCGCAGGCGGTGGTCATGGCCACCGTGGCCGAGCCGGTGGCGATGCGGATCATCACCGCCACCACCCAGCCCAGCAGCAGCGGCGACAGGCTCGCGCCCATGGCCACGGCCACGATCGCCTTGGACACCCCCGAGTCGCGCAGGATCTGGCCGAAGCCGCCGCCCGCGCCCACCACCAGCGTGATGGTGGCGATCGGCGCCAGGCACGCGTTGGTGAACTTGAGGATGGCCTCGCGGCTGAAGCCGCGCGCGCGGCCGAAAGTGTAGAAGCTCACCAGCGCCGCGATCAGCAGCGCCATCACCGAGTTGCCGGCCAGCTTGAGCAGATCGTTGGCCAGCGATTTGGGCGCGGCGAGCAGGTCGGCCCAGCTGCCGAGCAGCATCAGCACCACCGGCAGCAGGATCGTGAACAGCGTGATGCCGAACGGCGGCAGCTCGCGGCTGCTGTCGGCCTCGACGAACTGCTTTTCCAGCGGGTTGTCCGGATCCGGTTTGACGTGGCGCGAGATCAGCATCGCAAACAGCGGCCCGGCGAGGATGGCGGTCGGCAGGCCGACGATCAGTGCGTACAGGATGGTCTTGCCGATGTCCGCCTGGTAGGCCGTCACCGCCAGCAGGGCGGCCGGGTGCGGCGGGATCAGCCCGTGCACCACCGACAGGCCGGCCACCATCGGCAGGCCCACCATCAGGATCGGCGTGCCGGTGCGCTTGGCCACGTTGAAGGCGATCGGGATCAGCAGCACGAAGCCCACCTCGAAGAACACCGGCAGGCCGATGATGAAGGCCACCACCATCATCGCCCAGTGCGCGTTCTTCTCGCCGAAGGCCTGGATCAGCGTCCGGGCGATGCGCTCGGCGCCGCCGGACTCCGCCATCATCTTGCCCAGCATGGTGCCCAGGCCCACCACCAGCGCGATGTGGCCGAGCGTGTTGCCCACGCCGGTCTCGAACGCCTTGACGATGTTGCCCATCGGCATGCCGACGGCCACGCCCAGCACCAGCGACACGACGATCAGCGTGACGAACGGGTTGAGCTTGCGCACCGCGATCAGGTAGATCAGCGCGACCACCGCCAGCGCGGCGGCCAGCAGCAGCGAGTTGCCTTGCAACGGGACCATGGGTTCCCTCCTTTGCGGACGATGACGGATCGTGTTGCCCGGCGCCCTGACCTTGGATGGCGCCCGTTCTGGAATGCAGTCGCTACGGCGTCTTGTATGCCACGCAATCGACCTCGACCTTGCAGTCGATCACCATGCTCGACACCACGCACGACCGTGCCGGCGGATGGGCGCCGAAATAGTCCTTGAACACCTTGTTGAACGACGGGAAGTCGCGCGGATCGTCCAGCCACACGCCGCAGCGCACCACGTGCTCGGGGCCGTAGCCGGCCTCGGTCAGGATGGCGAGCAGGTTCTTGAGGGTCTGGTGCGTCTGTTCGACGATGCCGTGGCCGACCACCTCGCCGCCCACCATCGGCGTCTGGCCCGAGACGAACAGCCAGCCGTCGGCGCCGGCTGCGCGGGCAAAGGGCAGGTGCTGGCCGCCGGTGCCGGTGCCGCCTTCGACGCCAATCCGGGTAATTGTCATTGCAGGGTTCCTTTCAAGCGTGCGTTCAAGACCGATCGGGGGCGGGGTGTTCAGTGGAGTGCGGGCGCGGGCTGGGCATGCGCGCGTGGCCCGCGCCGCAGGAAGCGCCCGGCGCGGTGCGGCTGCACGGCCCCGTCGCGGTACGACAGCGCGCCGTTGACCCACACCGCCGCGATGCCGGCGGCCGGCTGCTTCGGGTCGGCGAAGGTGGCGACGTCGCGCACCGTGTCGGGGTCGAACAGCACGAGATCGGCCCACCAGCCTTCGCGCACGAGGCCGCGCTCGGCCAGGCCGAAGCGCTCGGCGGACTGTCCGGTCATCTTGCGCACGGCCGCCGCCAGGCTCAACAGCTGGCGTTCGCGGCTGTAGTGGGCGAGCACGCGCGGGAAGGCGCCCCACAGGCGCGGATGCGGCTGCGGATCGTTGGGCAGGCCGTCGGAACCGATCACGGTGGCGGGGTGCGCGATGATGCGGTCGAGGTCGTCGGCCGCCATGTTGTGGTAGACCGCGCCGGCCGGCTGCAGGCGGCGCGCGGCGTCGAGCAGGTCGGTGCCCCAGGCGGAGGCGATGGCTTCCAGGGTCTGTCCGGCCAGGTTCGGATGCGGGTCCGACCAGGTGATGACGATGTCGAATTCGTCCGTCACCTGCTTCAGGTCCAGCGTGGACGCGCTGGCGGTGTACGGATAGCAGTCGCAGCCGACCGGCTGGTAGCGCTGCGCGGCCTCGATCGACGCCAGCACCTCGCCGGCGCGCCCCCAGTTGGCGGCGCCCGCGCACTTCAGGTGCGAGATCACGATGGGCACGCGCGCGTGCCGGCCGACGCGGTAGGCCTCGTCCATCGCCTCCAGGATGGCGGCGAATTCGGTGCGCAGGTGCGTGGTGTACAGCGCGCCGGCCTCGGCCAGCGGCTCGGCCAGGCGCATCACTTCTTCGGTGGTGGCGGCATGGGCGTTGGCATAGGCGAGGCCGGTGGACAGGCCCAGCGCGCCGTGGTCGAGCGCCTCGCGCAACTGCGCGCGCATGGCCTCGACTTCGGGTGCCGTGGCGGGGCGGTCGAGCCGGTCGAGGTGGTTGTTGCGCAGCGCCGTGTGGCCGACCAGCGCCGCCACGTTGACGGCCGGCCGCGCCTGCTCCACCGCCTCTACGTACGAGGCGAAGGTCGGATAGCGGAACGCGCCGGCCGGGCCGAGCAGGTTCATCGGGTCCGGCGGCTCGCCCCGCAGCGTGGCCGGCGACGCGCTGATGCCGCAGTTGCCGACGATGACGGTGGTGATGCCCTGCGACACCTTCGGCAGCATGTCCGGCGTGCGGATCACGTTGGTGTCGTCGTGGGTGTGGACGTCGATGAAGCCGGGCGCCAGCACGCGGCCCGCGCCGTCGACCTCCTCGTCGCCCAGCCAGGCGGTGGAGTCGGAGGTGGCGATGGCGGCGATGCGGCCATCGGCGATGGCGACGTCGAACAGCGTGGACTCGGGCTCGTGGCCGCTGCCGTCGACGATGCGGACCCTGCGGATGACGCTGTCGTACTGCTGCATATCAGTCTCCCAGCGGCTGACGGTTGCCGCCGCCGCGATGCGCATCGAGCACATACTTGATGCGCCGCAACAGCTCCTTGCTGCGGTCGGCCTGCTGCAATGCGACGTCGGTGGCCAGCAGATCGATCATCATCATCATGGCGTAGCGCGATGACGACGGCTTGAAGATGAAGTCGGTCTCCATCGCCTGGATCGGGAGCAGGATGTCGGCCAGCGCCGCCACCGGCGAGCCGATGGCCGTGACGGCCACCACCTTGGCCCCGTATTCCCGCGCGATGTTGACGCCGTCGATGATCTCCGGCACCTGTCCGGTGACGGAGAACACCACCACCACGTCTTCCGGGCCGAGCGTGGCGGCCACCATCCGCTGCAGCATCGCATCATGATAGGTGCTGACGGGCCGTCCCAGCCGGGCGAGGCGGTAGCGCATCTCGTCGGCCATGGTGGTCGAGCCGCCGCCCATGCCGAACACGGCGATCATGCGCGCGCCCACCAGCGCCGCGGCGGCGGCGCGGAACGCCTCGGGCCGTACCAGCGCGCGGTTGGCCTCCAGCACGTGCGTGATGTCGGCCAGGATGCCGTCGGCGCTGGAGGGCGGGCGGTCGGCGCCGCCGTCAAGGAAGCGCTGGCCCACGGCCGCCGCCTGCGCCAGCTTGAGCTTGAGCTCGCGCACGTCGCGACAGCCCATCGCCTTGGCGAAGCGGGTGACGCTGGCTTCGCTCACGCCGGCGCGCTCGGCCAGGGTCTGGATGCTGCCCTCGGCGGCCCCGGCGATGTCGCCCAGCACGGTCTGCGCGACCTTCTGCTCGGCCGGCCGCAGGTCGGTGGCGCGCTGGGAGATGCGGGTGACAATGTCCATCGGTTCGCGCATGGGCAGCACTCCGGAGCGCGGCGAAAACCGCGCCTTGGTACTTTGTAACAGGTTGGCTCGGAGAATAGGTTCGTCGCTATCATGGTGTCAACCCAAGAATTACCCGTACTGGGATACGAGGCGATTTTCATGAGTGATACAAAGTACCAAAGCGAGGCCGCCGCAGTGGTCGACCCGCTCGACAAGGGGCTGGGCGCGCTCGATGCCGCGTGCACCCCTGAGCAGGTCGCCGCGCAGCGCTGGAACCTGCTGAACGAAGACCTCAGCCTGCCGGCGGCGGTGCTGTCGCATGCGCGGCTGGAGCACAACCTGGCCTGGATGCAGCGCTTCGTGGGCGAGTACGGCGCCAAGCTCGCGCCGCACGGCAAGACGACGATGGCGCCGCGTCTGTTCCAGCGCCAGTTGGCCGGCGGCGCGTGGGGCATCACGCTGGCGACCGCGCACCAGACGCGCATCGCCTATGTGCACGGCGTGCGCCGCGTGCTGATGGCCAACCAGCTCGTCGGCAAGCGCAATATGGCGATCGTGGCCGAGCTGCTGGCCGATCCGTCGTTCGAGTTCTTCTGCCTGGTGGATGCGGCCGACCAGGTCGATCAGCTGGCGGCGTTTTTCCGCAAGGCCGGCCGGCCGATCCAGGTGCTGATCGAGCTGGGCGAGCAGGGTGGGCGCACCGGCGTGCGTGATGACGCGCAACTGAACTCGGTGCTGGCGGCGCTGGACCGGGCCGGCGGCGCGGTCAGGCTGGCCGGCGTGGAGGTCTACGAGGGCGTGCTGAAGGCGGAGGGCGAGATTCGCGCGTTCCTGCGGCGTGCCGTCAGGGTGTTCCAGGATCTGGCCGCAGCCGGCCGCCTGCAGCGCACGCCGCCGGTGCTGACCGGCGCCGGCTCGGCCTGGTACGACGTGGTGGCCGAGGAATTCTCCAAGGCCGAAATCGGCTGGCCGTTCGACCCGGTGCTGCGCCCCGGCTGCTATCTCACGCATGACGTGGGCATCTACAAGGCGGCGCAGGCGCAGATCAACGTGCGCAACCCGGTCGCGCACCGGATGCGCTCCAGCCTGCTGCCGGCGCTGCAGGTGTGGGCCTATGTGCAATCGGTGCCGGAGCCCGAGCGCGCCATCGTGGCGTTGGGCAAGCGCGATGCCGCCTTCGATGCCGGCTTCCCGCAGCCGGTGCAGCGCTATCGCCCGGGCGCGGCGTCGCCCACGGACGTGCCGGCGCACTGGGAAGTCACCGGCATGATGGACCAGCATGCCTATCTCAGGATCGCCGCCGGCGACGACATCAAGGTCGGCGACATGATCGCCTTCGACATCTCGCACCCCTGCCTGACCTTCGACAAGTGGCGGCAGATTCCCGTTATCGATGACGCCTACAACGTCGTCGACGTGGTGCAGACGTACTTCTGAGCGGAGCGGGCATGGCGGACATCCTCGCTTACGGCGAAGCGCTGATCGAATTCAACCAGACCGACCCGGGCAGCGCCGCGTGGACGCTCGGCTACGGCGGCGACACGTCCAACTTCTGCATCGCGGCCGCGCGGCAGGGCGCGCGCACCGGCTACGTCAGCGCGGTGGGCGCCGACCGCTTCGGCGAGGCCCTGCGCGCGCTGTGGCAGGCGGAGGGCGTCGCCCCCACCTGGGTGCAGACCGATCCGCAGGCCCCGACCGGCCTGTACTTCGTCTCGCACGACGCGCGCGGCCACCATTTCGACTACCTGCGCGCCGGCTCGGCCGCGAGCCGCTTCCAGACCGCGCAGCTGCCGCTGCAGGCCATTGCGGCGGCCAGGGTCTTCCACCTGTCGGGCATCAGCCTGGCGATCAGCGACACCGCCTGCGATGCCGGCCTGGCGGCGATGGCGCATGCGCGCGCGGCCGGCGTGACGGTGTCGTTCGACACCAACCTGCGCTTGCGGCTGTGGCCGCTGGCGCGTGCCCGCGCGGTGATGCGCGAGGCGATGCGCACCTGTGATCTGTGCCTGCCGAGCTGGGACGACGTCACCGTGCTGCTCGATTGCCACGACCGCGATGCCATCGTCGATACGCTGCTCGGCTGGGGCATCCGGCTGGTGGCGCTCAAGATGGGCGCGGAAGGCTGCTACGTGGCCACGCCCGAGGCGCGCACGCTGGTGCCGCGCCATCCGGTGGCGGCGGTCGATGCGACCGGCGCGGGCGACTGCTTCGGCGGCGCCTTCGTCGCGCGCATCGTGGCGGGCGACACGCCGCAGGACGCGGCCCGCTACGCGAACGTGGCGGCGGCGCTGTCGACCACCGGCTACAGCGCCGTCGCGCCGATCCCGCGTGCCGAGGCGGTGCGCGCGGCGATGGCGGGGGCGGCCGCTGCGCTGTAGCGGCCTACCGCTCCCGCAGCGCTTCCGCCGCGCGGTTCAGCGGCTTGATCAGGTAATCGAGCACGGTCCGGCGCCCGGTGCGGATTTCCGTGGTCGCCACCATGCCGGGCAGGATCGGGTGGCGCTTGCCGTCCTTGGTCTCGAGATAGGCGTGCTGGGTCAGTGCGTAGACGCGGTAGTAGTAGACGCGCCGGTCGACCTGGTCTTCGATCGTGTCGGGCGAGATGCGCTCGACCTTGGCCGGCAGCGAACCGTAGATGGACGACTCGAAGGCCGTGATCTTGACCGTCGCCTCCTGCCCCGGGTGGATGAAGGCGATGTCCCGCGGGCTCAGGCGCGCTTCGATCAGCAGCTGGTCGTCCAGCGGCACGATCTCCATCAGCACGCCGCCCGCGCCCACTACGCCGCCGATCGTGGAGACGCGGATGTCCTTGACGATGCCGCGCGCGGGCGAGGTGATGACGGTGCGGCGCAGTTGGTCGGCGCGGCCCTCGCGCAGGCTGGACAGCAGTACGGCGTCGCGCTTTGCCTCGGCCTGCCGCGGGTCTTCGCCGAACCTGCGCTCGGCGCCTTGCGGAGGCTCCAGCACGTCGAGCATCACGGCGGGATCGGGCGCGCCCATGGCATCGGCGGCGGCCCTGGATGCGCAGACGCGCACACCCACGCCAATGACTTTTGTTGGGGGACCGGTTCTCGATGCCCTCAGGGCATCGTCCGCTGCCGGGCGCCGCCCGGTCTTCAGGCGTCCTGCGGTCCGGTAGCCCGCCGGACATTGGCGGCCAGCACGTGGCCGAGTTCGCCGGGAAAGATCGGCTTGGTGATGACGGACTGGTAACCCGCCTCCTTGGCGGCCTTCAGTCGGATCGGGTCGGCAAAGGCGGTCACGGCGATGGCCGGCAACGCCGTCAGCCCGCGCGCGCGGATGGCCCGCAGCAGCTGCATGCCGTCCATGCCGGGCATGGCCAGGTCGCTGACCAGCGCATCGAACGGCGCGCCGCCCGCCGCGCGATCGAGCGCATCGAGCGCGGCCGCGCCGCTGGAGACGGTGACGACCTCGGCGCCGTAGCGCTCCAGCATCAGCGCGATCACGCCCAGCGATTCGGCATTGTCGTCCACCGCCAGCACGCGCAGGCCGTCGAGCGCCGGTGCGGCCGTCTCGGTGACCAGGCCCGGCGCGTGGCCCGGCGGTTCGTTCGACGGCGGCGCGTGCAGCGGCAGGGTCACGGCCATGGTCGTGCCGAGGTCGGCGCCGCTGCTGGCCGCCGTGATGCGCCCGTGGTGCAGCTCCACCAGCTGCTTGGCGATCGCCAGGCCCAGGCCGAGCCCGCCATGGCGGCGCGTGCTCGACAGGTCTGCCTGCTGGAAGCGATCGAAGACGTGCGGCAGGAAGGTCGGCTCGATGCCGATGCCGGTGTCGCGCACCGTGGCCACCAGGCCGTCCGCGCCGGCCTGCACGGTGATCCGCACATGCCCGCCCTCGGGCGTGAACTTGACCGCATTGGCCAGCAGGTTCCAGAACACCTGCTTGAGCCGGCCGGCATCGCCCTGCAGCAGCGGCACTGGCAGGTATTCGGTGTCGACCGTGATTTGCTTCTGCCGCGCCATCGGCTCGATGGTCTCGCGCGCGCGCTCCAGCACGTCGGCCAGGTCCACCGGCCCGATCTCCAGCGGCACCTTGCCCGACAGGATGGCCGACATGTCGAGCAGATCGTCGATCAGGTGGACCTGCGTACGGGCACTGCGCTCGATGGCTTCCAGGCCGCGCCGGAACATGGCCTCGTCGTAGGGGCGCATCGCCAGCAGCTGCGCCCAGCCCAGCACCGCGTTGAGCGGCGTGCGCAGCTCGTGGCTGACGGTGGCCAGGAAGTCGTCCTTCAAGCGGCTGGCGCGCTCGGCTTCCTCGCGGGCGCGCGATTCGGCCTCCAGCAGCAGCGCGCGGCGCGCCTCGGCCTGGCGGTGCTCGGTGATGTCGATGACGGCGTTGGTCAGGCCGATGATCTCGCCGGTGTCGTCGCGCAGCGGCATGACGACCACGTCGTAGACCACGCGCTGGGTGTGCAGGCGGCGGAAGGCGAACTCGACGCGCGTGGGCAAGCCGGTGGCGATCACCCGTTGGCCGGCCTCGGTCAGGCGCGAGGCGGCGCGGCGGCCGAACACCTCGCGCACGGTGCGCCCGAGCAGTTCGTGCGGCGGCAGGCCGAACACGGGGTTGTGCACCCAGGTGAAATGCATCGTGTTGTCGACGTCGTACAGCGAGATGGGCGAAGCCTGCAGCGCGGCCAGCAGCCGCTGCTGCGAGACGCGCTGCTGGGTCTCGGCGCGGGCGCGGCGTTCCGCGCCGGCGCGGGCGCGCCGCAGCTGTTCGCACAGCACGCAGATCAGCAGCGTGCCCAGGGCCAGCACCACCAGTTGCGTCGGCAGGATCGGTTGCACAGGCGGCGGCGAAATCTGCAGGGCCACCAGCCCCGCGAAGAGCGCGGCATAGCAGGCGACGGCGACCACGCCCGGCCAGAAGCCGCCGTACCACGCGGCCACGGTCACCACCGGGAACACTAGGTAGAACGGCAGCCGGATGCCGGCGGCCGATTCCAGCATCAGCCGCGCGAACGTGCCCGCGACGGCCGCTCCGATCGCCACCAGCCAGGCGGAGAGCCGGATCGGCGGGGCGTCTCCCTGGAGATGGGTGCTGAAGAGCGCCGCGTCCTGCGCGCGGTGCGCAGCGGGGGCACGAGAGGAAGGATGCAGCAAGGACTTCACGATCGAACGCAAGGCACCATGGCGACCAAGTGCATGACGTCCTCAGCATACGAGCCGGTCAGGCCGCATGCCATCGGGGTTTCGCTGACACGGCTGCCGGACAGCGCCGCGCGCGCGGGCCGGCCGTGGGGCGGGGTTACCCCCGCGGTTACCCTTCTTCGGCGGGGTGAGCTTCGCGCAGGCGGTCGCGGTGCGTGAGCGCCGGAAACAGGCGCATCCACAGTGCCACCACCAGCAGCGTGCCGAGCCCGCCCAGCACCACCGCCGGCACCGGCCCCAACAGCCCGGCCACCATGCCCGACTCGAACTCGCCCAGTTGGTTGGAGGCGCCCACGAAGACCGAGTTGACCGCGCTCACCCGGCCGCGCATCGCATCGGGCGTGTCGAGCTGCACCAGCGAGGTCCGGATCACCACGCTGACCATGTCGCCCGCGCCCAGCACCACCAGCGCCAGCATCGACAGCGGCAGCCAGCGCGAGACGCCGAACACCATCGTGGCCAGCCCGAAGAGCGCCACGGCCGCGAACATCACGCGCCCGACGTGCCGCTCCAGCGGCTGGTGCGCCAGGAAGATCGCCATGGCAAGCGCACCGACGGCCGGCGCCGAGCGCAGCAGGCCCAGCCCCCAGGCGCCGGTGCCCAGGATGTCGCGGGCGTAGATCGGCAGCAGCGCCGTCGCGCCGCCCAACAGCACCGCGAACAGGTCCAGCGAGATCGCGCCCAGCACCACCGGCCGCCCCTTGATGAAGGCGATGCCGGCAAAGAGCGATTCGAGGCTCACCGGCCGGTTGACGGGCGCCGCCCGCCCGGTGCGCACGCAGGCCACCAGCACATGCGCCAGCACGAACAGGCCGGCTGCCGTGGCATAGACCACCGGCGCGCCCGCCACATACAGGAAGCCGCCCACCGCCGGTCCCAGGATGATGCCGGTCTGCCCGGCCGAGCTGGACAGCGCCACCGCGCGCGGCAGCGCCGCCGGCGGCACCAGCGAGGGCAGCAGCGCCTGCAGGGTCGGCGTTTCGAATGCGCGCATCGCGCCGATCACCACCACGAGCACGAAGATCGGCTGGATGCTGGCGTGGCCCGTCAGCGTGGCCGCGGCCAGCATGGCGGCCACCAGCGCCTCGATCGCCTGGCAGATGCGCACCACGCGCCGGCGGTCGTAGCGGTCGGCGATGTGGCCCGAGGCCAGCACCAGCACCACCGACGGCAGGAATTGCGCGAGCCCCACCAGCCCCAGCACATAGGCGCTGCGCGTCAGGTCATAGATCTGCCAGCCGACCGCCACGCCGAACATCTGGTAGGCGAAGGTGGTGGACAGCCGAGCCAGCCAGAACAGCCGGAAGGCGGGATAGGCGAAAGGCGCGTGCGAAAGCGTTTGCGCGGGGGCGGAAGGAGAGGACAGGCCGGCGTCGCCAGACACGTTGCAAAAGCGCCGGCAGCCGGCGGCGGGTGGAAGGGGTGTGCGGGATGCCGGCCATCGTAGCGCAAGTCATGGGACGGCGTGGCTCCAGCCCGCACGGCGGGAGTGGCCCTTGCGCGGCGCAGCGGCATGGCGCAAAGGGGCCTGATCCCGGCGACCTTCCGATCCCGTGCGCGCAGGCCGGCATCGCACCCTAAGCCGACGGCGGCCACGGGCAGCCGCATGAGCGGGCCGAGGTGCACCCGCGCATCCGGCGCGGCAGGCAAGCGCCGCCGCCGCCGAAGCGGCAGCGCAGGCGTGCGCCGGGCTCAGAGCGTCAGCATGACGCTGAGCAGCTTGCGGGCGACGCTGTGGTGGTCGGCTTCCGGCGAGTAGGTGGACAGGCTCTTGCCCTGGTGGTTGACGGTCACGATGCCGTTGCGGGCCGAGTACGTGGCGTCGATGCGGCGGCCGCCCCGGTCGATATGGAACGCAACGGTATCGGCAAGCAGGCGGGCGGTGTCGGAGTGGCTGTGGCGTGAAGCGGCGTGCTGGTCGGGATGACGCATGGCGTCTCCTGTCGGTGAAACGGTTGCAGCCAATGAGGCAGGTTCCGTGCCAGGGTCAGGGTGTTCGTTTGCGGTGCGGCCGGCGGCGCACCGCCTGCGGAAATTGGCAAGTTGGATCAGGCCGGCTCACCGGCCTGACGTGCTGCGTCGGCCGGCCTGACAAGGTTTGTCAGCTTCGTGAATGCAATTAACCGCCAGGCATTTGCGCCGTCCTCCAAAATCGGACTACCAGAGCGGGGCGGCAGGTGCCATTCTGGAGAGAGTGACGTGGCGCGCGCCCGGCGTCCGGTCCGTGCCTGGCCGCGTCCCTTGTCCGAAGCCAACAACCAGGAGGCAATATGGGTTCGCATACCTACAAGATGATCGAACTGGTGGGGTCTTCTCCGGAGTCGAGCGATGCAGCCATCCGCAATGCCATCGCCCGGGCCTCGGAAACGCTGCATTACCTCGACTGGTTCGAGGTGCTGGAAACGCGCGGGCACCTGGTGGACGGCAAGATCGCCCACTGGCAGGTGACGCTGAAGGTGGGGATGCGGCTTGAACAGCAGGAAAGCGGCGGCAAGCCGTCGGGCAAGAAGAAAGGCAAGTAGCGCGATTACGCCGTCCGGCCCGTCGGCGCCCGCAGCGGCGGCGAATGACAAGGGGCGGCCCTGGAGCCGCCCCTTGTTGCCTGATCGTCCGGGAACGATCCCGGCGCCGTTACTGCGATTGCGAGAAGTCCAGCGCGTTGGTCAGGTCGCCCATCGGCTTGCCGCCGTTGATGACGAGGGCCGCGTCGCGCTGCTTCAGGCCCGGCAGGGTCGGCAGGTCGAAGCGGTGCGTGATCAGGCGCAGCACCGAGGCCGTGTCGTACTGGGTGTGGTCCACGAAGCCTTTCTTGGCGAACGGCGACACGATGATCGCCGGGATGCGCGTGCCCGGACCCCAGCGGTCGGCCTTCGGCACCGCGGCGTGGTCGTAGAAGCCGCCGTTTTCGTCATACGTCACGACGATCACCATGTTCTTCCACTGCGGGCTCTGCTGCAGCTGGGCGATCACGCTGGCGATGTGGGCATCGCCGTCCGCCACGTTGGCATAGCCCGGGTGCTGGTTCAGGTTGCCCTGCGGCTTGTAGAACGTCACGGCGGGCAGTGTGCCGGCGGCGGCATCCTGCAGGAAGGCGGCGTCGTAATCCTTCAGGTGGGCCGCGCGCTCGGCGGCGCCGCTCGTGGTGGCCGGGTCGAAGCGGCTGTAGTAGTTGAACGGCTGGTGGTGCGGCTGGAACTGCGTGGTGCCGGCGTAGATCACGCTGCGCGTGGTGTTGGCCGCATCGGAGAGGGCCGTGTTCCAGGCGCCGGCATACCAGGCCCAGTTGATGCCCTTGGCGGTCAGCAGGTCGCCGATGTTGGTCTGCGACTGCGTCGGCAGGGTCGAGGCCTTGGCCGGGTCGGCGTAGCTCGCGTTGCCGCCGGACGGGACGTTGTTGCCGCTCGGCTGGTACGGCGGCTGCATGGTGTTGACGGCGTAGAACATGCCCGCCGCGTCCTTCGGCGTGAGCGCGCCGTCATTGGCGTAGGTGGCCTTGCCCGACAGCACCGAGGTCGGGTTGTTGGTGCCCGGCGTCAGGCGCACGAAATTGCCGCTGGCATCGGTGTCGATCTTCGCGATGCTGCCCGAGGCCACCGAGGTGTCGGCGTTCGGATAGGTCGGCGCGCACGCGCAGATCAGGTACTGGTGGTTCAGGAACGAGCCGCCGAAGGCACCCATGTAGAAGTTGTCGGCCAGCACGTACTGCTTGGCCAGGCTCCACATCGTCATCTTGCTGCCGTCGTAGTAGCCCATCGACAGGCCGCCGGCATCGGAGTAGGCGGTGAACTTGTCGTTCGCGCCGCCGTTGATCTGCATCTGGTTGTTATAGAAGCGGTGCACCAGGTCGCGCGTGATGACGCTCTGCGGCACCACCACGCCGGTGCCGTTCACGCCGGCCGCATCGTCGATCTGGAAGGGCTTGTTGGCCCAGCCGGTGGTCTGCGCCTGCGTGACGGTCACGCTCTGGCCGGCGGCGGTCAGGCCGCCCCAGGTCGGCGGCAGCGAGGGCAGGGTGGAGCCGTCGAAGTCTTTCTGCGCGGCGGCGGTGCCGGTCGAGGTCGGGTTCACGCCCGGGACGCCGTTGGCGCCGGGGAACAGCCCGTACAGGTTGTCGAAGCCGCGGTTTTCGGCGTAGATCACGACGATGGTCTTGACGTTGTTGACCAGCGCCACGTGCTTGCCGACGCTGTCGCGGATGCCCTTGAGGAAGTCGCCGCCGTTGCCTACCGCATCGGCGATCAGGTCGATGGCCTGGTCGATCTCGGCCTGCAGCGTGGCCTTGGCGGTGGCGTCGGTTTCCTTGTTGTGGTCGGCCAGCAGCTTGTCGGCGGTGACGCCCAGGCGCGCGGCCAGGGTGGCCTTGGCGGTGCCGAGGTCGCCGCCGTTGCTCTCCATCAGTGCCACCAGTTCGGTGGTGATCGCGCTGACCACGCCGTTGGCGCTGGCCGGCGCGCGGAACACCAGCGGGCGCGTGATGGCGGTGTGCGAACCGGTGGCGGGGTCGTTGCGGAACGCGTCCGTGCCGACCTCCACCGTGACGGCGCCCTGGCCGGTCAGCGTGTAGGCGCCGTTGGCGTCGGTGTAGGTGCTGGTCTCGCCCGCATCGCACTTGCCGTTGCTGTTGGTGTCGATGCAGACCTTGGCATGCTCGAAGTAGCTGCCGGTCACGACCCCCGAGGTGGAGGCGGAGGCGCTGCTGCTGCTGTTGGAGTCACTGCCGCCACAGGCGGACATGCTGGCCGCGACCAGCGCGGTCAACGGCAGAAGATGGAACGCTCGGCTCATGGTTTCCCTGAATTGTTGTGTGGGGGAAGAAAATGAGCGCGAGTCTGGGCTCGCCGTATGACAAGCTGATGATGAAGACCCAGTCTGGGTGCGGATTCCGGCCCAATTCACGCTGATGTCCATTGTCAGGACAAGGAGGGGATAGCCGAACGTTTGAAGGCATTGGGCAGCAGGCAGGCTTTCCGTGGGCTGGCGTGACAAATGGTTGACGACACGAAACTGTCACGGCCGTCATGCTACGTTGTCAGGCTCCCATCACTTCGCTGAGCCTCGATGCGCCGCCTGCTTTCTGTCGCCTCTGTCCGCCTGTTGGCTGTCGTGGCGTTCGCGCTTGCCGGGCTGAGCGCATCCGGACGCGGCGAGCTTTCCGAAGCGCGGGCCGCCACGCCGCCCGCCGCTGCGCCGCAGGCCGGCGCGGCGCCGGCCTACGAGAAGGCCTTCTACACGATGATGGCGACACGCCGTCCGTCCGTGCCCGCCATGGCGGCGCTGGGCAAGGCGCTGTTCTTCGATCCCGCGCTGTCCGCCTCGGGCCGGCAGGCCTGCGCCAGCTGCCACAGTCCGACCCATGCCTACGGGCCGCCCAATGACCTGTCCGTCCAGCCCGGCGGCCCGGAGATGAACAAGACCGGCGTGCGCGCCGCGCCGTCGCTGCGCTATCTGCAGAACGTGCCGCCGTTCTCCGAGCACTTCCACGAGAACGACGGCAACGATGCCGAAGACCAGGGCCCGACCGGCGGCTACAACTGGGACGGCCGCGCTTCGTCCACGCACGACCAGGCGCGCATCCCGCTGCTCTCCGCGCACGAGATGGCCAACGGCACGCCGGCCGGCGTGGTCGCCAGGCTGCGCGGTGGCCGGCACGCGCAGACGTTCCGCCAGGTGTTCGGCAATGACATTCTCGACAACGAAGACACCGCCTTCCGCGCCGCGCTGATGGCGCTCGAGGTGTTCCAGGAAACGCCGTCCGAGTTCTATCCGTACGACAGCAAGTACGACGCCTTCCTGCGCAAGCAGGCCAGCCTGAGCCCGCAGGAGATGCGCGGCCTGCGGCTGTTCAACGACCCGGGCAAGGGCAACTGCGCGTCGTGCCACATCAGCATCATCAAGGAAGACGGCGCCTTCCCGGCGTTTTCGGATTTCGGCCACATTGCCGTCGGCGTGCCGCGCAACCGGCAGCTGGCGGCCAATGCCGATCCGGCCTTCTACGATCTCGGCCTGTGCGGCCCCGACCGGACCGACCTGACGGACCGCCGCGACTACTGCGGCCGCTTCCGCACGCCTTCGCTGCGCAACGTGGCGCTGCGCAAGTCCTTCTTCCACAATGGCGCCATCCACTTGCTGGAAGACGCCGTGCGCTTCTACGCGCAGCGCGATACGCAGCCCCAGAAGTGGTATCCGCGCAAGCCCGACGGCACCCTCGACACATTCGACGATCTGCCGCCGCGGTATCGCGCCAACGTCAACAGGGAGCCGCCCTTCGGCGGCAAGCCGGGCGACCGGCCCGTGCTGTCCGAGGCCGAGGTGCGCGACATCGTCGCCTTCCTCAAGACCTTGACCGACGGCTACCGCCCGAGCCGTCCGGTGGCCAAGAGTTGATCCGCCCCGCCGGCTCGGCCGCTGCGCCCGCGATGCCGCGTCGCGCAGGGCGGGCGTGCGCTGCGGTTATCATCGGCGGATTCGTTTTGTCGTGAGACCCACTCCTTTCTATGTCCTGGCTTGCTGACCCGTCCATCTGGATCGGACTCGTGACGCTGGTGGTGCTCGAGATCGTTCTCGGCATCGACAACCTCGTCTTCATCGCCATCCTCGTCAACAAACTGCCGCCCGCGCTGCGGGATCGCGCGCGCATGATCGGCCTGGGGCTGGCCCTGGTGATGCGCATGGTGCTGCTGTCGATGATGTCGTGGCTCATCACGCTGACCAAGCCGCTGCTGACGCTGGGGCCGGTCGAGCTGTCGGGCAGGTCGATCATCCTGCTGCTGGGCGGCTTCTTCCTGCTGTTCAAGGCGACCTCCGAGCTGCACGAGCGGCTCGACGGCCAGCCCCAGGACGACAGCCACGGCGCGGGGCAGGGCAAGTTCTGGAACGTGATCGCGCAGGTGGTGATCCTGGACGCGGTGTTCTCGCTCGATTCGGTCATCACCGCGGTGGGCATGGTCAACGACCTGCCGGTGATGATGGCGGCGGTGATGGTGGCGATGGGCGCGATGCTGTTTGCCTCGCGACCGCTGACGGACTTCGTCAACGCGCACCGCACCGTGGTAGTGCTGTGCCTGAGCTTCCTGCTGATGATCGGTTTCAGCCTGGTGGCCGAAGGGCTGGGCTTCCATATTCCCAAGGGCTATCTGTACGCGGCGATCGGCTTCTCGATCCTGATCGAGTTCTTCAACCAGGTCGCGCAGCGCAACTCCGACCGCTATGAGCGCCGCCGCCCGCTGCGCGAGCGCACTGCCGACGCGGTGCTGAGCCTGCTCGGCGAGCACCGCGCCGACCACGGCGCGGGCGAAGCCGAAGCCGCCGCGCCCCATGCGCCCGGCCAGCCCACGCCCGAGGCGGTGTTCCGGCCCGAGGAGCGCAGCATGGTCAGCGGCGTGCTGGGCCTGGCCGAGCGCTCGGTGCGCTCGGTCATGACGCCGCGCCACGACATCTCCTGGGTCGACCTCGACGCCGACATCGCGCACACCCGGCAGCTGTTGCTGGCGGTGCCGCACAACCAGTTCCCGGTCTGCCGCGGCGGGCTGGACGACCTGGTGGGCGTGGCCCGCGCGAAAGACCTGATGGGCGACCTCGACACGCGCGGCGCCATCGACGTGGAGCGCTCGGTCAAGCCGGCGCTGAAGGTGTCGGACGGCATCGGCATCCTGCGCCTGATGGACCAGCTCAAGCGCTCGCGCGGGCGCATGATGGTGGTGACGGACCCGCTCAACGTGGTGCAGGGCGTGGTCACGCCCATCGACGTGCTCGAAGCTATCGCCGGCGAATTCCCGGACGAGGACGAGCGCCCCGGCGTGGTGGCGCTCCGCGAAGGCTGCTGGGAAGTGGCCGGCGAGGCCGATCTGCGCCAGTTGGAAGACGTCCTGCACGTCGATTGGCTGCTCGACGAGGCCGGCGGCGCCACCAGCCTGGGCGGCTACCTGTTCCGCCAGTGGGACCGGCTGCCCGAGGTCAGCGATGCGCTGGTGCGCCACGACCTGCGCTTCGTGATCCTGGAAGTCGGCAGCCGCCGCATCATGCGCGTGCGCATCGAGCGGATGGAAGACGTGACGGCGCCGGAGGCGGAGGCCTGAGCCGCCCGCCGCGCCGTCGTTCGGGCGCGGCGCGGGCGGCCGTCATCGGGGCCGCCAACGCGCGGCCCGTCAACGAACCGAGGGCAAGTGGCAGGCAAGCGAGCGTGAGCCCGTCTGGGGCAGTCCGAAGACAACGTTCCGCCGTCATGCCTCGATGATCGTTTGCGTGCGTGATATGCAGTCCGCCGCCCCCTGGACATAAATTTATTTCAACATGTTCGCCAACGCGCGGCATGGGGCCGCTCACTAGAATCAGCCTAGGGGGAGAGGTGTGCGGACGGGATGCCTGCGCTGGGCTGTTTTGCATCGGCACGCGCAAGCGAGACCCCGCTCCGCCCTTGCGAGGCCGACCCGAAGCCGGCCTTGGGATGCCATGCCTTTTCCGCCGAACGCTGAAGGTGCACATTCAGGTCGGGGCAGGGGCGCAACATGAACGGTTCGTTGGCGTCACCAACAGATCCAAGGCAGGTTGAACGCCCGCTGACGGAGGCGCATTGGATGGCGCGAGGACGCGCCGTCATCCTGACGCTGACGCTCATCGGCATCAACGTGACCGGCGGACTCTTTCTCTGGAGGGTGGTTCGCTGTCGCCCAGCGCAGTTGGAACTCGCCATCATCCTGTCGGCAATGGTCACCGTGATGATCGGTGCGCCATTGATCGCGTTCCTCTGCCTGGGGTGGTACACGCGCTACCGCGAATTCCAGAACAGTCTGAAGGGCGATGCCCTCTCCGCCTATCTTCAGCGCTACTGGTCAAAGCGGCTGATGCAGGTTCTGCAATACAGCGCCGCGCTACAGGATTCGCCGGAATCGATACCGGCCGGCGATCGCTGGCGCAAAGTCGCGGATGAGCGATTCGATTTGTGTGACCGCCTGTTTGCTCGCATCTATCATGAGCAATACGGCTTGGCGCCATTTGTCCCCCCGTTTGTCATCCTTCTGACCGTCGCGTATGCCGCCGCTTCCCTGGTGGGCTGTCACTACAACCAGGCCCAATGCGATGTCGCCGCATTGAAAACCTGCGTCTACGGAATCAGCCAACAGGTTCTGGTTGGATCATGCGGCGGCGCGTTGATGTTTGTCGTGAGCGATGCCGTGCTCAGCATCCGGCGCAGGTCGCTGAATGTCTCCGACGTCTACTGGTACGCGCTGCGCATCCTGTTGGCAGTACCGATCGCCCTTGCCGTCAACGGCCAGGACGGGACGGATGGCGCTCACGCGTTGGCCGTCTTTGCACTGGGGGCATTCCCGGTGGATGCCTTGCTCAAGATCGTCCGCAGGTTGGGGTTTCCTCAGTTCACGGCGATCGAGAAAAAAGAGAATGCTCCCGATCGGCTGCTTTCCCTCAGTGGGGTCACGCTGCCGATCGTGTCCGTGTTGGAAGCAGAGGGAATCAACTCCGTCGAGCAAGTTGCCGCGGCGGATCCCGTGCTGCTTTCCATCCGAACCGGTTTCCCGTTTCGCTTCACACTGCGCCTCTGTTCGCAGGCCATCGTGCGCCGCCATTTCGGCAGCAATGCATCGGTGCTGCTCCCCATCGGGCTGGCCGATGTCGTGCCGATCGACTTGCTGATGAAAGCGACCGACGGCATCGCGTCGGACAACCTGCCAAAGATCGAGAATCCCAACGCTGTCATCGCGGAGGCCGCGGGCCGCCTGTTTCCGGATACCGAGCCGGGGCAGCGGGAAGCCGTGGCGAGAATGAAATTCCGGCAGATTGCCGCGGAGGAATACACGGTGATGCTGACACGAATCACGCCTCTGGATCCTGCGCTCTGAAACGAAACGCGCAGGCGAGGCACGCAGGACCGGCGTCCAACAACTCGGAGGGGCATGCATATGAACATCGATTTTCACTATGGCGTGATCTTCATCCTCGCCCGCACAGCCGGGCTGACACAGGCTGAGGCGCAGACCGTGGCGCATGCGTGCCAGTATGTCGATGATGCGACGACAGACGGGCTATTGAAATTTCGTGATGGGCAGCGCTTCGAGCGTTTTGCCAGTGCGCACGGCATGATCGACTACCGGAATCGTATCAATGAGGACAACCGGGAGTCGTGGATCCCCTTCCATTTCGTGCCGGGCGGCAACGGCGCCACGTTCGAAGACCGGCTGGTCTGCCGTCCGAACAGTGCGATTGCCCAAGCGTTGGTCTGCGACGCGCTGGCCAGGTACCGCCAGGACAACGCGCTGCATCGCCTCGGCGTGACGCTGCATGCCTACGTCGATACCTGGGCCCACCAGGGATTCAGCGGCATTGTCAGCCAACACAACCACGTCGACGACATCACCGTTGACGGCAGCAGGCACCCAGGCATGACGGGGAAAATCGCAGCGGCGTTCGAATGGCTAAAGGACAAGATTGTTGCCATGACCCTGAGCTGGTACTTGCCGCTGGGACACGGCGCAGCGCTGAGCTTTCCCGATCAGCCGTGGACCATGTGGCACTACACGAACGGTTTTGGGACAAAGATCGTCCGCAACAACCTGGACGATTTCCTGGCGGCGGCCGACCGGGCCTATGGCGCGATACGTGCCTTCAAGGATGGCAAGGCGGACTTGAACAACACGCCGGCGCTACCGGCAGAGACGGCCGCTGCCTTGCGGGCGTTGCTGGGTGCGAACCGTTGGGAGGATGCCAATAAGCGGTTGGCCGCCATCCAGAAAGCGGTCGATGACAAAAAGTTTCCCGGTGTCGAACGTATCCCGCCCTACATCGCCAAGGGGGCGGGTTCGTGGAAGCACCTGGCGACGGGAATCACCGCGTCGGACGACGGCAGCCACCGACCGCAATGGCAGCCGGCATTCGAAACGTCGCACTACCGCCATTTCCACGATGCCGTGAAGGAGCATCGTTCGATGCTGCTTGACGTGATTCTGCCGCGGCATGGCTTGCGTGTGTGTTGATTGACCGACGATGGGGCATCGGATGGTGGGCCTTCCTGCGCGATCTCAAGGCAGGGGCCCCATGATTCGACGCCCCGCTTCGACGCCATCGCATCGCTTCAAGGCAACGACCAGCGCTTGTTTCCGTTCTCGTCGATCCATTCTTCCCGCAGCGTCTCGCCGTCCAGCGTCAGTCTGACAAAACCGTTCAGTATCCGATCCGGGTACTGGTCGTCGCCGGCGGACTGTGTTTCGGTCCAGGCCACCCGCGCCTGGTTGTCCAGAATGCTGGCCCTGCCATAGGGAATGGCGCCATGGCCGACACAGCGGCCGTGGAGCTTGCCTTGCGGCTGATAGCAGATGACGTTGTGCAGGTGGCCCCAGTACCAGTAATCCGGCTCCCGGCCCAAGGCATTCAGTACCTGATCGTAGAGCGCGGTCTTGCTGGTGCCGTCAATGGCGTAGCCCTGATGGTGTGACAGCAGCAGGATCCGCTTGGAACAGCCCTGGGCCAATTGCTTCAGCCAGGCCGTTTGCTGGTCACCTAGCGTGCCATCCATGTACAGGTTCATCTCGTCCGCGTAGTACGCGGTATCGAGACCGACGATCAGCCAGTGGTCGTTCTGCAGGCTGAAATAGCTGGTGCCGTTCTGCAAGGGGAAACGCTGGGCCAGCTCCCGGAAATAGCCGACGGCGCCGCTGTACATTTCGTGGTTGGAGTTGAGGGCGAACTGCCCCAGCGTGCCAGCCGGCCAGGCGGCGAGGTCCCGGCCTTCATCGGGGCTCGCGCCGGCGTAGTAGACATCGCCCAGATGGATGGTGTAGTCCGCGCGGCTTTGCCCCATGGCCTTGGCGACTTTGCCGGCGATGCCGTCACCGGTCCCCCAGTCTCCGGCGATGGCCAGACTGACGTGTTCGGGGGGCATGGCGATGCTGCCGGGGGTCTGGCCCCACGGCGCACGGTCCACCAGGTGTTCCATCCACGCCACCAGCGCTTCGCCCCACTTCGGGTCGAGCAGTTCCCATTTGCGGCAGCCCAGCAGCGTGCCATCGTCCATCACCCGGGTCGGCAACTCGGCCACGGTGGTCGGCAGCGGTTTGCCGGCTGCCACGCCGTCCAGGAGGGTCAGGCCATGCGCGAGCTCCCACGGGATGCCGGTCGCCGAGGTGGAGCCTGAGTCGATGACTTCCTGCGCCTGCTGATGCGCTTGCTTGAGCCGTGCCAGGATCTGTTGTTTCCGCTGCAGGTTGTGCCGTGCATTTTCGAAATACGTTTCGATCCGGGTTTTCCAGTCGTCGAAGAACATCGCACACCTCCACGTGTTTGCGGCGTTACAGCGTTTTCATGTATTCGATCAGGTCCCACTTCTCGCTGTCGGTCAGGTCCGTGCCGTACGCGTGCCCCGTGTTGTGGTTGCCCGGCAGGCTGGTATCGAACTTGAACGTGCCGCCGCCCTTGGTCTCGGGCCCGGCGGTGACGAAGCCGACCTGTTTCTGGTCGAACACGCTGGAGCCGCGATAGAACACTTTGGGCCGGTGCTCCGGCTTCTGCAGGAGGTCCCAGAGCGTGGGGACGGAGCCATTGTGCAGATACGGAGCCCGCAGCCAAACGCCGTCGGTCGGCGTGTTGCTGTAGCTCTGGGTTTTGCGGTAGGCACCGAAGTCGAACGGCGGCGACTTGAACTGGTGAAACTTGCTCACCAGCCCGACGGTGAACGAGTTGAGCCGATAAGGGTCGGTGCCCAGTTGATCCAGCCCGACCGTGACCTGCCCGGTGGCCGCCTTGCCGAAGGCGTGGCAGTTTGCGCACTGCGCCTGCCACAGGCTCTCGCCGTGGCGCACCCGGGCTTGGTCCAGTTCGCCAAAGGGCCACTTCGGCGGTTGGTGGTCAAGCAGCCAGTCGGTGACTCGCTTGAACTCGGCCGGCAGCACCGACTGCGGCGTCGCACCGACGGCCATGGCCGCAGCGTAGTTGCGTTCGTGAATATTGTTGTTGTTGCCGTCCCAGTGCAGGTACATGGACTCGCGCGGCTTCTGATTCCAGATTTGCGGCAGGTCCACCGTGCCGACGGTGGAGTCGTCCGGGAAATCGAAGACCACCATCTTGGTGGGATTGAAGGTGTCCGTGCGGCCCGGTCCCTGTTCGGGGCGCAGCTTTTGCCAGGCGTACTGCTGCTTCTGCTGGAGGAAGGCCTTCTGCGTCGCCGGCACGATGGCGAAGCGGTAGAACAGCCGCTCAATGATGCCCAGGCTGTAGTGCCGGTCGATTTCACGCATCACTCGGCTGGTGAAATCCGGTTCGCCGGCGCAGTCGTACAGGAACCATTGGAAGGATTCCAGGTTGAGCAAAGCCGCCGGGGCGGTCGGCACCGGCACCGCGACATCGTCCGCGCTCTTGCGGTACTGCCCGGTATGGCACAGCGCGCAGTTGGCCTCGACCGACGGATAGCCGATCTGGCGCTTGGCCAGCCCGATCGGCAAGTCACGGCCGCCTTCATAGACGAAGCCGAACGATTGCCAGCCCAGGTTTTGCTTGGGCATGTGCTGTGCGCAGGCCTGCGGCAACACGTTGAACACATAGAGCGGGATGTGGGCATCCGGCCCCAGGCCGATTGGCGCATATTTGAAGTGGTCCACGTTCGATTGCAGAGGCGGCTGCGGGACTTCACGGAACAGGTTGACCCAGGTTTCCGCGCCCACGAATGCCACGACCAGTGCGACCACGAGCAACACCTTGCGGCGGGTGCCGGTCAGGCACGCCCTGACGCATTGCCACAGGCTATCGAGCCCGGCCGAGATCAGGGCCCACGGCCGCTGATCCGGAGGCATGCCGCCGTACAGCAGCCCCCCCAGGATCAGGAACATGGCGCCGTCCGAGTACATCAGGGGGCGGAATGCCTCCGGATAGCCGGACGTGTTGATCAGGTAGATCCAGAAGACGACCGCAATCAGCCGCGACAGCACGCACAGCCACGCGTACACCGGGTACTTCAGCGCGTGGATCCCGGCAGGGGCATAAAACAGGCTGATGCCCACCAGCAGCATGCCGGCATTCTGCAGCCACGGATACGTGGCCTGCATGGGCAGCCCGAAGGTGGCGTTGAGAAAATCGGGCCAGAACAGCGCCGGGATGGCGAACACCAGATTGATCGCGATCCCGATCCAGATAAAGCGCTGGTACCACTGGATGCATTGGACTGTGGAGCCTGTCTTCAACATGCTGTTGTCCCCTTGACGGCGTCAATGGCTGCGGTAGCAGGGGTGCCTGGGTGCCTGCCACCTCACGGTGTTGCCATTACGGGCCGGTCGGCAACATGCGCCGGCCGGCGGTACTGCAAGTCGATGCTGCACAACCTGGCTGATGTCGCGGTTGCCTCAGGCCGAGGCGGTTTTGTCCAGGTGGGCCACGATGGCCGGGTAGACATCCACGGCGGCATTCTTGCCAAACATGCAGTCGATATGGCCGTATCCCGGTATGACCAGCCGGCTGTACCGTTCCGGGCCAAAGCGATCCACCAGTTGCTGATACGTGCGCCGGGTGCTTTCAGGCAGATAGCATGCGTTCTGCGCTCCGCTGATGAACAGGATCGGCAGCTGGAGCCGGTCCAGGTGCGGCATGTAGATGTCTTCCCCGCCGAAGCCCACCAGATGGCCCGTCCGGCACATCAGGGCAAGATGCTCCATGGTCCGCATGTTGGCCACGCCGAACAGCTCATGCAGGTTGTCGTGCAAGGATTCGTTGAGCGTTTCGTGCCGGTACAGCGAGGCATACATGAAGGTGATGCGGTGGCAGACCGGGTTGTTGCAATAGCCTTGTGCTTCGACCAGTGCATAGCCTTTCAGCGCCGTGTCATAGAGCTTTTCGAGCCAGTCGGCGTTGGCCTGGGTATAGGCGGTGAGGGACTTCACGCCGAGCTTGTCCAGCACCGATGGGATGTGCAGCCCGGTCTTGGCGGCGGTCGCCGGGGGCACGACGATCTCGGTGGCAATCTGCGAGCACACGACGGAGCGCACACCTTGCAGACCCGCCAGCAGGGACATGAAAAACGTGGTGGCGCCATAGCAGTGCACCACGCATTGCACGTCGTTGGCTCCGGTGGCTTGGCGAATCCGGTCGATGGCAGCCGGGAAGTCGTACCGCGCGATCTGGTCGCCATCGCATTGCTGCTGGCTGGCCTCCAGCAAGATGCTGACGCGGAAATCGAGCAGCCAGACGTCGTAGCCGTGCTGGTAGAGGAACTCCAGCAGATTGGTGGCGATGGTGTCGGTCGAGAAAATGTTTGACCCCACGCCCAGGCCGTGCACCAGCATCACCGGCCCCTTGCTGCCGCCCTGAAAGCGGGTCAGGCGCAATGTCACGTTGTCCTCGGTCTGGAAGAACAACACTTCCGGCGCGCCGGCGTTGAGCGGGCGCTTTTTGCGCGGTGGGGCATCCGGGTTGAAGTAGACGTTGCCGGCCAGCACCCCGCCGTAGCTCTCCCACAGCACCCCGGCGAAATACTTGCCGAAACGGGCCAGATCTTTCAGGCGCTCAGCCTCGCCGGAGGCGTTGAGGACCTTCATCGTGGTCATCTGCCTGGCGAAGTCGGCCGGTTCGATATGCAGGACGCCCGATCCGACGACCGGTCCGGTGTTGTCCGTGCCGTCGTAGACCGTGACGTAGAGCGTGCTGGTGTCGGCCCACGCTCGCAACACGCTGTGGTCGCTGGGCACGGACTTGAAGGCGCTGAAGAAGTATGCCTTGCCGTCTTCCGCGGTCAGCACCATGTTGTAGTTCATGTGCCGCACGCCAACCTGTTCCGGGAATGCCTCAAACAGATTGAACACGCCATGGCTCACTGTCAGCGGCTGTGCAGACAACGCGGGGGCATTCAGCGTGCCGACGATCGTGGCCGGATGCTGGGGGTTGGCGATCAATTGGTCCAGGTCATCGGACCGGATCGTCACGATAAACGCCATGGTGGATCCGGCGTCCTGGCCTGCCCGGTAGGCCGCCTCGTAGACGGCGGGATCGGTGCCTTGCGCCTGTCGATGGGCCAGGGAGACATACCCTTTCATGGCTTCGGTGAATTCGATGCCCGGCTTGACGGGCCGGGCCGGCTTGCTGGGCGCCGACGGCAAGGTGTAGTCGATCTTCCAGCCCCGGTCTTCCGCCAGCAAGGCCATCGTCCGCTCGCTGACAGCCGAAATCGTCAGCAATGGGTTGACCGCCAGCGAAGTGGGGATGACCGAGCCATCGGTCACGTACAGCCCCGCGTAGACGTCGCTGCCTGACTCGCTACTGAACACCTGCCCCTTGTGGTTGACGACGCCCTGTGCCGCATCCTCGCCCATCACGCACCCGCCCAGCGGGTGTACGGTGATCAGGCTGTGCTTGAACAGGTCGGTCCAGATGGGGTTGGGCACATAGGTGCCGCCCAGTGCGCGCGTGGCGTCATACAGGCGGTCGTTGCCGATCTTGAAGTTGGGCTGTTCTCCCACGCCGGGCCAGTTGATGCACAGTTGGTCGCGGCCATCCAGCGCCATCTCGCCCGCGCCATTGTCGTGGCTCATGATCAGATAGGTTTGCAGGCGATTGACCGCCCCGTAGTAGGGGCCCAATATCGCGCTCTCCACCTCTCTGGCAGCGTGCGTGATCTTGGCGGCGACCCCGGTAGAGGTCGGCCGTCCGATCTCTGTCGATGCGGCGGCCATGGCGGGCACGATGGCGCGGCCGAGGGCTCCCGGGATCGACCCCTCTTCGATCACCATGCGCTGTGTCCAGTCCTTCTCGTCGCGCATGTCGATGATGGAGGTGATGCAGGGCCCCACCGGGCCGATGCTTTTGCCGGAGTGCGCGCCGAACCCGATGCCGTTGATCTTGTCGTTGTTGTTGTAGCCGAAGCCCAGGATGTCGCCGTTGCCGCTCATGTGCTTGCCCAGCTTATCGGAGAGCGGCAAGCCCTGGGTGCGCGAACGCAGCAGGATCTCCGTCGAGCCCAACGTGCCGGCGGAGAGCACGACGATGTTGGCCTTGACGAACAGCGTTGGCGCATCGAACGCCTCCCGCCCGGTGCCGACATACTGGTAGTGCACGATCCAGCCATCGCCCTCGCGCTCCAGATAACGGACCGATGCCTGGCAGAAAATTTCCGCACCGTGATTGCTGGCATCGGGCAGGTAGTTCATCAGCGTGGTGTTCTTGGCTTTGTTGTTGCAGCCGGAGACACAGTCGCCGCAATCGTTGCAGGGCAATTGCTCCACGCCCACGTGGTTGCGGTGGTCCGGTAAGTCGTCGAACGTGACATTGAGGGGCGGGCGATAGAAGGTGTGCGGCGCCAGCATCTGCGAGGCGGACTTTTCGTTGGCCTGCAGTTTGGGCAAGGCGGCCGCCGTGCCGGGGTAAGGGGTGGGCCGGAGCATTTCCCGCGCCCGGGCGAAGCCTTCCTTGAGCAAGGTATCGGCATGCTCACGCACGTGCCGGGGCCAGCGCGGGTCTTCGAAGACCTGAGGCTCGGGCTCCAGCGAGACGTTGGCATTGATCAGCGAGGTGCCGCCCAGGCCACAGCCTACGACGACGTTTTGCTGCGCATTGACATGCAGATCGTACAAACCGGTGCGTGAGCCGATATGGCCATCGGGGTGATGGACTTGAAACTCTTCCGTCGCCTCCGCCAGGGTATTGGGATATTCACCGGGAATGATTTCGCGGCCGCGCTCCAGCAAACAAACTGTGCGACCCGCGCGCGCCATGCGCGATGCTGCAATGCCTCCACCATAGCCGGACCCGATCACCACAACGTCGTAATGCGCCTTGATGTCACTGAGTGGCGTCGCAATTCGTACCATTTTTATTCTCCTGTGGGGAATTGCCGGAAGGCCAAGCTATGAACGCATCCGGGGTCAGGCGCGGCGCATGGATGTGAGGTTGCACTACGGCCCATCAGGGGGCTACGTATGCACCTCGGGGTCAGGGAAAACCCTTGAAATCATCGTGATCAATCACAGCGTGATCCCACCGCCATCGTTGGGGAACGGTTTCTGTTTGTGCGCACCACGGGGCGTTGGAATGCTTTATATACGCGCCGGGTTGTGGTGACACTTTATGGTGATCAGTCTGGAGATGTGGGCGACAAAGTATATTGAAATATATTTAATTCTGATGTTGTGCGGAATTGTCTCATTTTAATTCTCCATTCTGAGCGGTCGGCATTGGGGAGTGCGCAATGTCGAGGGCTTGGTGATAGCGTCGAGCTGAAGGATGCAAAGGGAGCAAATCGGCCGCTATTTTTATTGCTTGATTCGCGATTCGTTAGCTTGCGCTACCGTTTGCTCTCGGGCACTGATTGACGGTTGTGCCAGCGGCTATGCCCCCAACGGCACCACCCGATCCCCCTCACCGGGCAGGCAGCCCTCCGCGATCGGCGTCCACCCGTGGTGCACGACCACCCGCTCGCGGTCGTAGCAGAGCTCGATGCGCTCGCTGCCCGGCAGCCGCGCCTGGATGAAGCGCTCCACGGTCGACGGCAGGCTGATCTTCAGCTTCATGGCGAAGACGTCGTCCTCGGGATGGTCGTCCAGGTGCACGAGCGGCACGAAGGTCGACGCGAACATCAGCGCTTGCGAGTCGATGTCGACCGGCTGCGGGGCATAGCTGGCCTCGCGCAGCCAGCGTTGGGCGCGCTCGCGCAGATCGCCGTCGGGGTCATCGGTACCATCGGCGCCATTGCTTCCATTGCCGGCATGGTCGAGCCCACCCCACGCCAGCGCGAGCAGTTCGGCGACCCACTGATTGCAATTCTGGTAGCGCACGCTGAACGCATAGGCGTTGGCGCTGTAGCTCGCCGCCAGCAGCCGCAGCGCGCGCGGCGTGTCGGTGGCCGCGCGGCGCAGAGCGTCCGCCGCATCGGCGGGCAGGCGCACGATCGAGATGTAGCCGCGCGACGGATCGTCGATGCCCATGGTGAAGCCGGCCAGCCCCTGGTCGTAGAGGCGTGGGCGGCCTTCGTCGCAGGCGTAGTAGAGCTGGCGGGCGGACCATGCGCCGGCGTCGTTGCGCCACGCGACAGCCGCGTGGGAATAGCGCAGACGGAAACGCGACAGGTCCAGGCCGGAGCGGCTGATCAGCACGGCGCCGCCCTCGGTGGCCGACACCTCTTCGCGCACGACGGCGGCAAAGCGCAGCAGCCGATCCTGCTGGCCGGCGGTGAACGGCTGTGCGCGGTCGCAGAACTGCGACGCGGCCGACCAGGCGGACAGGCCGGTCGCCGCCCGTGCCGCACTGCCGGCGGCCGCCGCGGCGAATGCCAGCACCAGCACCAGCAGGCGGCCGGCGCTCACAGATTCACCACGGGGCGCGGCGCGAGCTCATCGTGCCAGGTGTCGGCGAGCACGAGATAGAACGCTTCGCGGGTGTCCTGGCGCGCGAACTCGAAGCCGTAGACCCGGTGCTCCGCGCGCACGAGGTCGCCACGTCCCAGGCCTTGCTTTGCAAAGACGGCCGCCGGCAGGTCGAGCGCGATGCGCTGCTGTGATGCGTCCGCGACCATCGTCACCCGCAGGTAGTCGGCCCGGTCGGGCGCCTGGGCCACGTCGACGATGCGGTAGTCGCCGTTCGCGGTCTTCTCGTCGTCCGTCGAGCTGTGGCTCGAACTGTTCAGCGAGGTCGACACGCTGCCGCTGGAGGCCGATCCGGCACTGGATGCCGCGGATGTGAAGCTTTCAGCGTGGGCATGGAAGGTCACACCGGCAACGGCGGCGAGACAGGCGAGACGCAAACGAATGGAGGTGTGCATGGCGGGCTCCTTACGCACAGTACGAAATGATGCCGGGCTGCCTTGCTGCTGCTGGTGCGAGCGGCCGCGGCAGTCGGCGCGCGGTGGCCGACCGGTCACTAATGATCGATCGGTCAGTAGATGATACATTGGATAATGATCGATCGGTCATTAGCTGGGCGCGACGCGGTGGTACTGTCGGGCGCTCGATCTTCAGGCCGGGCCATCGCCCGGCCCGCAAAGGCAGACATGCGTTCTTCTCGAAAACAGACATCGGACACGGCAGAAGCCGCGCCCAGGAAGCGGGTGCGCCTGTCGCCGGAGGTGCGGCGGCAGCAGATTCTCGATGCGGCGCTGGTCGAGTTCAGCACCCTGGGCTTCACCGCGGCGAGCATTGCCAAGATCGCGCGCCGGGCGGGCACGTCCAAGGCCAACCTCTACGTGCATTTCTCGAACAAGGACGAGATCTTCGAGACCCTGCTCCGGGATCTGCTCGTGCCGTCCCGCGCGCTGCTGCAGCAGGCCCGGCAGGGGCAGAACCTCGATGAGCTGATCGACGCCTTCATCGACGAGGCGTATGCAGGGCTCACCCCGCAGGTCATCGCCGTGATCCGGCTGCTGATCGCGGAGAGCCATCGGGTGCCGCACCTGATCCAGCGCTGGCACGAAGAAACCGTGGTGCCGGCCCGCGCCGAGCAGCAGCGCCGCATCGAGCAATACGTCGCGGCGGGCCAGATGCCGCAGACGCCGGTGACCGACTACTTCAGCTTCGTGATGGCGCCGGTGCTGTATGTGGCGGTCTGCCAGATGGTGTTTCGCCAGGACGTGGCCGAGAGCGAGTACCGCAACATCCGGGAAACCCACCGCAAGGTGCTGCATTTGCTGCTGAAGCCCCAGCCCGAGGGGCCCGCACGCGCGGCCGGCGGCAAGCGGACCCGCAAGCCGGGGTAGTCGACCCGGTGCGTGGATGTGTGCATCGGGTGGCATACCCCAACGACCCGGTGGAAACTTCTCCTTATTTCGCTCAATTTTCGAGGGGAGGGGGTTGTTATGCTCAGCCCATCCCCACTCCTCGGAGCGCGCCATGGCTGACAAGAAGACTGCTTCGCGTCGCAAGCCGTCGCCCCTGGGCGTGAAGGCTTTCGCGCTGCTTGATCGCCGTGCCCATCTTTGCGGGCGGTACACCTCGCGCACGCGGGTCCGGCCGGATACCGCCAACGCGGCCGACCGCATCGACGTGTCGTCGTGCGCAGTCCCGTTGACGGCATTGGGCGGTGGCGATGCCGGTAATATCACGCAGGGCCTCCCGCGCAACGGCACCGCCAATGGATGCGGGGATGGCCGTTGACCCGCGCGCAGGCGCTTCCTGTTGTTGCGCCTTTGCGCTGCCCTGATTGATTCATGCGTCCGTCTTTCGGCATCACCTCCAAGCTGTTCGTCGCGCTGTTCGCGCTGAGCATGGTCGTCGCGCTCGCCATGGGCGCGGCGGTGCGTTGGCGTTTCGACACCAACTTTCTCGACTACATCAACGCTCGCGAAGCCGAGCGCATGGCGGTGTTCGCCCAGAGCATCGAAGCGGTCTATGCCGAGCATGGGAACTGGGATGCCCTGCGCAATGACCGGCAGGCCTGGTACCGCCTGATCCGGCGCGAGATCGGCCGCACCCATGCGGGGCCGTTCGGCGGTCCGCACGGCGATGCCGAGCTCGCGCCGCCCTTCGGCCCGCCGCCGGGGGGCGCACTGCGCGGTCTGCCGCCGCCTCCGGATGGTGGCCCCCCGCCCCTGGATGGCGGTAATCCCCCGCCGTACCGTCCGCCCGGCGAAGGGCCCGGCGGCATGCATCCGCCGATCTGGCTGCTCGACGCCGCGCGTGTCCCGATTGTCGGCGATGGCCCGCCGCCCGGCCCAGGCTCGCAGTGGCATGCGCTTCAACACAACGGCCAGACCGTCGGCTGGCTGGCGACGCCGCAGCGCATGCACGTGCCCGAGGGGGCCGACCAGGCCTTCCTGGCCCAGCAACTGCGCGCCACCTGGATCATCGCCGCGCTGTCGGTGCTGCTTGCGGCGGGGGTGGCGATCCTGCTCGCGCGCGGCGTGCTGGCGCCGATGCGGCGGCTGGCCCATGCCACGCGCCGCATGGCCGAGGGCGACTACGCGGCGCGGGTCGATGTGCATTCGGGCGACGAGATCGGCCACCTGGCCGACGATTTCAACCGGCTGGCCGAAACGCTCGAGGCCAACCAGAAGATGCGCCGCCAGCTGACTGCCGACATTTCGCACGAACTGCGCACGCCGCTGGCGGTGCTGCGCGGCGAACTGGAGGCGCTCGAGGACGGCGTGCGCGCCCTCACGCCCGCGTCGCTGACCTCGCTGCAGGCCGAGGTGGGCACGCTGTCCAAGCTGATCGACGATCTGTACGAGCTGTCTCTGGCCGATGTGGGGGCGCTGGCCTTCCACATGGAGTCGATCGACCTGGCCGATACCGTATGCAGCGCGGCGCAGGGGTTCACCTCGCGCCTGATGGACAAGCACATCGCCTTGCAGCTCGACCTGCCGACGGGGCCGTCGCGCGATGCGGCCATCCAGGGCGATCCGCAGCGCCTGCGCCAGCTGATGCAGAACCTGCTGGAGAACACGCTGCGCTATACCGACGCGGGCGGCACGCTGCGCATCCACGTCCATCGCGCCGGCGCGTGGTGGTGCCTGGACGTGCAGGACAGCGCGCCGGGCGTGCCGGAAGCGATGCTGCCGCGCGTGTTCGACCGGCTGTTCCGCGCCGATCCTTCCCGGGGCCGCGCGCAAGGCGGGGCCGGGCTGGGCCTGAGCCTGTGCCAGACTATCGTGCAGACGCACGGTGGCACCATCGAAGCCAGACCTTCACCGCTGGGCGGGCTGTGGATCGCGATCCGCCTGCCGGCTGCCAATTCCTCTGTTGCTGACCATGATCCTGATCGTTGAAGACGAACCCAAGCTCGCCGCGCTGATGGCGGACTATCTGCGCGCCGCCCACTACGAGACCGAATGGGTGGACGACGGCACCCGCGCCGTGCAGCGCGTGCGCGAGACCTCCCCCGAGCTGGTGCTGTTGGACCTGATGCTGCCCGGCAAAGACGGGCTGGAGATCTGCCGCGAGGTGCGCACCTTCAGCGACCTGCCCATCGTCATGGTGACCGCGCGCGTGGAAGAGATCGACCGGCTGCTGGGGCTCGAGCTGGGCGCGGACGACTACATCTGCAAGCCGTTCAGCCCGCGCGAGCTGGTCGCGCGCATCAAGACCATCCTGCGCCGCGTGCAGCGCAGCGGCGCGCAGTCCGACAGCCTCCTGCAGATCGACAACACCGCCTATTCGGCCACGCTGCGCGGCCAGCGGCTCGATCTCACGCCGGTGGAGTTCCGCCTGCTGAGCGCGCTGGCCAACGCGCCGGGCCGCATCCTGTCGCGCGCCAACCTGTTGGAGCAGATCTACGACGACCACCGCGTCGTCACCGACCGCACCGTCGATACGCACGTCAAGAACCTGCGCCGCAAGATGGAGCTGGTGAGCCCCGGCACGGAGCTGATCCACTCGGTCTACGGCGTCGGCTATCGGCTGGATGCCTGATGGGGCGCGGGTTTCAGGCCGTCACAGCTTTTCAAGAAGACTTCACCGTTCTCCCACCTTTGGGGCAGGGCCGGCGGCTACAGTGAATACATCGCCGGAGCTTTCCGGCTAGTGATCTCGCTAGGAGTCAAAACCATGTTTGCTGTTACTTCCCGTCGCAGTCTGGCCGCCGTTGCCGCCGGGCTGCTGCTGTCCTGTGCCGTTGCCTATGCGCAGAGCTCCGCGCCCGAGGCTTCGCCCCGTCCGCCGATGGCGCCGCACTGCATGCCGCACATGCCGGGCGGCCCCGGCTTCATGGGCCCGCATCATGGCGGCCTCTTCCTGCACGGCCTGAAGCTGACCGAAGCGCAGCGCGACAAGGTTTTCGCGATCGAATACGCCCAGATGCCGGAGCTGCGCGAACAGCGCAAGGCAATCGAGCATGCCCACCGCGACCTGCATGAGATGGTGGTGTCCGGGCAGTACGACGAAGCACGCAGCCGCGCCCTGACCGATGCACTGGGCCGCGCCGTCGCCCGCGAGACGCAACTGCGCGCGCAGGCCGACGCGAAGATCCTGCAGGTGCTGACGACCGAGCAGCGCAAGCAGATCAGCGATCGCGAAGCCCAGCGTGTGGCCGCGATGGAAGACGAAGCCGGCCCGCCGCCGCAGCCGATGATGTAATCGCGCGCCGCGGTTGAACGGCACGGCCCGCGGCGCCCGCAGGCCGGGTCCGAGACGAGACCCGGCCGGGGCCTAGCGGTACACCACGACCGGAATGTGCGCGTACGTGAGTACCTTGCGCGTTTCGTTGCCGATCAGCAGGCGGCCCGTCAGGCTGCGATGTCCATGCGACGCCATGAAGATGACATCGCACGCATGCCGGCGCGCCGCGTCCAGGATGCCGAGGTAAGGCTCGGCAAACTGCGTGACGTCGCTGTCGAATTCAACGCCTTCTTCCCGCGCGCGCTCGGCGATGCGGTCGATACAGTCCTTGGCGTAGCCCTGCACCTGCTCCATGTAGTGCGAGTAGGGGCATTCACCGGCGCCGCCCGAGTACGCCATGTTCGGGAAGTCTTCGATGCAGGTATAGGCCGTCAGGCGGCAGCCGGCGGCGTGCGCGAGCTTCAGCGCCCCGTCGATCGCCTTGGTGCACTGGGATGAGCCATCAGTGGGCAGCAGGATGTGGGTGAACATGGCACTCTCCATGGGGAACCCGCTTCCAAGCTACTGCGCCGCGCACGCCGGCTCCATCGTGGAAAACGCTAGGCGCAGCCTTCAGCCTTCAGCCTTCAGCCTTCAGCCTTCAGCCTTCAACCGCAGCCGCAGCCGCAGCCGCAGCCAAAAAAATCCGATCGTTCGTTTCCGTGTGTCCCCGGTCCGGCCGGCGCGCGCAGCCTGTCAGGTTGATCAGGCAGCGTTCCGGCAGCCTTCAGAGCGATGGATGCGTTCGGTGGACGCCGGGTGCTTGGCCAGCATGGCCGCCGGCCTGCGCGGGCGCCTGACCAGTTCGCCGCCGCAGTTGGGGCAGAGGCCATGCAGCCGGTGCTCCGCGCAGTCTGCGCAGAAGGTGCACTCGTAGGTGCAGATGCGCGCTTCGGTGGAGTCGGGCGGCAGGTCGCGGTCGCAGCATTCACAGCCGGGGCGCAGTGCAAGCATGAGGGTCTCCTGGGCAACGGATGAAATCGGTCGCGGCATGGCCATCGCCCTGCCATGCCTGCCGGTAGCGCGATGGCGATGCCCCGGCATGGGCGGCAAAGCGCCGGCTGAAGTGGGCGGGGCTGGCAAAGCCGCATCGGTCGGCAATCGCAACCAGCGGCAGCGCGGTATGGCGCAGCAGATCGCGGGCGCGGGCCAGCCGGCGCTGCATGACCCACTCGTGCGGCGCGATCCCGAACGACACGCGGAACATGCGCGCGAAATGGAATTCGGACAGGTTCGCCTCGCGCGCCAGCGCGCCGATCGACAGCGGCAACTGCAGCGAGGCATCGATCATGGCAGCGATGCGCCGGCACACGTGCGGCGCCAGGCCGCCGCGCACCGGCAGGGCGCGGGTGCGCCCCTGTGTGCGCACCAGGTAGGACAGCGTGTCGCTCGCCAGCGCGTTGGCGCGCATGCGGTCGTCGAGGTCGGTCCAGTTGAGCCCGGCGATGCGGGTGCACCCCTGCGCGAGGTGCGGATCTTCGATGAAGGTGCGGTCGTGCAGCGTGAACAGCCGCGGCTCCGCGTCGAGCAGGCGCACGGCATGGCCGGCCAGCGCCTCGGGCGCGAAGTACAGATGCACGAAGCGCATCGGCTGCTCGATCACCCAGGCCGATTCGTGCTCGGCCGGCAGCATGCAGACCCGCCCCGGCGCGCCGAACAGATGCGGCTGGTCTCGCCGGTGCGTGGTGTAGCCGCCGTGCAGGTAGACCGACAGCGTGTGGTGTCCGGGCTGGACATAGCGCGCCTCGGTATGCTCGTTGCGCCAGATGGCGGCGGTGACGCCGTCGCCCAGGTCGGCCACCCGTTCCAGCGTCGCGCGCGAGCCGCGCGTGAGCGTGCCGAAGACGCTGGCGTCTGCTGTTACGCGGGGATCGGCCGGGAGGGGCGTGGAGGCGGGGCGCACGTTCCGATGTTACCAACGGATGGCGCGCGCGTGGCGGGGCGGTCGGGCCGTCAGCCCGCGCAGAGATGGTGCGCCACCGCTGTCGCCAGGCTGGCGCCGTCGACGGGCTGCCAGCCAGCCTCGTTGCCGAAGCGCTTCTCGCTGAGCATCAGCGCGCCCTGGTACAGCTTGGCGCTCGAGACGGTGTATTGCCGGGTGCGGCAGTCGATGGTGTAGAGAAAATCCGCTGTGTCGCCGCGCACGGCGTCGAACATGCGCCGTAGCGCGCGCGTGCTGTTCGGGGTGTGGGTTTCCACGCGCACCCATGCGCTCACCGGGCCGCTCGGCATCCGTTGCACGCTGGCGGCATCGAGCAGGGCGCGGCTATCGGGCTGCGTCGGCAGGGCGATCCACCGGTCTGTGCGGGGCGCGGCAGCCGGGGCGCCATGCACTGCAACCAGGAGCATTGCCGCCAGGACGGCCCGCCAGCGGACCGCTGTCATCGCGTCTTGGCGCCGGCGGGGACGGGGATCGCCACGGCGTCCGAATGGCTGCACGCCATCGTCACGCCGGCCTTGTCGACATCGACGAGCACGGCCGCCGTCTTTTTCCCGCCGATCTGGCTGGGCGTGCCGGCCAGGCTGCCGGACAGGCGCTGCATGATGGCCTGGCAGGTGGGGTTCTTGCCGGCGGCCGGCGCGGATGCCGTGACCGTACTGGCGGCGGCCTGTGCAACGTCGGGCGCGGGCTGCGTGGTGGAGGCGCGCGCACGCGGCAGTGCCACCAGCGCGGCGAGCACGGTCATCGCGATCAGCGTGCGCGCGGCGCGCCGGCGGGAGGTTGAAGAAGTCGGTGAGAGTGACGGCATGCGAAACCGGTTGCAATGACTTCGAAGTGCCTTCGTGCGGATGGCACCTGTTGCCGGCATTAACGGCGCGCGTGCGGGAAACTTGATGGAATGTAGGCGCATGGCGTGATGTTGTCTGCGCAAAATGGAGCAGGGTCCGGACGTTGTCGGCACCTCCGGAGCCTTGGCCGATGCCGCCTGATTCACCAATATAGGCCAGGGATATTTCACCCGCACGTCACTGCGGAGCGCGCGCCAGACAGTCGGGCGGGATGCGCCGTGATGGCCGACCACGGCCGGTTCGCGGTCGGGAAAAGGGAAGGGTTTCCCCGCTTTTTCCGCCCTTTGTTTTTGGCAGCAGACAACTATCATTCAAAGCGTGGAGTCGTGGTCGGCCGGTGCATCGGCTGCCCGCTCATGCGACGGTTCTCCTCTCTGGAACAGATCGACACGGTCCAGAGACTTCAACCCGCGCCTCGTCAACTGAGCGCGGGTTTTCTTTGCCCGCGCACATCGCAGGTCGGTGTGTCCGTCACATCCCAAGCAGGGTTTTCCGCCGCTGCGCTACAGTTTCGGGCCGGGCTGCCGTTCATGATCGGATCGGGCGCGCTTTCGCGCCTGGGGCAGTCATGCAGTTCACGCAATCACCACCCCGATGACCCGTTTCACCCCGGCCCACGCTGCTGCCTATCCTGTCGACGCTGTCCTCGTATCGGAGCCCATGGTGCGCCCGGTGGATACGCCCCTGATCGCGCCGTCGGACACCGCGGCATTCGATACGCTCGCGCGCCTGTCGGCCGATGCCGTGCTGGTGGTGGTCGACGGGCGCATCGTCCAGGGCAACCAGGCCGCCACGCATCTGCTGGCCGCGCCGGTGCCAGAGTGGCTGGCCGGCGTGGCGCTCACCAGCGTGATCCATCCGGACGACGTCGGGCTGGTCATGCCGAGCCTGTCGCGCGCTGCCGCGGGCAGCGTGCCTGCCGACCCCATCGAACATCGCCTGGTGCGTGCCGATTTCACCCACGTGCTGGTTACCAGCGAAGCCGCGCGCTGCATGCATGACGGGCAGCCGGCGGTGATGCTCGTCCTGCGCGAGGCGGGTTCGCGCCATGCGCTCGAACGCAATGCCGTGCAGGCCCGCGCAGAGGCCCTGCACGCGCGCCGCCTGCTGGCCTCGGAGAATGCCGTGCTTGCGCAACTCGCTTCCAATGCTTCGCTGTCGACCGTGCTGCGCCACTTGTGCCTGTACGTGGAGCAGGTCTATCCGACCGCGATGTCGGCCGTGCTGCTGCTCGATGCCGAGCGCCAGACGCTGGGCGTAGCCGCGGCGCCCACGCTGCCGGCCGCCTATGCCACCACGCTGGAGGGCTCGCCCATCGGCCCCGATGCCGGCGCCTGCGGCTGCGCGGCGTATCTGGGCGATGCCGCGCTGATCGGCAATATCGCCACCGACCCGCGCTCGCAGCACGACCGCACGGCGGCGCTGGCCGCCGGCTTCGCCGCCGCCTGGGCGTTGCCGATCCGCTCGTCGCGCGGCGACAAGCTGGGCGTACTGGCGTTGTTCCACCGCCAGCCTTGCCTGCCGACCGAGGACGAGCAGCACTTCCTCGACGACCTCACGCACCTGGCCGGCGTCGCCATCCAGAAGGACGCCACCGAGCGCGGCCTGGCCGAGAGCGAGGAGCGCTACCGGCTGGCGGTCTCGCACCTCAACGAAGGCGTGCTGATCCAGACGCTGGACGGCGTGGTGCTGGCGGCCAATGCCAGCGCCGAGCGCATTCTGCGCGTGCGTCCGGGGCAGTTGGTCGGCCGGAACCGGTTCGACATGATGCAGCGCGTGGTCGACGAGCACGGCAAGGATGTCGCGCTCGACGTGCTGCCCTCGAAGCTGGTGCGGCAGAGCGGCGAACCCATCCTCGGACGGATCTACGGCATGGTGCTGAAGACCGGCGAGCTGATCTGGGCCCGGGTGAACATCATCCCGATCCGCCGCCATGGCGACGCGGCGCCGTCCAGCATCATGGTGTCGTTCGCCGATATCACCGATTTCAAGCGCGCCGAGCAGCGCCTGCGCCATCTGGCCTCGCACGATGCGCTGACCGGGCTGACCAACCGCAGCTTCTTCATCGCCCACCTGGACAGCGCCATCGAGCGCGCCCGCGACGAGAGCCGCGAGCTGGCCCTGTTTTTCCTGGACCTCGACCGCTTCAAGAGCGTCAACGACACCGCCGGCCATGCCTGCGGCGACACCCTGCTGCAGAGCGCCGCCGCGCGCCTGACCGACTGCATCGGCCCCGGCGACGTGATCGCCCGGCTGGGCGGCGACGAGTTCGTCATCCTGATCGAGCAGCGCGTCGAGGGCAAGCGCATCGCGCAGCTGGCCGAGCGCCTGCTGGCGGCCATGCGCGAGCCGTTCGATACGGTCAATGGGCGCTATTACCTGGGCGTGTCGATCGGCGTGGCGCTGTATCCGCACGACGGCATCTCCGGCTCCGACCTGCTGCGCTCGGCGGACGCGGCGATGTACCGCGCCAAGCAGAACGGCCGCAACCGCGCGCAGTTCTACACGGCCGAGCTCAATGCCCGCCTGCAGCGCCGCTACCTGCTGGAAACCGCGCTGCGCGACGCGCGCGACAACAGCGAGCTGCAGCTCGTCTACCAGCCCAAGTATGACCTGGCCAGCCATCGCATCGTCGGCGCCGAGGCGCTGCTGCGCTGGAACAGCGTCAAGCTGGGGGCGGTGTCGCCGGCGGAGTTCATCCCGGTGGCCGAAGAGACCGGGCTGATCGTGCCGATCGGCGAGTGGGTGCTGCGCCGCGCCTGCGAGCAGGCCGTGCAGTGGTATCAGGCGCTGGGCTACGACTTCCGGATGGCGGTCAACCTGTCCGCGCGCCAGTTCCAGACCGGCGACGTGGTGCCGACGATCGAGCAGACCCTGGCCGAGACCGGCCTGCCGCCGACCGCGCTGGAGGTGGAGATCACCGAAAGCCTGCTGATGGGCGGTGCCGACGAGGTGCGCCCGATGTTCGACGCGCTCACCGCGCAGGGCATCCGCATTTCCATCGACGATTTCGGCACCGGCTATTCGTCGCTGTCGTACCTGCAGCGCTTCCCGATCAGCAACGTGAAGATCGACCGGTCGTTCATCCTCGGCATTCCCGGCGATCCCGACTCGGTGGCGCTGACGGAGGCCATCGTCGCCATGGCCCGCGCGCTGGGCATGACGGTCACCGCCGAAGGCGTGGAAGACGCCGACCAGGTGGAGTTCCTGGCCAAGGCGGGCTGCCAGGAGATCCAGGGCTACTACATTGGCAAGCCGGTCACCGCCGACGGGTTCGACCGGCTGCTGCGGGCGCACCTGGCGGTGGTCGATGCCGGGGTGCGCACGGCGGCGGGCTGAGTGCCGGGCGGCCCGTTCGCGCTGCCGTTTCCGCCGTTCATCGCATGGCGCTCCCGGGCGCTGCGCGTGCCATCTAATACTACAGCCGTAGATTAATCTGGCGGGACGCAACCACGGGCGCGGTAGTGGCACTGCCGCGCGCGCCACTGGTGCGCACGTCGCCATCGGGACCATGCCAGCACCTGATCGATCGACTGTCGTGCGCGCCAAGCCAGTGCGCACAGCAGACGCCGAATCTCCTGCAGGCTCAATGCGATCAGGCCCGCCGGCGTTTTTTTTGCTCCGCACGCAGCACCGCCAGAGCCGCGTGAGCGAGCAGCGCCAACGTGATGTGACGGTACCAGCCTGGCCAACGCCTGACCTCGTACTGATCCAGACCGCAATCGCCTTTGGCTGCCTCGAAGCCGCATTCGATCTCCCAGCGTCGGCCCGCCACCTGGGCTAGCATCTGCCGTGTCGCGTGGCGGCGCGGGGCATACACCACGTAGTAGGCCAGCTCCCGCTTCTCGTCCAAGCTGCGCCGCACCAGCAGGTAGTGCCCGAAGCGACGCCCCTCGGCCGTCACCTGCAACCGCCACAGCGGCGCCAGCGCCCAGTCGTACAGCCGCTCCCCCTTGGTGCCAGCACCCGCCGAGTACTTGCGCCAGCTCTGTACCGGCAAGCCTTGTGCGATCTCATCAGCACGCTTGTACTGCGGCCCCTGCCACCACAGCGACTCGTCCTTGGCAATCGCCATCACAAACGCTTGGCCTCGTGACTCCAGCCACATCCGCAAGCGCCGATCCCCGCCGTACACCTCGTCGCCCGTGACCCAGCCACACCGCACCCCAGCGTCCAGCGTCCGTTCCAGCATTCGCCTGGCCAGCTCCGGCTTGGTGGCGAACTGCGCTGCCTCGGGCACGCCGGCCGCCGCGCACCGCTCGCGGTCATCGCTCCAGACCTTGGGCATGTACAGTTCTCGATCGACGAAGGCGCTCCCACCGCGCCCGGCGTAGCACAAGAACACACCGATCTGGCTGTTCTCGATGCGGCCCGCCGTACCGCTGTACTGCCGTTGCACGCCGACCGAGTGCTGCCCCTTCTTGATGAACCCAGTCTCGTCAACAATCAGTACACCATCGTCCGCCCCGAGCTTCTCGATCACGTACTCCCGCAGCACGTCTCGCGCTGCATCCGCGTCCCACTGCGCGCGCTCCAACAGATGCTGCACACCGTCCGGGCTCGCTTCGCCGATCCATTCGGCCAATTGCCAGCTATTCTTGCGCTCCACCGGACTGAGCAGCCCACGCAGGTAGGCCAAGGCCCGTTGCCGCGGCTCCGGTCGCTTGAACAGCTTCCCCAGCCGTTCGTGCAACCCTTCCAGCTCTCGCTCCCAGCCCCTCACCGTTCCTTGCATCGGCCCATGATCGTCTCGTCAGACATGGCCAACATCATAGGCGAGAAGTACGGCTGTAGTACTAAGCTGGCGGCATTCCAATGGAGGCCGCCATGCTTGCATCCATCCTGTCTCAATCTCCGACGTGGGTGTTCGTCGTGTTTGCCGGGCTGGTCGTGCTCGGCTTCAGGCAGGCCCGGCCGCGCACGGTCTCGCGCCGCCGGCTGATCGTGCTGCCGCTGGCGGTGGCGGGGTCTTCGCTCTACGGCGTGGCGACGGCGAGCGGCTACAGCCGGCTCGCGCCGGCGGCCTGGCTGCTGGCGATGGCCATGGCGTTCCTGCTGACGTGCCTGGCGCCGCCCAGGGGCATCCCTGCCGGGGCAGGCGACCGCGTGCGGGTGCCCGGCAGCTGGGTGCCGATGGCGGTGATCGTCGGGTTGTTCGTGTCGCGCTATGCCTACCGCGTGATGCTGGCGATCCATCCGGAGGTGCAGCATGCGGCGGGCTTCATGGCGCTGTTCAGCTTTGTGTTCGGCCTGCTGGGCGGGCTGCTGCTGGCGCGTTCGATCCTGCTGGCGGCGCGCGCGCCGCGCCTGATGGCGGCTTGAGGGCACCGGCCCGGCCGCGAGTCCCAGGGCGATCCGTCGATCTGTCGATCGGGATTACCATCCGCATGTTGCAACCACCAACCAAGACGGGACGACATGCTGGAACTCGACGGCACCATCTGGCTGCGCGCCGGTGACGACAACTGGGGCGGTCACGGCCGGATCGAACTGCTCGCGCGCATCGGCGAGAAGGGCTCGATCACGGCGGCGGCCAAGGCCGTGGGACTGTCGTACAAGGCGGCGTGGGATGCCATCGACACCATGAACAACCTGGCCGGCGAGCCGCTGGTGGTGCGCACCACGGGCGGCAAGGGCGGCGGCGGCAGTGTGCTGACGCCACGGGCGCAGCGGCTGATCGAAAGCTTCCGCTTGCTGGAGCGCGAGCACCGGCGCTTTGTCGAGCGGCTCGACGCCGCCACGCAGGCCGCGCACGCAGACGCGGGTCTGCTGCGCCGGCTGATGCTGCGCACCAGCGCCCGCAATGCGCTGTTCGGCACGGTCGAGACGGTCGTGCCAGGCGCGGTCAACGATGCCGTGACGCTGCGCCTGCCGGGCGGCCAGCCGGTGGTCGCCACCATCACCCGCGAAAGCACGCAGGCGCTCGGCCTGCAACCCGGCGTGGACGCGGTCGCGCTCATCAAGGCACCGGCCGTGATGCTGCTGCGCGGCGCGGGCGACTGGCGCCTGTCCGCCGAGAACCAGTTGCCGTGCGAGGTGACGGAGATCTGCGAAGGCGCGGTGCACACCGAGGTGCGGCTGCGCCTGCGGGATGCCGGCGCGGCGGCCACGGAGACCGTGCTGGCGGCCATGGCCTCGCGCACCGCGGTGGAGGCGATGGCACTGGCCGAAGGCGTGGAGGTGGTGGCGGTGTTCGAGGCGTCGAGCGTGATCCTGGGCCTGGCCTAGGCTTCGGGCTCAGCCTCAACCTCAGCCCTGGTTCGCCACCACGGTGAGATGCGGATACGGCACCACCGTGGCGGCGCCCGGTGCGCGCACCGCGTCGGCCACCACGCGGCCGTCGCGCAGCTCGAAGACGTGGTCGCCGAAGATCTCCACGTCCGCCGGGTCGTGCGTGATCATCAGCGTGGGCACGTCGAGCCGCTGCTGCAGGGCCAGCAGTTCGGCGCGCATGCGCGTGCGCAGGGCCGGGTCCAGCGCGGCGAAGGGCTCGTCGAGCAGCAGCATGGCGGGCTCGGCGATCAGCGCGCGGGCCAATGCCGTGCGCTGGCGCTGGCCGCCGGAAATCTGCGCCGGGTAGTTGGCGGCCACCGGCCCCAGTTCGAAGGTGTCGATCCAGTGCTGCGCGCGCGGGTCGCGCGGCTTGCGCGGCGGATTGAGCCAGCCGCGCCGGAGTCCGAAGGCGATGTTCTGCGCCACCGTGAGGTGGTCGAACAGCGCGTAGTCCTGGAACAGATAGCCGACGCGGCGCGCCTGGGTGGCCAGGTCGATGCGCTCGGCGTGGTCGAACAGGGTGCGGCCGTTGAGCACGATGCGGCCCCGCTCGGGCCTCAGCAGCCCGGCGATGGCGCGCAGCGTCAGGCTCTTGCCGGCACCGGACGGGCCGTAGAGCACCACGCGGCGGCTGTCCGAGCGCAGGACGATGTCCAGCGAGAACACGCGCGCCGCGCTGGACAGGGTCTTCTGGATGGCGATGTCGAGGCTCATGCCGGCTGCTCCAGCATGTTCGGCGCGCGGCCCTGCACCAGCCGGCTGGCGATGACCAGCACGATCACGCAGGTGATCGACGTGATCAGCACCAGGGTGTTGGCGGTGGCATCGTCGCCGGCCTGCACCGCTTCGTAGATGGCGACCGACAGCGTCTGCGTGCGGCCAGGCAGGTTGCCGGCGATCATCAGCGTGGCGCCGAACTCGCCCAGCGCCCGCGCAAAGGCGAGCAGCACCCCGGCGGCGATGCCGTGCGCGGCCAGCGGCAGCGTCACGCGGAAGAACACCGCGGCCTCGGAGACGCCGAGCACCCGCGCCGCGGCTTCCAACTGGTGGTCCACGCTTTCGAAGGCGGCACGGGCCGATTTCATCACCAGCGGAAACGCCACCACGGTGGATGCGATCACGGCCCCCTGCCACGTAAAGACGAGCTGGATGCCGAGGCTGTCGAGCCACCCCCCGATGACGCCGCGCCGCCCCAGCAGCACCAGCAGGTAATAGCCGAGCACCGTGGGCGGCAAGACCAGCGGCAGCGTCAGCACCGAATCCAGCAGATCGCGCAGGCGGCTGCGGGTGCGGGCGAGCGCATAGGCGGCGGCCACGCCGAGGATGAGGTTGAGGGCGGTTGCCCAGCCGGCCACCTTGAGCGACAGCAGCAGGGGCGTCCAGATCGAAGCAGTCATGAGAGGCGGATGCAGCCGCCCGGGCATGCGGACGCCCGGCGGCAGGTCAGGTGTGACATGCGCAATATAGAGCTGGCTATAACGGATGGTCAATCCGCCGGATGGCAATGCCGCCTATGCACGATGGGGAATGGTGTGGCGCGCCGGTTTGCCCGGGCGCTCGCAGCGGCGCGGTGTCGCTGCGCCAATGCTGCCGAGGCCGGTCGGCCCGCGCCATGTTCCGGCCCAGGGCGCGGCCGCCCCGTCAGAAGATCGACCGGCCGCTGAGCGTCGTCAGCCACTCCAGCGCCTGCAGGCCGGCCAGCGAGTTGCCGCTCACGTCCAGCCCCGGCGACCACACGCACACGCCGAACTCGCCCGGCAGCACCGCGACGATGCCGCCGCCCACGCCGCTCTTGGCCGGCAGGCCGACCCGGTAGACGAAATCGCCGGCCGCGTCGTAGGTGCCGCAAGTCAGCATCAGCGCGGACAGGCGCTTGGCCGGACTGGCCTCGATCACGCGCTCGCCGCTCCAGGGCACCACGCCGCCGTTGGCCAGGAACAGCACGGCGCGCGCGAGGTCCACGCAGTTCATCTCGATGGCGCACTGCCGGCAGTAGGCGTCGATCACCGTTTCGACCGGCATGTGCAGGTTGCCGAAGCTGCGCATGAAGTGCGCCATGGCGCGGTTGCGGTCTGCGTGTTCGCGTTCGGACAGCGCCACGCGCGGGTTGTAGTCGACGCGCGGGTTGTCGACCAGCCGCCGCATGAACTGCACCATGGCGGTCTCGGCCTGCACGAAGCGCCGGCACAGCACGTCCGTCACCACCAGCGCGCCGGCGTTGATGAACGGATTGCGCGGGATGCCGTTTTCGTGCTCCAGCTGCACCAGCGAGTTGAAGGCGTTGCCGGACGGCTCGCGGCCGACCCGCTGCCACAGCGATTCGCCCTCCAGCTGGAAGGCAAGGGTGCACGCGAACAGCTTGGAAATGCTCTGGATGGAGAACAGCGTCTCGGCCTGCCCGACGCCGAACACCTCGCCGCGCGGGGTGACGATCGCCATGCCGAAATCGGTGGCGCTGGCCTTGGCCAACTCGGGAATGTAGTCGGCCACGCGGCCCTTGCCGAGCCAGGGCTGGATGTCGCGGTGGATGGTTTCCAGGATCGCTTGGTAGTCCATCGGGAGGGAGTGCTCGATGTTGCTGACGGGATGCGGGCAGCGATTCTACAGCGGGCGTGTCCGGGCCAGCACGCGGGCCGCTTCCCGGGTGGCGGATGCCGCGGCGATCGGCGCTTCTTGGCTCGATCTTGCCGCCGGGCATCGGGAATAGTCGCTGGATCATGCGTCGTCACGCTTGCACAACCGGCGGCCCCTCAGGCGACAGGGTTGGTGTCCCCGCGCCTCCGTCCGTTGCCGGACAATGCCGCCCCATGGACCTGACGACGACCGATCTGCGCGCCCTGCTGGACATCACCGGCGCCCTCCATGAGCCGTCCGCCGACAGCTTCGTGGATCGCCCCGACGTGGTGGGCAAGCTGAGCGCCTTGCTGCACGCCGATATCGTCGGCCACCTCGTCTGGGCCGACCGCGGGCGCCGTCTGCTGGAGCCCGGCGCATGGGGCCGCGATGGGGGCATGAACCTGGAGTACCGGGCGCACTTCCAGGCGGTCGATCCGATCGCGCCCTTGTTGCGCAGCTGTCCGGAGCCGCTGGTGATCGAGCGGCTGATCGACCGCAACGCATTGCAGTGCACGGAGTACTTCGCCGATTTCCTGGCCCGCTACAAGGTCTACCCCGGCGTCAGCATGTATCTGGAAGATGCGGATGGCACGCTGCTCGACTATCGTTTTGGCACGAGCGATCCGGGCAAGCGCTTCGGCGAGCGCGAGGTCACCCTGCTGACCCTGCTCCAGCCGCATTTGCTCAACGCGCAGCGCTTGCGGCAGACCGCCCGCATCGAGCGAGAGGCGGCCTGCGCCGGTGCGTGCTTTCCGTGCTTCCTGCTGGTCGGCGGCCGGCCTCCGCAGCCCGACCGCAGGGCGCTTGCGCTGATGGCGGGGCTGGACGCGCACGAGCGGGCGGCGCTGCTCGACCGCCTGGCGCGGATCGGCGCGGGCGCGCCGGTCCAGCTGCGTTGGAACGGCTTCAACCTGTGCGTGGAGCGCGCCCCCCGAGGCGCCGACGGACAGCCGTGGTGCCAGGTGCATCTGCTGGCCCATACCGTCGGGTCGGCGGCGTGGCTGCAGCAGCGGTTCGGCATGACGCTGCGCGAAGGCGAGGTCTGCCACCTCATGCTGCAAGGGCGGTCGGACAAGCAGATCGCCCTCGCGCTGCGCATCAGCTACTGGACCGTGCGCGCCCATGTCGGGCGTGTGCTGGACAAGCTCGGGGTCGAGTCCCGCTCGGCGATCGGCCGGGCGGTGCTCAGCGCCAGCCGGTGCGGGCCGGGTGGGGGCGGGTAAAGCCCCACGCCGATGGCGCGAGCGCGGGCGGCATGCCGGCCCGGTTGTCCATCGCTAAGGTTAGCGATAGGCGCCCGGCAGCGGCACGCCATAACCTAGCGAGGAGCAAACCAGACGTACCAAGCACATGAGTGGCCCAGCCCGGAACGAAGCCTTGCAGCGCATGCCAGGCGAGGACGCGAACGCGTTGGCCAGACGCTTCGCCGCAGGCGGGACGGACGGCACGTCCGCGCCACCGGCCACGGCGCGATGGGGGGCGCTCACGGCGTCCCTCGGCGTCATCCTGCTGGACTTTGCCGCGCTGAAGGACGTTGCCGGCGATACGTCTCCCGCCGCATTGCAGGCGCTGTGCCTGGAGCAGGTGTACGCCATGCTCGACCGCGCGCTGAAGAGCGGCGCGCCCAGGACCGGCGCGCTGCCCGGTCCGCAACCGGCCGCCGCCCCGAAGTCATGGCAGGCGCTCACGCCGCGCCAGCAGGACATTCTCCGGGAGGTCGCGAGCGGCAAATCCAACGTGGAAATCGCACAGACCCTGCATATCAGCGTGGAAACGGTGAAGAGCCATATGCAGCAGATCCTGATGCGGCTGGAGGCACGCAACCGGACCGAACTGGCCGCCATGTACCAGCAGGCCGTGCACGTCCGCGGGCGGGGACAGTAAGACGGGGTCCGCCGTCCCGATGGCTGCATGACGGGCCTGTGCGGCCGGCTTCCCTTTGACGCATCGGGCGGGGTTTTCAAGCAGGGGCACCGGTCTCGCATGCCGGGCCGGGGCCGGGCGGTATCCGGACGGGCAGCCGGCCCAGTGTCGTTCATTTGCACAATCGCATTGCACTGTCCGCGTTCGCGCTCCGCGCGATTAAAATGGCGGACCCGGCACCGTCGGGCCTTATCCATTGATCCCTATCCGGAAGCTTTCCGCAAAACTCCACCATGCTGCCCCGTGTCCGAAAACTGCTGCCCGCGCTGCTTGCGCTCCCGTTGCTGAATGTGAATGCGCTGGCCTCCAGCCCCACGCTAGATCACATCAAGGCAACCGGCGCCATCCGGCTGGCCCATCGCGATAGCTCGGTGCCGTTCTCGTACCTGGACGCCAACGGCAAGCCGATCGGTTATTCGATGGATCTGTGCATGCGGCTGGTCGATGCCATCCGTGACAACCTCAAGCGGCCGGACCTGAGGGTGCAGTATCTGTCGGTGACGCCGGCCACGCGGATGGACGCCATCGCGAACGGCAAGGCTGATCTGGAGTGCGCCTCGACCAACAACGCGCGCGAGCGCCGCGAGAAGGTCGCCTTCACCATCCCGCATTACATCGCCAACGGCCGCATGCTGGTCAAGACCGCGTCCGGCATCCACCAGTTGGAAGACCTGCGGGGCAAGACCGTGGTGTCGACGCGCGGCAGCGAGAACGGCAACCTGGTGCGCCAGCTCAGCGAGGCGGGCGGGCTGGGCATCACCGTCGTCGAAACCGCCGATCACGGCGAGTCGTTTGCGATGCTGGCCGACGGCAAGGCGCAGGCTCTCGCCATGGACGACGTGCTGCTCGCCGGCATGAAGGCCAATGTCAAGAACCCCGCCGACTACGCGATCGTCGGCAAGACGCAGCAGGTGGTGCCGTACGCCATCATGCTCAGCAAGAACGATCCCGAGTTCAAGAAGCTGATCGATGCGGCCATGTCGAAGCTCATGGAGGACGGCGAGGCCGAGCGCCTCTACAAGAAATGGTTCCAGCAGCCGATCCCGCCGAACAACGTCAATCTCGGCATCCCGATGAGCATGCTGCTGCGCGATTCCTTCCGCTACCCGACGGACAACGCCGGTAACTGAAGACCGGCGTGCTTGCTTCGCGGCCGGCCATCGGTGCCGGCTGCGAGGCGACCTTGCCCGGCGGGCAGGGGGATGTGCGCCGTGGTTCTAATCCACGGCTGTAGTGCTCAGGATGGTGTGCGGAAATCATGCCGCCGCACCGAGCCATCGCCGCAGAGCGAATGCATGGCCAACGATGAGCGATTCGGGGCGCATGCAGCACCGTGTGCGGTATGAGCAGGCGGATTGCCCGTCTGCTCGGGCAGCTTGTCCTCATGCCTTGGCCTTACGCGAAAGCGTGGTGCAAGAACAGGTTCATCTGAATGGGATTGACCACACGCTGTCTTGCTCGGCAGCACGGGTGATGGATCGCAGTCCACAGCCCACCCGTACTGCTCCGACTCCCGCGCCACCTCAATCCACCACCCCCGGCAACCCCATCCGCGCCGCAGCCAACGCCTCCTTCAACACCCCCATCTCGCCGATATGGTTGGCCAGCAGCAAAATCAACTGCGCATTGAGCATGGCGCTCTGCTCGTCGGACAGGCCGCGGTGCGCATCGATCAGCGCCTCGTAGAAATCGTCGGGGCGCGGCAGGTTGGGTTGTGTGTTCAACGGCATGGCGATTGGTTGGGAGGGATCAGGCGGTGAGGGGCGCGCGGGCCGGCGGCGTGGCGGCAATGCCGCCGGTGGCGCGTTGCAGGGCGGCGGCCAGCTTGTCGGCGTCGGCGCTGCGCCAGCGTGCGCAGACGTGCTGGTCGGGGCGGATCAGGTAGGTGGTGCCGGGGCGGGCGTCGTAGCGCTGCGCGGCCAGTCCATCGACGTCTTCCAGGGCGGTGACGCCCGGCGCGACCGGCCCGATGCCGCCGGACGGGAAGACCGCCAGCATCGGCAATGGCAACGGCAGCGCGTCGACATGCTCGCCCGCGGCGCAGAAGCGCAGCACGACGAAGCGGTCGCCCAGGCGGGACAGCAGCCAGCCGTCGCGGCCCTCGCGGTCGTGCGCCGGTGCGTCGGGCGCGACCGCGCCGGGCACCAGCGGGCCGGCAAAGGGCGCGTCATCCGGCGTCAGCAGCGGCGAGCCCTCCAGCACGGTGGGCGTCGATAGCCGTCCGCTGTTGACCAGCGTGCGCGCAAAGGCGTAATGCTTGGCCAGCCGCAGCACCGCATCGCGGAAGAGGCGGCTGGCCGGGCTCTTGGGCGTGATGAAGTCGGTCGAGTGGGTGGAGTGGCGGATGTTCTCGTCGGCGGCCCGTTCGCGCTCGCTGGCGTAGGTGTCGAGCAGGGCGTCGGGCGCCTCGCCGTCGAGTACCATGCGCAGCTTCCAGGCCAGGTTCTCCGCATCTTGCAGGCCGCTGTTGGCGCCGCGCGCGCCGAACGGCGAGACCCGGTGCGCCGCATCGCCCGCGAACAGCACGCGGCCATGGCGGAAGCGGTCCATCCGCTCGCACGAGAACGTATAGATGCTGACCCATTCCAGCTCGAAGTCCACGTCGTCGCCGAGCAGTGCGCGCACGCGGGGCAGGACGCGCTCCGGCTGCTTCTCGGCCACCGGGTCGGCATCCCAGCCGAGCTGGAAGTCGATGCGCCAGACGTTGTCCGGCTGATGATGCAGCAGCACCGACTGGTTGGGATGGAAGGGCGGGTCGAACCAGAACCACCGCTCGTTGGGGAAGTCCGCCTTCATGCGCACATCGGCGATCAGGAAGCGGTCCTTGAAGGTCTGGCCGTGGGTTTCCAGGCCCATCATCCGGCGCACCGGGCTGCGCGAACCGTCGGCCGCGACCACGTAGCGGGCGCGCAGGGCATAGGCGCCGTCGGGCGTGTCGATGGTGAGCGTCACGCCATCGGCATCCTGCACGAGTCCGGTCACCTGGTGCTTCCAGCGCAGTTCGAGGTTGGGCAGCGCCTGCGCGCGCTCGACCAGGAACCCTTCCACGTAATACTGCTGCAGGTTGATGAAGGCCGGGCGCCGATGGCCGGTTTCGGGCAGCAGGTCGAAGCGGTACAGCAGCGCGTCCTTCAGGAAGACCTTGCCGACGTTCCAGCTGACGCCCTTGCCGACCATGCGGTCGCCGCAGCCGAGGCGGTCGAAGATCTCGAGCGAGCGCTTGGAGAAGCAGATCGCGCGCGAGCCGGTGGACAGCGTGCAGTCGTCATCGACGAGGACGACCGGCACACCCTGCTGCGCCAGATCGATGGCCGTCGCCAGGCCGACCGGTCCGGCACCGACCACCACGACCGGGCGGACGTCGGCAGCCGCGCCCGGCTGCTGCTCGGCGCACGGCGTGTAGGGAAAGACGCGGGTCTGGTAATCGGGGTTCATGTCGGGCTCGCACCGGTGCCGATCGGGGAGGGCGGGGGCGTGGTGTCGGCTCAGCCTTGCAGCGCGGCCCACATGTCCTGGTCGCGCTGCGCGGTCCAGATGCGCGGATGCTTGATACCGCTGGCTTCGTCGTAGGCGCGCGTCACGTCGAAGGGCAGGCAGTGCTCATAGATGAAGACGTGGCCGAACTTCGGGTCCATCGCCGCACGGGTGTGGGCCATGGCGGCCTTCAGGTCCATCTTCTGCGCGACGGCTTCCTTGCCGCGCGCCAGCAGCGTCGAGACGAAGTCGCGCGTGTAGGCCAGGCCCTGGTCGACTTCCTGCGGCGTGCGCAGCGCCGGGCCGCGGCCGGGCACGAGCTGCTCGGGGCCGAGCGCGCGCAGGGCATCCAGCGTGGCGGGCCATTCCTCAAGCTGGGCGTCGCCGCAGTAGCAGGCGGCGTTGTACTCGACCAGGTCGCCCGAGAACAGCACCTTCTGCGACGGAATCCACACCACCGTGTCGCCCTTGGTGTGCCCCGGGCCCAGGTGCAGGATCTTCACTTCCAGCTTGCCGAGGAACAGCGTCAGCTCACGCTCGAACACCAGCGTCGGCCAGGTCAGGCCGGGCACGGTCTCGACCCCGGCGAACAGGCGCGGGAAGCGCTCGATCTCCGACTTCATGTCGGCCTCGCCGCGCTCGACGATCATCTCGTACGTGCCGCGGCTGGCGATGATGTTCTGCGCGCCCTCGGCAACGTAGGCCGACGCACCCAGCACCCGCACCGCGTGGTAGTGCGACAGCACGACGTGCTTGATCGGCTTGTCGGTGATGGCGCGGATGCGGGCGATCAGGTCCTGCGCCATCGCCGGCGTGGCAGTGGTGTCGACGATCAGCACCGCGTCGTCGCCGATGATGACGCCCGAGTTCGGGTCGCCCTCGGCGGTGTAGGCATAGGCGTTGGGGGAGAGCTGGGTGAAGGTGACCTGTTTGGCCTCGAGGTCGGCCTGCGAGGCGAAGGCTTTGGCCATGGCGTCAATCCTTGTGTAGTGGATTACGTTTGGGGGAATTTTAAGGCGTCCGTCAGGCTCGGGGAAAGCGCTGTCGGCGAGACGTCATATTAGGTATCGATGGACGCCGTCATCATAGTTCCGGTAGACCCGGGCTGCGCCTAGGGTATACGAGAGTTATGAATAGATTCATTGTTTATACAATGCAGAAAAACAAGAGGAATCAGCCGGTGGAGTCGGGCGTGCTACGCTCCCCGCACCTGCCGGCTCCCGCCGTCCGCCAACCCGCGCCCCACGAGGTCATGGAGACATCCGAAGTCGAACACGACGCGCCGCCCCAGGGCGATGCCGAAGACGCCCCCGCCGGGCGCGATCGCGCCGGCATCCAGTCCATCGAGGTGGGCGCACAGCTGCTGGTGGCGCTCACGCGGGCCTCGCACGCGATGGCGCTGGGCGACCTGGCGCGCGCTGCGGGCATGCACCCATCCAAGGCGCACCGCTATCTGGTCAGCCTGCAGCGCGTCGGCGCGGTCTCGCAAGACCCGCTGACGAGCCGCTACGAACTGGGCCCCTTCGCCCTGCGCCTGGGGCTGGCCGGCCTCAACCGCGTCGAGGCCGTCAGCCGCACCCGCCCGCTGCTCGCCAGCCTGCGCGACCGCACCGGCCACACCATCGGCCTCGCGGTCTGGAGCGAGCGCGGCCCGACCGTGGTCCATTGGGAAAAGGCCGGCGGCACGCCCGGCGTGAACCTGCGCATCGGCGATGTGGCGCCGATGCTCAATTCCGCCACGGGCCGCCTGTTCGGTGCCTATCTGCCGATCGAGCAGACGCTGCCGCTGGTGGAGCGCGAACTGCACGCGCGCGCCAACGATGACTTGCCGGGCCTGCCGCGTTCCCTGACCGATTACTACCGGCTGTGCGAAGCGATCCGCGCCGAGGGCGCATCGTGGGTGTCGGGCAGTCTGCTGCCCGGCGTGAGCGCGCTGTCGCTGCCGGTGTTCGGCGCGCGCGGCGAGCTGGCGCTGGTGCTGATCGCGCTGAACCTGCAGCCGCTGTTCGATGCCGGGCGCGGCGGCGAGCTGGAGACGACGCTGCGCGCGTTCGTCGATCAGCTGTCCGCGATGCTGCGCTCGCCGGTGCCGGCGGCGGCCCGGGCCGGCGGCCGGCGCAGCCGCTGAGGGCCGTTCCCCGATGGCATCCGGCGCGCACGGGTGCCATGCGGGAACGGCCCCTCGGGGTTGCCACCCGGCCCACTCTGTCGTAAAAAGCTGACCCTCCCGTCATTCGCGGTGCCCGCCTGCGCATCCGGCGCAGCCCCCGCGACGAGGAAAAGGAGACCCATGGATTTGTCGATTGCCGCCATCCTGGCCCAGGACGGCGTGACGTCGGGCGCGATCTACGCGCTGCTGGCGCTGGCGCTCGTGCTGGTGTTTTCCGTCACGCGCGTGATCTTCATCCCGCAGGGCGAGTTCGTGGCCTACGGCGCGCTCACGCTGGCGGCCATCCAGACCAACCGGGCACCGCTGTCGGCCAGCCTGCTGCTGGCGCTGGGCGTGCTGACCTTCGTGGCGGAGCTGGGCCGCACGCTGCTGCAGCCCGAGCTGCGCCGGCATGCGCTGCGCACCGGCGCCCTCTACGCGGCCAAATACCTGCTGTTTCCGCTGGCGGTGTTCGCCGCAACCAGCGCGCTGGCCCCGATGACGCTGCCGCAGCCGGTGCAGGTGGCGCTGGCGCTGCTGATCGTCATCCCGATGGGGCCGATGATCTACCGCCTTGCCTACGAGCCGCTGGCCGAAGCGAGCACGCTGGTGCTGCTGATCGTCTCCGTCGGCGTGCACTTCGCCATGGTGGGGCTGGGCCTGGTGATGTTCGGCGCGGAGGGCTCGCGCACCGAAGCGTTTTCCGATGCGCGCTTCGACGTGGGTGCGCTCACGGTGTCGGGGCAGAGCCTGTGGGTGGTGATGGTGTCGGCGCTGATGATCGTCGCGCTGTATTTCTATTTTGGCCGCACGGTCTCGGGCAAGGCGCTGCGCGCGACGGCGGTCAACCGGCTGGGCGCGCGGCTGGTCGGCATCGGCACCACGCAGGCGGGGCGGCTGGCCTTCACGCTGGCGGCGGCGCTGGGCGCGCTGTGCGGCGTCCTGATCGCGCCGCTCACCACGATCTATTACGAGTCGGGCTTCCTGATCGGCCTGAAGGGGTTCGTCGGAGCCATCGTCGGCGGGCTGGTGAGCTACCCGGTGGCGGCGGCCGGTGCGCTGCTGGTGGGGCTGTTGGAGTCGTATGCCTCGTTCTGGGCATCGGCGTTCAAGGAGGTGATCGTGTTCACGCTGATCCTTCCGGTGCTGCTGTGGCGATCGCTCACCACCCGGCACGTCGAAGAGGAGGAATAAGCCGATGACCACGCTGACCAACGCCTCCGGGCGCGCCGCACCGCGCGGCTGGCTGTCGCGCAACCGCCTGCTGACGGCGGCCTTCGTGATCGGGCTGGCGCTGCTGCCGGTGCTGCCGACGCCCGAGTTCTGGATCACGCTGCTCAACTACATCGGGCTGTACAGCCTGGTGGCGCTTGGCCTGGTGCTGCTGACCGGCGTGGGCGGGCTCACCTCGTTCGGGCAGGCGGCGTTCGTCGGGCTGGGCGCCTACAGCACGGCGTACCTGAGCACGCAGTACGGCTTGTCTCCGTGGATCGGCCTGCTGGCGGGGCTGGCGATCACGGTGGTGTCCGCCTACGTGATCGGCTTGATCACGATGCGCATGTCGGGCCACTACCTGCCGCTGGCGACGATCGCCTGGGGGCTGTCGCTGTTCTTCCTGTTCGGCAACCTGGAGTTCCTGGGCAAGTACGACGGGCTGAACGGCATCCCGGTGCTGAACCTGCTGGGCAAGCCGCTGCAGACCGGGCGCGAGATGTTCTACCTGATCTGGGCGGTGGTGGTGGTGGCCGTGCTGGCGGTGCAGAACCTGCTGAATTCGCGCCCGGGCCGCGCCATCCGGGCGCTCAAGGGCGGCGGCACCATGGCCGAGGCGATGGGCGTGAACACGGCGTGGATGAAGGTGGTGATCTTCGTGGCGGCCGCCATTCTGGCGTGCATTTCGGGCTTCCTGTACGCGCACCTGCAGCGCGCGGTGAACCCGACGCCGTTCGGCCTGAACTACGGCATCGAATACCTGTTCATGGCCGTGGTGGGCGGGGTGGGGCACGTGTGGGGCGCGGTGCTCGGCGCCGGCCTGCTGACCATCCTGAAGGACAGCCTGCAGAACCTGCTGCCCAAGCTGCTGGGCTCCACCGGCAACTTCGAGATCATCGTGTTCGGCGTGCTGCTGGTGCTGCTGCTGCAGTACGCGCGCGACGGCGTGTGGCCGTTCCTCCGCCGGCTGTTTCCGTCCGCGCCGACTGCCCGCGCGCCGGACGACGCGCCCGCGCTCAGGCAACGCGAGAAGCCGCAGGCCGGCGAACTCGTCCTCGACGTGCGCGCCGTGCGCAAGGAATTCGGGGGGCTGGTGGCGGTCAACGACGTCAGCTTCCAGGTCAGGGCCGGCGAGATCATCGGCCTGATCGGCCCCAACGGCGCGGGCAAGTCGACCACGTTCAACCTGGTCACCGGCGTGCTGCCGGTCACGCGCGGCGAGGTGCTGTACCGCGGCGAGCGTATCAGCGGCAAGCCTTCGCGCGAGATCGTCCGGCGCGGCATCGGCCGGACCTTCCAGCACGTGCAGCTGCTGCCGGGCATGACGGTGCTGGAGAACGTCGCGCTGGGTGCGCACCTGCGCGGCGATTTCGCGGCGCAGGGCGGCGTGCTGGCCAGCGTGGCGCGCATGAACCGGCACGAAGAGCAGAAGCTGCTGTTCGAGGCGCGCCGCCAGCTCGAGCGCGTGGGCCTGGCCGATTGTATGTACCAGGAGGCGGGCAGCCTGGCGCTGGGCCAGCAGCGCATCCTGGAGATCGCTCGTGCGCTGTGCTGCGATCCCGCGCTGCTGCTGCTCGACGAGCCCGCCGCCGGCCTGCGCTACAAGGAAAAGCAGGCGCTGGCCGCGCTGCTGGCCCGGCTCAGGGCCGAGGGCATGAGCGTGCTGCTGGTCGAGCACGACATGGATTTCGTCATGAACCTCACCGACCGGCTGGTGGTGATGGAGTTCGGCACCAAGATCGCCGAGGGCGTGCCGCAGGACGTGCAGCAGGATCCGGCGGTGCTGGAAGCGTATCTGGGCGGCGTGGAATAAGGAGAGCGGGCATGTCGATCATCCTCGAAGTCACGGACCTGCACGTCCGCTACGGCAAGGTGGAAGCGCTGCACGGCGCCAGCCTGAAGGTGGGCGCCGGCCAGATTGTCACCGTGATCGGGCCGAACGGCGCGGGCAAGTCGACCATGCTGGGCGCCATCATGGGCGCGCTGCCGATCTCGGGGTCGGCCAACGGCGTGGTGTCCTACCTTGGCCACAACCTGACCGGCTTGCCGGTGGAAAAGCGCGTGGCGCGCGGCATGTGCCTGGTGCCGGAGAAGCGCGAGCTGTTTGCCACCATGAGCGTGGAAGACAACCTCGTGCTCGGCGCCTACCGCCGCAAGCGTGCCGGCGAGCGCAACTACCTGGACCAGATGGACGTGGTCTACCAGCTCTTTCCGCGCCTGAAGGAGCGGCGCCGGCAGGAGGCCGGCACGCTCTCCGGCGGCGAGCGCCAGATGCTGGCGGTGGGCCGCGCGCTGATGGCCAAGCCTCAGCTGCTGATGCTCGACGAGCCCAGCCTTGGCCTCGCGCCGCTGATCGTCAAGGAGATCTTCCACATCATCAGCAACCTGCGCAGCACCGGCGTGGCGACGCTGCTGATCGAGCAGAACGCGCGCGCGGCGCTGCAGGTGGCGGACTACGGCTACGTGCTGGAGACCGGCGACATGACGCTCGAAGGGCCGGCACGCGAGTTGGCCGTTAACCCGCGTGTGATCGAGACTTACCTGGGGCTGGCAAAGAAGGCCGCGTAGGGCGGTCGTTCAGCGGCATCGCGCAGCCGCCGGCCGGCGATGGCTCGCCGGTGCCGTCGGCACGCGAACCGGGACGACACGGCTGCGCGGCGGCTCACTCGTCGTCGTCGTCGTCATCGTGGCGGCCGTGGTGGTGGTGCTTCCACCACTCGCGCTCGCGCCAGCGCTGTTCGCGCCATTGCTGCTCGCGCCAGGCGCGGGCCTGCCAGTCGTCGTAGTAATAGCCGGGGGCCGGCGCGACGATGATCGGCTGCGGCTCGACGATCACGGGCGGCGGCGCATAAACCGGGGCGGGGGCCACATAGACCGGCCCCGGAAGACCGATGCCGATCCCCACGTCAACGCGGGCCAGGGCGGATTGAGACGGCAGCACGGCGGCGGTGGCCAGCGCGCACAGCGCAAATAGCTTCTGCATGATGAGACTCCTCGACTGCGCTTGCACTCTAGCCGAGTGGTGCTGGCGCGGTCTTACAGAAGGTATACCGGCGTAACGAGATGTAACGACTGAGCGTCGGTATCCGGCCGTTTCGTGGGCAGCATCGGCTTCATTCCGGCCCGTGTCTTGCGCTTGGATGACGCGCCGCGCCGCAGATGAGGTTTTTTGTATTCCGGGAGCGGAGGCATCGCCTATGCTCGTTGCCGGTTCCGGACCGGGTCGGATCGGGCACGCGATGGCCGTTCCGGCCCGTTTCGCCGGGCATCGGCTGCCTTTGCCGCCGCCGGTGGCCACACCGCCGGCACCGATTGCGAAGCAGGCTGATGGTTCCCGCATCTTGCTGAGTGCAGCACGGTCCGGTCGGATTCCGATTGCCTAGACTGCAAACCTCCGTTCACCCGTCCCCCCCAATCCTGGCTTTATGAAACTCGCCGATCTGTCCACCCCGTCGTTCCTCGCGAATCCCTATCCCCTGTACGAGACGCTTCGCGCGCAGGGCCCCTTCGTGCGCATCGGCCCGAATGCGCTGATGACGGGGCACTACAGCATCGTCGACGCCCTGCTGCACAACCGGCAGATGGGCAAGAGCTACATGGACAGCATCCGCCTGCGGTACGGCGAAGAGGGCCCCAACATGCCGCTGTTCCAGGGGTTCAGCCGGATGTTCCTGATGCTCAATCCGCCCATGCATACGCGCCTGCGCGGCCTGATGATGCAGGTGTTCAACGCGCGGCAGATCGAATCGATGCGCGAGGTCGCCACGGCCACCGCGCATCAGTTGATCGACGCCTTCGCGCAGAAGCCGTCGGCCGATCTCGTGTCGGAATTCGCCTTCCCCCTTCCCGTGCGGATCATCTGCCAGATGATGGATCTCGATATCGACGATGCCATGGCGCTGGGTGTGGGGGTGAGCAAGCTCGCCAAGGTGTTCGATCCGGCGCCGATGAGCGCCGATGCGCTGGTGGAGACGAGCGCCGCCTACGAAGAGCTCGCGCAGTACTTCACGAAGGTGATCGAGGCCCGCCGCGCGCAGCCTGGCACCGACCTGATTTCGATGCTGATGCGCGCCGAGGAAAACGGCGAGACGCTGACGCACGATGAAATCGTGTCCAACGTGATCCTGCTGTTCATTGCCGGCCACGAGACCACGTCCAACATGATCGGTAATTCGCTGATCGCGTTGCATCGCAATCCGCAGCAACTCGACCTGCTCAAGCGCGATCCGTCGCGGATGCCGAGCGCGGTGATGGAATGCCTGCGCTACGACGGGTCGGTGCAGGTCACGATCCGCGCGGCGATGGAAGACGTCGAAGTCGAAGGCGAGGTGCTGCCGCGCGGCACGACGGTGTTCCTGATGCTCGGTGCCGCCAATCGTGACCCGGCCCAGTTCACCGATCCGGACCAGCTCGACATCGGCCGGCAGCAGGGGCGCCTGCAGACGTTCGGCGCGGGCATCCATCATTGCCTCGGGTATCGGCTTGCGCTGATCGAGCTCGAAGCCGCGCTGGGCGCGCTGTTCGAGCGCCTGCCGAATCTGCGCCTCACCAATCTCGACCAGCTGAGCTGGAACCAGCGGGGCAACCTGCGCGGCGTCAACACGCTGATGGCGGCTTGGTAACGCCAGGGCTGCCGTTGTGCGGCGAGGCGATCCGGCCCTGGCGCCTAGGGCTTGGTCGTCTGGCCCGGATCGAGCGGCGCGGCCGCGCGCCGGCGCTGCGTGCGGCTTGCCAGCACCAGCGCGATGCCGCCCAGGATGGCGGCGGACGCGGTGGCCAGGCGCGGCGTCAGCAGCTCGCCCAGGAACAGCACCGCCCCGAACGCGGCGATCGGCGGCACCGACAACTGCACGGCCGCCGCGCGGATCGCCGACAGCCCCTTGAGGGCCGCATACCAGATCACGTAGCCGATGCCCGAGGTGACCGCGCCCGAGGCGAGCGCCAGCGCGATGCCGGCCGGGCTGGCGTGGGCGCGGCTGTACAGCAGCGCGCTCAAGGCCAGCGCCATGGGCGCCGCGCGCAGGAAATTGCCGGCAGTGGCCGCCAGCGGATTGCCCTGTCCGCGGCCGCGCAGCGAATACACGCCCCAGGCCACGCCGGCGACGGCCATCAGCGCCGCGCCCAGCGGCGTCGGCGCCGTGACACCGGGCGAGACCAGGTACACCAGCCCACCCAGCGCCAGCACAAAGCCCAGCCAGCCGAGCGGCTCGAACCGTTCGCCCGCGCGCAGGCCCGCGCCCAGCATGGTGAGCTGCACCGCGCCGAACAGGATCAGCGCCCCCGTGCCCGCGCTGAGGGTGAGATACGCGAACGAGAAGAACGCGACATAGACGAACAGCATGGCCGCGGCGGGCCAGTCCGCCCGCGCCGGTGGCGTGCCGCCCGCGCCGGCCCGCGCGATGAGGGCAAGCGTGACGGCGCCCGAGACCAGCCGGATGCTGGAAAAGCTCGCCGCATCGATGCTGGCGTGCTGCAGCGCCAGTCGGCACAGCAGCGAGTTGGAGGCGAACGCCACCATGGTGATGCTGGTGAGCAGCACCGTGCGCAGGGCGAGCCGTCCGTCGCTGGCCGAATCCATGCCGGCCTCACGCGATGGGGCCCACGCCCCAGACATGCGCCGCGGCCAGCAGCGCCGCTCCCGCCAGCAGCGCCACGCCAAGCGGCGCGGACAGCCGCCGTCCCCATGACACGTTCTTCTCGATGGCCATCAGGGCGGCGAGCGCCAGCATCCAGCCGAGGCTGCCGGCGCCCACGACGAACATCAGCAGCATCAGGGCCCAGCAGCACCCGACGCAGAACAGCCCGTGGCGCACGCCCAGCGCGAACGCCTGCCGCTCCCGGGCGCGGCCGCGCCAGTGGCTGATGACGAAGCTCAGCGGCGTGCGGCACTGGTCGAGGCAGCGATGCTTCAGCGCGCTGAACTGGAACGCGCCGGCCCCGGCGAGCGTGGCGGCCCCGATCAGCCAGCCGTGCCAGGTGAGCATCGGCACCCGCGCGACCCCGGCCAGAAGCAGCGCGTGCAGGCCGTGCGCGAGCAGGCCGAAGGCGCTCCATGCGGCCACGTAGCCGGCGCCCAGCAGGAGCAGCAGGCGCGCGCGATCCGCTCGCCCCGCGACCACGCGGTCGAATGCCTGGAACAGCGGCAGCGTGGTCGGCAGCATCATCGCCAGGGTCATCAGCGTCCAGGCCAGTGCATAGAGCGCCGCCGGCACGACCAGCGAACCGCCCGGGACCGCACTGCACAGCCAGGCCGCCGGTCCCGATGCCGTCCAGTCGCCATGGTCGAGATAGCGTCCGTAGGGGCTGCGCGTCCACAGCCACAGCGTGGCCCAGGCGAGCGTCACCAGCCCGCCCAGCACGGGCAGGAAGACACGCTGATGACGCGAGGCGTCGGGCATGATCGGCACGGTGCCTGGCCCGGCGGCGGCAGGGCGCGCGCGCTGTGGCGGTCAGGTTTCGAACCGGAAGGTGCTTTGCAGGGCGTTGTGGTTCTTGAGGTTGACGTCGATGCCGATCGTCGCGTTCTTCGAGCGGTAGACCGGCGCCTTGCCGACGAACACCGGCGCGCCGGGCACCGTCGAGAACACGGTGTCGGACAGCGTGGTTTGCGCGCCGCTCGGGCCGACATAGGGTTCGAGTTCCGCGTGGTAGTCGGTGCCGATCTTGAGCGTGCCCTTCGCGCCGACGATGTCGAACGTGATCGGCGCGCGCTCGACCGACACGACCTTGCCGATCAGCTTCACCAGTTCGGCGATCGGTCCGCCGGCCTCGCCGGTGTAGACCTTGAGCAGCGCTTTTTCCTGCGCGTCGGAGGCGGTGTCGTTGATGTAGATCGCGGCGGTCCAGTTGCCTTCCAGGATGTTGCCGGGGACGTGGGCGACGGCGGCGATCGTGGTGCCGGCCACATCGACATCGTCGATCGTGCCCTGGTCCATGTGCCAGGCGACGATCGTGTCGCAGGTGCCGAAATCGGGGTCTTCGCCGATCCAGCACGGACACAGGACACGGCAGTTGCAGACCTCGAGCAGCCGGCCTTCAAGTTGATAGGGCATTGTTTCCTCCACGGGCGCAGTTGACGAACGACGGGCGTTGCGCGCCATGCGGGGAGATGCCGGCCTGGAGCAATGGCCAGCATCGGGGGCTTCGCCCGGATGGAGGTACGACAAGGAGCGGACAGCCGGCCGTATCGACGACAAGCGGACGTAGCAGCCCCGCAACCTGACAGCGGCGCGCCATGTCCCCATTCTAGGAAGCGGCTCCTGGTAAGCAAGGACACCGCGCCGGGCGCCGCGTCCCTGTTGTGGCGGGCTTGGGCGGCACTGTTTCACGGGTGTTACGGCGTCGTCGCGTGCGGTGTTCAGGCGTGCATCAACCTCGCGCGAATACCGTCCGCTCCATCAACTGGGCATCGTCGCCGTAGACGGCGCGCAGCGCTTGCTGTTGCGCAGCATCGGCGCTGGCGGGTTGATAGCCGAGCCGGCGCCAGAACGCCTCCGCGCCTTGCACCGCCACTAGGCGTGACCGATGCAGGCCCTGCGCACGCGCCGCCGCGCCGGCCGTGGCAAGGAGCCGCTCGCCGAGCCGCTGCCCGCGTCCGGCCGGTGCGATCGCCATGTCGTGCACGAACCAGACGCGGTCGGCGTGCGTGGCGTCGGCCGGCGGCAGCGGCACGTGCAGCTTCGGCGGCGCCCATGCGTGCCATGCATGCGAGAGCAGGTAGCCGACCACCTGGGTGTCTTGCACGGCGACGAGGCACAGTGCCGGGCTGCGCGCCCAGCGGCTGGCGAGCGCCTCGGCCGGTTCCAGCAGCGCATTGCCGTAGCAGGCCTGCTGCACGGCCAGCACGCCGGGCAGATCGGCATCGGTGACGGGGCGGATCGTGACGTCGGGCATGGGGCGGGGGCGTCGGGAATGCCGCCGAGTCTACCGGAGGCACGCAGGCATCATGCCGTTTGCGCATAACGCGGGCAGGCCTGGCCACCGGCGGTGGTAGGCAAGTATCCTGTCGGCTCGTTGGCGGGGCGGTCCCGCCGAGTCCCGAATCCTTCTTCCAGCATGTCCCGAATCGTCTTCCTGAACGGCCAATATGTGCCGGCCGCCGAGGCCACCGTCTCCATCATGGACCGCGGCTTCACCTTTGCCGATGGCATCTACGAAGTGACCGCGGTGGCACGCGGCAAGCTGGTCGACAACGACGCCCACCTCGCGCGCCTGACGCGCTCGCTGTCCGAGATCGACATCGACAACCCGTACACCGACGCCGAATGGACGCGCGTGTGCGAGGAGCTGATCGCGCGCAACGGCCTGGAAGAGGGCGTGGTGTACATGCAGGTCACGCGCGGCGTGGCCGAGCGCGACTTCGGCATCCCCGCGCAGATCGCGCCCACGGCGGTGGCTTTCACGCAGGTCAAGTCCATCGTCGACAGCCCACTGGCGCGCAAGGGCGCGGCGGTGGTGACGGTGCCCGATCTGCGCTGGAAGCGCTGCGACATCAAGAGCGTCGGGCTGTTGCCGCAGGTCATGGCCAAGCAGGTGGCCGCCCGCGCCGGCGCCAGCGAAGCCTGGATGACCGACGGCGACCGCGTGACCGAGGGCGCCTCGTCCACCGCCTTCATCATCACCACGGACAAGCGCCTGATTACGCGCCCGCTGTCGAATGCCGTGCTGCCCGGCATCACCCGCGTCTCGGTGATGGCGCTGGCGCGCGAGCACGGCCTGGTGCTGGAGGAGCGCACCTTCACCGTGCAGGAAGCGCAGCAGGCGGCCGAGGCGTTCTTCACCAGCGCTTCCACCTTCGTGATGCCCGTCATCTCCATCGACGGCGTCACGGTGGGCGACGGCCAGCCGGGTCCGCTCACGCGCGCGCTGCGCACGCTGTACCTGCGCTTTGCCGGCGTGGAGACCGCCGAGCCCGTAGCGCAGCCCTGACGCCACGGCGCGCGTTCAGCCGGTAGAATCGCCGGGCTGATGGGTACAAGGTGAGTCCGCTCCATGAAGACAGGAGGCTGGCGCCGGCAAGGCGCCATCGCGGTGACCGTGCTGGTGGCCGCGCAGTGGGTATCGGTACCGGCGTTCGCGCAGGCGGCGGCGACCGGTGACGGGGTGCAGGCGGCGGCGAGCGCACCCGCGCCCGAGCCAAGCGGCACGGATGCCCGCTGGCGCCGCTTCGTCGGCGTGAACGGCGTGGAGTCGTATCTCGATCGCCAGTCGGTCAAGCCGCCGGCCGGGGTGGAGGCCGAGGCCCCCACCGTGTCGTTCCGGCTGCTGCGCAATGTGCTGCCGGATTTCACCATCAAGACCGCCGATGGCCAGCCGATCCGCTCGTCGGTCAAGCAGGTGGTACTGGATTGCGCGCACCGCTCCTACACGGTGATCGCGCAGACGCTCTACCGTGCCCGCAACGCCACCGGCAAGCCCCTCTACCAGATCCATTACGGCAACGAAGCGCAGAGCCGCGTCCTGCGCGAGGGCAGCGTGTTCGACTGGATCGCCGGCCGCTTCTGCGCGCCGCCACGCTGACGACGCCACGGCGCTATGGCGCTATGGCGCTATGGCGTCGTCAGGCTGGCGCTTCCGCCTCTTCGCGGCCGCGGGCGTAGGGCTGCCGCTCCTGTTCGAGATCGGGATACTGGCGCGAGGCGAAGTCGGCCGCCGCCTCGTAAGACCCGAACTGACGCGATTCCGCGGCGACGCCGTTGTCGACCAGAATCGCATACCACTTGCCGTACAGCGGTCCGTAGACCACGATCTTGCTTTTCATCGTGCTGTCCCTGTGCGTTCTTTTTTTGGTTTGTGAGGACCGGGGCAGCGCGCGTGACGCCATCCGGCCCGGTGCGTCCGGCCTGGGCCAGGTCATGGTGGCCGGCGGGTGATGATTGCAGCGGACCGCATGCACGTCAACGTTTGCGTGGGGGCGGATTTCCTGTGTGGGCATCGGGGTTTCCGGCGGGATCGGCGGTTCGATGTAATCCTCGCGTCATATGGGAGCCGTTCGCCCGAGCGTGTCAGGCCGCGGTTCCGCGCAATACCGCAGGTCTAGGCGAAACCGGGGCATGACAGCCGGGCCATCGCCGGACACCACGGCATCGGCAAAACGGTGGATGCAGTTCGTTGCGCGCCCGGGGTGGCGCAGCGGCAACTGGTGGCCGCCATCTCTTCGTGCCGCCATTCGCGCGGCGCTCACACATGCACTGTCCGCACGACGGTGAGGCTCGCGCATCGACGCATGCACTCCTGGGATGACCGGCCACCGATTCGATGGCGTCGTCGGATGCGCCATGGCCGCCTGCCGTGGGTGCCGGCCTGCAACGGCTGGGTCGGGGTATACGCGGCTTCTTCACAAATCCAAGGATTTCCCCTGACAGTTCCCTTAGACTGCGAATGCGAATTGTTCCTATTCCCATTGATTTGAGCGCTGACATGCGCTTCAGCCAGGGTTCGCTTCAGGGAAATGCCAGAAAAAGAACGAGAAGGAGACGGCGCCGCCGCGCGTCGTGCGATGTGGGCCGCGTGGCGCATCGCGGGAGGGCTCGCTTGCGCGGCCATGACGTGAACGTGCTGGAAGTGCCGTACAACCCGGCCGCCGCGCCGTCGCTGACGAACCAGGAGATCAGCGACGTGGTGCATTTCCTGTGCGCGCTGACCGACGGGTTCGATCCGGCCAACCCGTCCGCCTACAGCGTGCCGGCGCAGTGCCAGTCGTCGACGGCCGACACCGTGGCGGCCGCGCGCATCCAATCCGTCCCGGCGGCCGGAGCCACGGCTGCCAAGGCGAGCCCATCCAGATCATCCGATCACACCAGGGAGCCACACAATGAAGCGAACCGCCTTGTCGGCCACGGCCGTCATCGCCCTCATGGGGGCCGGTGCGGCCGAGGCCGCTACCACCCAGCAGCTCGAGCAGAGGCTCGACGCGATGGCCGCGCAGATCGAGGCGCTCCGGGCCGAACTGAAGGACGTGCGCGCGCAGAACGCCGCCCTGGCCTCGCAGCAGCAGACGCAGGCCAAGACCCAGGCGCAGCAGGGCGCCGACCTGCAGAACGTGCAGCAGACCGTGCAGACCGCGCAGCTGGCGCAGGCCAGGCCCTCGCCGCTGGACAACCTCACGCTGTGGGGCTACGGCGAGGCCAACTACAGCCGCCCGACCCGTAACACCGACGACACCAAGATGGACCTGGCGCGCGCCGTGTTCGGCATCGGCTACCGCTTCGACGACAAGACCCGCTTCAACTCCGAGTTCGAGATCGAGCATGCGATCGCCTCGTCGTCCGATGCGGGCGAGTTCGAGGTCGAGCAGTTCTACATCGAGCACAAGCTGACCGACAAGGTGGGCCTGAACGCGGGCCTGTTCCTGATTCCGGCGGGCTTCCTCAACCGCAACCACGAGCCGACCAACTACTACGGCGTGCATCGCAACTTTGTCGAGACGCTGATCATTCCGAGCACGTGGCGCGAAGGCGGCCTGTCGCTGTACGGCGATACCGATTTCGGCCTGAACTGGAACGTGGGCCTGACCACCGGCCTGGATCTGGCCAAATGGAACTTCAACCCGGGGAACCCGCTGTTCAGCTCCGCGCTGGACATGCAGAACAGCGGCAGCGCCCCGATGCAGACGTCGCACCAGGAGCTGGGGCTGGCCAACGCCAGGAACCTGTCGCAGTACGTCGCGCTCAACTACACGGGCATCCCCGGCGTGACGCTGGGCGGCTCGGTCTTCACCGGCAAGAGCAGCCGTGCGAGCACCGAGGCGCCGCTGCCCGATCAGCGCGCCACCCTGTACGAAGCGCACGCCCGCTGGACGCCGGGCAAGTGGGATCTGTCCGCCCTGTATGCCTACGGCACGTTCAGCAACACCGCGGTCGCCAACCAGCAGAACCCGGGCGCGGCCAACCCGATGCCGGCGGCGTTCTATGGCTGGTTCCTGCAGGCCGCCTACAACGTGTGGCAGAAGGGCGATTACCGCCTGGCGCCGTTCGTCCGCTATGAGCGCTACAACATGGGCTCGAAGTACGAGGGCCTGGCGCCGGGCTTCACGTCGCCCGCCGGCTGGCCGATGCTGTCCGACACGGTCTACACCATCGGCGCAAACTTCTACCTGAATCCGAACGTGGTGTTCAAGATCGACTACCAGCGCTTCACGCAGAACCGCGATTTCTCGCGCGTCGACCTGGGCCTGGGCGTGTCGTTCTAGTGTTAAGCCGAATCGAGTGGAGGGAGATGCCATGCGTTACCAGCCGGTTCCCGTCGTCCTGGTCTGCGCCGCTGCCGTCGGCGCGCCGGGCGTGGTCGTGACCCGGGCATATGCGGCGGATTACATGACCGTCGCCGACGCTCAGAAGACGATCTTTCCCGATGCCGCAGAGTTCGAGCCGGTGGCGCTCGCGCTGTCCGCCGATCAGCTCAAGCAGCTGGCCGACCGCGCCGGCGGCCCGCCGCGTGCCGGCGCGTGGCGCGTCTGGCGGGCGGTGCAGGGCGGCAAGCCGCTGGGCTATGTCGTGACCGATGCGGTGATCGGCAAGTTCGAGCTGATCAACTACGCGGTCGGCCTGAGCCCGGCCGGCGAGATCGTCGACGTGGAAATCCTCGCGTACCGCGAGAGCCACGGCTACGAGGTGCGCAACAAGCCGTGGCGCGCGCAGTTCACCGGCAAGTCGGCCCGGTCGGCGTTGCGCGTCGGCGAGGACATCAACAACATCAGCGGCGCCACGCTGTCGTGCACGCACCTGACGGATGGCATCCGGCGCATCGCCGTGCTGGCGCAGCTGGCGCTGGTGAAGGGCTGAGCCGCAGGGCGGCTCGCCGGTGGGCCGCCCGGCTGCGGGTCTTCGCAGCCGTGGAGGGCGCTTCGCTCGAGTGTGCGGGCGGGGCGGCGGAACGCACGTAGACTGCGCGCTTCGTTTGGCCCGCAGGTTCCGGAGAACGCACCGCGGGCCGTGCCATGTTCCAGCTGCAGCTTTGACCGCCCCCATCCTCCGCTCCTTCTCCACCGGCACATTGTTTCGTCCATCGGAAGATGGCTCGCCCGGCCATCCTGCCGTGACCCTGCGGATGCCCGCATCGGCATCCGACTCGCCCGCCCGCAAGCCACCCCGGCGCGCTGCGTCACTGGATGATCTGCGCAACTGCGCCACGGCCGGGCCGGCATCGCGGCGCCCCGTGGTCATTCGCGCGAGTTCCGTGCGCGCGCCCGCCGACCGGGTGAAGTCGATCGATCCGGTGCGCGTCGATCTTGCCGGCGCGCTGCGCCAGGTGGAACTGGCGTCCGGCTCGGTCCGTCCGCGCCCGGGCACGGGCCACCTGGATGCCCGCCGTCGCGAGGTGCTCGAATGCATGCGGGCATGCGCCGGCGAAGCCTACACGGCGGATCTCGGCCAGGTCGCCGATGTCGGCCAGTTGCGGTTTGCCGGGGAGATGTCCACGCCCACGCTGAAATGCTGGGAGAGCGTCGCGCATCGCGACGTGCTGGCGGTGGTGGTCGGGTTCTCGGGGACCCGCATGGAGGAGACGGAGGATCTGCTGTGCGATCTCAAGAGCCAGATCGCCCACCCGCACGTCAATCCGCTCGACGGCCGGCTGCCCCGGCTGGGCCACGTGGGTGCCGGCTGGCAGGAGCGCTGGCAGGCCGAAGCGCTCGCGCGGCGCGGCGGCGGCCTGCGCATGGCCGAGATCCTGGCCGGCTACGCGGCCACGGCGCGGGAGCGGCGGCAACCGCTGTCGGTGTCCGTGGTGGGCCACAGCCTGGGCGCGGTCGTGGCGACGCTGGCGAGCTTCGACATCGCCAATTTTCTCGGCGCGAGCGGCGTGCACGGCAAGGTCAGCACCTACGCCTTCAACCCGCCGCGCCTGGGGCGCACAGGGGTCGAAGACACCTACCGCAGTGCCCCGCCGAGGCTGGCCGCGCCGCAGGAAGGCGCGCTGCGCTTCACGCTGCGCCAGTTCACGCGCCATATGGATCCGATCCAGTCCGTGCCGTTCTTCATGCAGCATCCGGACTGGGCCGACGGTGGGCATCGCGACCGGGGTGGCGCCTATGCCGCCGAGGCGCGCGGCGGTGTGCGCATCGTCACGTACAACGACGCGGCGGCCAGTCGGGTCAATTTGTCGCTCAATCACGAGCTGTCGCTGTGGAAGACGGCGATTGCGTCCGGCATGAGCGATGCGGCGCTGCACAGTCTGTTCGACGACCACCCGAAACCCGAGCCGGAGGCCGAGGCGCCACGTCTATCACGCCGACGCTTCTTTCTGTCGCTGGTCGACGGTGTGCCGGCGCAGCGTGTGCCCGGGGTAGCCGGGCGGCCGATTCGCTCCGGCGCGTGAGCCGCGGGCGGGCGGTGTGGTCCGGGCGCTTCGGAGGGGCCGGCCCGCGCGAAGTGGCCACGTATACTCGCCGCTTCAACCGCCCAACCCGTCTTCATCCCTCGCCATGTCCGCATCTCCACGCTTCGCCCATCATCTGCGCGACAGCGCCTTTCGCCTGACGCGGCGGCGCCGCTGGATGGTCTACGGTGTGTTCGGCGTCCTGCTGCTGACGGGGCTCGCCTGGCTGGTCCAGCACTTCACCGACGACGGCAGCGAAGGCGGCATGGCCGTGGTGGCCTGGAGCATGAAGCTGCACGGCGCCGCCGCCATGGCCAGCCTCTACCTGCTCGGGATGCTGTGGAGCCCGCATATCCGCAACGCCTGGGTGCGGCGGCGCAATCGCGCCGCGGGCGCGGTGTTCGGCGGACTGACGGCGCTGCTGGTGGTGACGGGCTACGCGCTGTACTACGTCAACGGCGAACTGCCGCGCCAGTGCGCGGAGGTGCTGCACTGGATCGCGGGGCTCGCGGCGTGCATCGCGCTGTGGGTGCACATCGCGATCGGCCGCAGGCGGCGCACGGCGGCGTCGGCGTTTCAGATGTAGGGGTGGGGCGGTCGCTCGTCATGCTCAATTCGCCATGCGCAGCCGTGGTGCGTGCGCGGTGCTTTGGTTGCGCGTGGCCCTTGCGCGGCACCTGCTGCTGGGGCCACTCTGCCTAGAGCGCGCACTGCCGTGTTCGGCATCGTGTCGGCGGTAAGGCCCGAGCACCCCGCCCGTGGAGGGTGGCCGGCCGACGGTGCGCTCCGGAGGCGGCCAAAGAAAAAGCCCGCCGAGCGGCGGGCCAGAAGGGTTGACAGCAGGAAAAAACGATCGATTGGGCTGCAGGGCCGGCAGAGCTCGGTCCGGATTCCCCAATCGGACCACCACCGGCCTCCGGCTACGATCACGGCCGGAAGGCTTGCCTGGCACCCGACCATCCCCGTCTATGTCGATGACTGTTAAGTGCACCTGCGGAAACATCACGCCAAGCAATGGGCGTACTGTATGGCATGCATGCTTTCGCCTAACTTTCAACCTGTGGCGGCCGGCATAGGGATTTCCCCATCCCCTCGGGGCAGGCAAGGCATCCCCGCCGATGCCCGGCCCGCGCGGTTTTCCGGCGGTGCCTGTCACGGCGGCGGGCCATCGTGCCGGTACATGACAAAGGGGACGGTGTCATCAAGAATAACCAACAGGGGGCTCGAGGCTTGAGCCGGACAACGGTGGTACAGCAAAAGGAGCTGAAGATGCTGCATGTATCGATGGTCGGTTGCGGGGCGATCGGGCAGGGCGTGCTGGAGCTGCTCAAGAGCGACCCCGATCTCTGCTTCGACACCGTGATCGTGCCCGAGCACGGCATGGATCGCGCGCGGGCCGCCATTGCGCCGTTCGCGCCGCGGACGCGGGTGATGACCCGCTTGCCTGCCCAGGCGGATCGCCCCGATCTGTTGGTCGAATGCGCCAGCCACGACGCGTTGCGGGAGCATGTCGTGCCGGCCCTCGAGCAGGGCATCGACTGCCTGGTCGTGTCGGTGGGCGCGCTGTCCGAGCCCGGCCTGGCCGAACGGCTGGAGGCGGCGGCGCGTCGCGGCCATGCGCAGATGCAGCTGCTGTCGGGCGCCATCGGTGCCATCGATGCGCTGGCGGCGGCGCGCGTGGGCGGCCTGGACGCCGTGGTCTACACGGGCCGCAAGCCGCCCCGGGCATGGAAGGACACGCCGGCCGAGCGGCAGTTCGACCTCGACGCGCTGGACCAGCCGACCGTGATCTTCGAGGGCAAGGCCAGTGATGCGGCGCGGCTGTTCCCCAAGAACGCCAACGTGGCGGCCACGCTGGCGCTGGCCGGACTCGGCATGGAGCGCACCCACGTCAGGCTGCTGGCCGACCCGACCATCGACGAGAACATCCACCACGTGGAAGCGCGCGGCGCGTTCGGCGGCTTCGAGCTGATCATGCGTGGCAAGCCGCTGGCGGCCAATCCCAAGACATCGGCGCTGACGGTGTTCAGCGTGGTGCGCGCGCTGGGCAACCGCGCGCATGCCGTTTCCATCTGAGCCGGGGCGGCGTGCCATGCGCCTTGTGGATGGTGGCATCGCGGGTGCGTGCGGCCGGCGCCCGTAGTGTCCACTTCGGTTGCTTCGTCAGTAGTCGTAGACATGCTCCACGGTCCAGCCCTGCCGTGGAGCGGTCCGCAGCAAGGCCGACAGCCGCGCCACCGGCATCAGTACCGCGACGCGCTGCTGGCCCGGCGGGTCGGACATGGCCTGCGTGAACAGTACGCGGCCCGGTAACTGCGCCGTGGCGGCATCGTGCGGCTTCCACAGCGTGACGAGAATCTCCGACGCATTGCCCGCGATGTCGAGGATGCCGATGCCGTCGTTGGCCAAGCGCGTGGCCGCGATGCGGAAGTCGAAATAGCGCGGCAGGGCCAGCAGGGCGCGCCCGTCCGGATAGCGCGCCAGCACGGCGACGCGCGGCGGTGGCGTCCAAGGGGCGGGCAGGCGGTCCACCACGACAGCGGTGGTCATGCGCGCCGGGGTGTAGATGGCGCGCGTCGCCCATTCGATGAGCTTGCCGTAGACCGCCTTGATCGCGTACTCGGAGGTGAGCGCGTAACGGCGCTCGAGCTGGCGCGGCAGGCCTGGGCCGCGCAGCAGTGTGGCCCACAGCCCCTTGAGCCGCGCCGGGAAATCGAACAGGTACCACGGCTCCTGCCGGATGAAGTCGACATAGTCCTGGGCGGCCTGCGCGGCAAAACGGTCGTCCGCCGAGGGGCGGCGATCGCTCAGCATCCAGCTGAGGCGGCCGACCGTGTTCTCGTAGGCCGCGCGCAATCCATATTCCACCGTCGTGCTGGTGGCGATGACGCCGATCATCAGGTGATACCCCGGATTGAGCGGATGGCCGCCGCGCACCTGCTCGCGCGTCACGGCGGCGTAGCCGGTCCACAGCTGTCCGACATGCGCGAGGAAGGGGAAGCCGTGCGGCGGCCCCGACCGCACCGTGCGCGCATATTCCGCCGGGCTGTGCACGAGGAACCATTCCGGATAGGTCAGCAGCGTCTGCTCGGCGCCGCGGCGGTTGTCGGCCGGCACGAGGCTGGGACTGGTGCCGAGGCCGGGGCCCGCTGCGATGCAGGCCGCGGCCGCGTATGCGAGCAGCGCGGCCACGGTGGATCGGATCGCGCGCTTCATGCCTGTGCTCCTTCGCGTACGAATGCCATCAGCAGGTTGTCGGTCGGATCGCCCGCCTGGCGCAAGGGTTTGCCGACGTGGCGGAGCCCGCAGCGTTCGATGCGCCGGATCCAGGCCGTCGCGCTGTCGAAGCCGCGCGGCTCGGCGGCATTCACGGCCCAGGGCTCGCCGAGGCCCGCGTTGAAGACCGTGTGCGCCAGCGCCACGAAGTGCTCCATGCGGGTCGATGCGACATCGTGTTCGCGCAGCACGAACCAGCCGCCGGGGCGGAGCACCCGGACAACGGATTCCAGGAACGGCTGCAGCTTCTCCGGCGCCATGTGGTGCAGACCGATGAAGCAGCTCACCAGGTCCGCGCTGGCCGGCGGCAGCGTCAGCGGGGCGTAGTCGTTCAGTTTGACGGCGCGGCCGAGCCGCAGGAGTTGCCCCCGTTCGGCGAGATCGGCGGGTGTGAACCCAGGCGCCGTATCGGTGACCAGGGTGACGCGGCCCGAGACCCCCGCGTGCCGTCGCAGCGCGTGGACATAGCGGCCGGTGGTGCCGATCTCCACGTAGTCGCGCGGCTGGGCACCGCCGAGCAGCTGCGCGGTCTGCCGGCCGATCTCGCGCTTTTGCCGGGCCAGCGCCGGCAGGGCGTGCGTCAGCATCGCCAGGCGCGGGGTAACGCCGGGCAGCCCTGCCTGGATGGCCCGATAGATGGCCTCGTCGTCGTCGCCGGCGGCTGCCACGCACTGCCGGATCAGCGTGTGCAGGCGATCTTCGGGCACCACATTGAAGATGTTCTGCAGGAAGGTGTAGAAGCGGTCGGCTTCGTCGATGTCGCCATAGACCGAAGCGAACAGCGTGCCGGTGTGCGCAGGCTCGGCGGGCTGCGCGGATGCCTCCGGCGCGTAGTAGCGGTCCCACAGCGCGCCCCGCAGCCGATCGTGCGGATCGAGCCGGCGCTTGAGCGCGAACAGCTCGCGCGCACGCGGATAGGCGCAGTGGAATTGCGCGGCCGTCGCGTGCACCTGGTAGGGCAGGTAGTAGGTGCCGCCCGATTCGAGCACCGCGTCGATCAGCTCGCGCGTCCAGACCGCCACCTTGTCGAGCGCGTTGGGTCGCGTGCGCTGCTTGTAGTACAGGACGAAGGCGAAGGTTTCGCCGCGCGTCCACGACATCAGCGTGGCCTCGTCAGCGCGGGCATGCCGGACCGACACGTTGACCGCGTTGACGCGGTAGCGCCGCAGGATGGCGCCCAGCGCCTTGGCGAAGCGCGCCATCTGCGCGGCCGGCACGAAGTATTCCTGCAGCACGTAGGTGCGATGGGTGCGGTCGGCCGGTTCCAGTTCGGCCACGTCGTAGCCTGCTTCATAGTTGCGCCAGTGCACCTTGCCGCGCCGATACAGCAGCGGGTCGTAGAGGTGCTTGCGGCGCAGCTTGCCCAGCGGCGCTTCGGTGATGGTCCAGAGCAGATAACGCTCCAGCGGGAAGGTCCGCTTCGGCGCCTGCAGGCGGGGCGCGGTCGCGGGCCGGTCGGTTTCCGTCCAGCTGACCGCGCGGCCCGCGCTGTAATGCGGCGGGTAGAGATCGAAGTTGTGGAAGACCACGTCGTCGCGGCCTCGCACGTTGGCATCGAACCACGGCAGGTAGTCGTCCAGGCTCAGCCTGGTGACGCTGCGCGCGACCCGCGTATTGGGGGGCAGCTCCAGCTCCGCTTCCGTGATGATGCCGATCGCGCCGTATCCGCCGATGGCCGCGTGGAAATGGTCGGCATGCTGCTCGCGGCTGGCTTCGAGAATGTCACCGTCGGCCAGCACCAGCGTGATGGACCGCACGGACGAGACCACCGGGCCCGCCAGGTAGCGCCCGTGCGCATTGACCGACAGCGTGCCGCCCACCGTGAAGTTGGCGTAGGTCTGCATGATCTTGACGGCCAGGCCATGCGGATCGATGAAGCGCTGCAGGTCGCACCAGCGCACGCCGGCCTGCACGCGGACGATCGCGGCCGCGGGGTCGAAGCGCAAGATGCGGTTCATCTGCCGCAGATCCAGGTGGAGCGAGCCGGGGCTGGCGGTCTGCCCGCCCATGCTGAAGTGGCCGCCGCCGACCGAGACGGGGAAGACCGTGCCCGTGAGCGCGTCGGCCACATCCTGCGTCGACTTGGGGTGGACGATGGAGACGACCGGGACGCGGTTGAGCCGCGTGACATCGTTGATGGTCGTCATGGCCTCACCCCGCGATGTCGACTTGCAGGTAATCGGTGCGCGGCAGGGGTTTCGCGAAACGGCTCGCGTCGCCCACGCCACGCCGCAGCAGCGCTGCCAGCAGCCACAGCGGCCCCAGCACCGGCACCAGTGCCCACAGCAGTTGCCATCCGCTCATGCCGGCATCGTGCAGGCGCTGGATCGACAGCACGGCGGCCGCCCCCAGGAAGAGCGCGCTGAACGGCGTCGCCGCGCCATCCCCCCACGCCGAGGCCGCGAGCGAGCCAAGGGCGGCGCAGGCCAGCGCCAGCCCCGCGAGGCGGAACAGCCAGCCGCGGCGGGATAGCCGGCCGTGCGCGCAAAAGAAGGGCAGCAGGATCGGTTTCAAGGGGGTCTCCAGTTCCGGTTGCGAGGGGGCGGGGCGGTCGCGGCGGCATGCCGCGCGGTGCCTCGGCGGCACAGCGGCAGAGTGGTCGATGGGGCTGGATTGCGCACCTTGAATCTGTAAAACTGCCGGAATCGACACTGCAAGTATCAAAAAACGATACCGATATGACGGAAGTCTCACAGCTGATCGCCACCCTCAAGCGCCAACTGAAGGCGGCCGGATTGACCTATCGCGACGTTGGGCAGGCGCTGGGCCTATCGGAGCCGAGTGTGAAGCGGATGCTTGCGAGCGGCCGCCTGACGCTGGACCGGCTGGCCCAGTTCAGCGAACTGCTCGGCATGACCATGGCGGAACTGCTGCGCGAAGCGGACGCCTCGCAGGCACGCGTCCATACGCTCACGCATGCACAGGAAGCCCAGTTGGTCTCCGACGACAAGCTGCTGCTGGTGGCCGTCTGCGCACTGAATCACTGGAGCCTGGCCGACATGGTGTCGACCTACCGCCTGTCGGAGGCGGAATGCATCCGGTGCCTGCTGGTGCTCGACCGCATGGGTATGGTGATGCTCAAGCCCGGCAACCGCATCCAGCTGCTGGTGGCGCGCGATTTCGACTGGCTGCCGTACGGCCCCATCCGCCAGTTCTTCCTGCAGCAGGGCATGCCGGATTTCATGGAAAGCCGCTTCGACGCGGCGGACGAGACCCTCGACTTCAGTCACGGCATGCTGACCCGGGCGGGATACGCGCAGTTGCAGGTCGAACTGCGCAAGCTGCGCGCCAAGGTGGCGGCGCTGCACGATGAGGCCGCATCCGCACCGCGCGCCGAGAAGCGCGGGACGGCGCTGCTGCTCGCCATGCGCGTGTGGGAGCCGGCGGCGTTCCGCGCATTGCGGCGGTCCGCCTAGGCGCCTGAGCGGCGTCCGGTCTCCCTGATCGCACGGGAAGTGACGCCCAGAATCCTCCCGGGAATCAGCTCCGGGAATAGGGCCGGAGAACCATCACTGCTCGGGCAATGGTTTGGCCCGGCCCCTTCATACACTGCAGATGTGCCGGTCAGACACGCATCGGCGCCACGGCAGAGGGGGAGGAAATCATGTCAGCCACAGCCACCTGGATCGTCATTCTGACCTGCGCCTACATGGAATACAGCACATGGCACGGGCGCCACGTGTATCGCCGCACGGTCGGCTACGAGCGCGTTGTGTGGTGCTGAGCGCGGCCGGTCAGGGCTTGGACGATTCCGCTGCCAACCTCAGGATCAAATCGCCATGTGCAGAATGACTCTCCAGCAGTGCACGGCTTTCCGCCAGCACAAATTCGCTGAATTCGAACCCCGGCGCGACGGTGCAGCCCACGAGCGCGTAGCCGTGCGCACCGGCGACGCGTTCCGCTGCAAACCAGCGGCCCGCCGGCACCATCGCCTGGTAGGTCGACCGCTCGTCCTCGACCGCGTGCCCGAGGCGGTGCGTCGTGACAGCCCCGCCGTCTTCGAGCACGTACACGTTGAGCGGGTCCCCAGCATGGAAATGCCACAGCTCATCCGACTGGATGCGGTGCCAGGCGGAATACGCATCCTCGGCGAGCAGGTAGTAGATGGCGGTGCAGGCCGCGCGCTCGACGGCCGGGACGCCCCGATGGATGCGTTCCTCGCTGCGATAGGTCTCGCGATAGAAGCCGCCTTCCGGGTGCGGCTCGAGGCCGAGGCGGTCGATCAGGCGCTGCGTGGCGGACGTGATGGGCATGGCGGGCTCAGGTCGGAGTGCGACGAAACGGAAAACGCTGCTGATTGACGAAGCCGTCGGGCATGTAGTCGCCCACCACGCCGTACTTTTCCGGGAAAGCCTTCTTCGACTTCACCGCCGTGCCGAACAGGTAATCGATGAAGGCGAAGTGCGCCGCATAGTTCTTGTCGATGGCCTCGTCTTCCGACGAGTGATGCCAGTGGTGGAAGTCCGGCGTCACGAAGATGTACTTCAGCGGCCCCCACGGCAGGTGCACGTTGGCGTGATTGAACACCGCCTGGAAGCCCACGATGATGATGTAGGTGTCCACCACCGACTTGTCGAATCCCAGCACGAACAGCGGCCCCAGCACCGCCACCCGCGTCACGATCAGCTCCAGGATGTGCTGGCGCGAGCCGGCCAGCCAGTCCATCGTCTTGACGCTGTGGTGCACGGCATGGAAGCGCCACAGGAACGGCACCTCGTGATACGCGCGGTGCGTGACGTATTCCATCAGGTCCGCCACCAGCATGCACAACAGCAACTGCGGCACGAACCAGATCTGCTGCACCATCTGCTGGAACCCGGCGTTGACCATCCACCCGAACACGCGGTGGATCAGGAAGTTCACCACCAGCAGCACCAGCCCCACGATGAAGTGGTTGACCGCGAAGTGCACCATGTCGGTCTGCCATTCGGGGCGGAACACCGGCTGCTTCTTGTAGAGCGGGAACAGCTTCTCCAGCAGCACGAAGATCACGGTCGAGCCGAGCAGGTCGAGGATGAACCAGTCGAGCCCGATGTACGGCGTGTGATCCGGAAAATTGCCCACCTGCACGCGCGAGCCGCCCAGCGCCACGGCGGCCAGCACGAACGCGAAGGCCAGGGCGTTCAGCCGCCGGCGGTTGTCCAGCACGATATTGGCCAGCGCCAGGCCGCCTGACACCAGCAGCGAGAAGAACAGGATCTGCCGCATCACGTCCACCGAGTACGCATGGCGCAGCTCGGGCGTCGTCAGGTATTGCGGAAAGTGGAACGCCATCACCCCCAGCAGGCACAGGAAGCCCAGCACCAGCGCCAGGATGGTGGCGATCAGGCCGTTGCCGAACACCAGGCTGCCGTTGCTGTTGAGCAGCTGGTTGGCGTCGCGCACGGTGGCGTCGGCCACGCGGCGGAGGGCGGGTTGGTGCTCCTGTCCGCTCGGTTCAGGCGGCGTCGCAGAGGGTTGAGGGTGTTGAGTCATGGGGCTGCCCCGTTCCTGTTGTTTTTGATTTTGAAGATGGCCTGCTGCGCGGCCCGGGCGAACCGGACGCCCGGCGCCCGCGGCCGCGCTCTCGCTGCATGGTCGCGAAAGGCAGCATGTTAGCCCCATCGCCGCCCTTCTTTGTGAACGGATGGAAATCTTTCCGCGGGCGCCGGCATTTCTCTGATGATCCTGCGCCAGCCGCCCTCGCGGTGGGCCGGCTGCGCCTGCCGGCCGCCCCTGCCGTTCAACCGCCCGCTTCGCAAGGAAAAGCAACTTTTCGCACCGGATTTGAGGATTCGTTGAGATTGGATATATCGTTCCCGCCGTTTTGTTTTTGATTATGTTGTTGATTATGTTTGGTTCGGCATTTGGATTTTGTTGTGGGTCGGAAAATTATATTTTGTGTCTCTGATAATGATTTTGAAATGAAAACCCCCCATGACGGTGTCCGTCCGATCCATCGAAAGAAAGGCAGGCGCTGACGCTGCAAGGATCCGAGCCCCCACCGGCAGCGCATTGCCAGCCCGCACCCGGCCAGCCCCTGGGCCGGAATACCAACCACAACCAAAGGCAACACAAACACCCAATGCGCCCGATCATTTCCACATCAGCCGGCACGTCTTCCCTGGCGATCTCCGACGGCGAAGCCCAACGCGCCGATCCTTTCCAACCGGCCAGCCGGCCGCGCCCGCGCCACCCGCAATTCGAGCGATTGCCGTCGCCGCCCGTCCGCACGCGCTCGCAGGAGCTGCGCGCCGCGCGCTTCCGGCGCTGCGCCTCCGACGTTTCGGCCACGCCCGAGGCGCGGCCGCGGCTGGTCGTGGTGTCCAACCGTTTGATCGATCCGCAGCGGCCCGCCGCTGGCGGGCTCGCCGTCGCGCTGGGCGACATGATGCGCGACACCGACGGACTGTGGTTCGGCTGGAGCGGCAAGACGGTCGACGAACCCGACACGGCCTGCGTGCAGACCGAGCCGTTCGGGCGCACGACGCTGGCCCAGGTCGATCTCAGCCGGACCGATTACGAGGGCTACTACGCGGGGTTTTCGAATTCGGTGCTCTGGCCCATCTTCCACGAGCGGGTGAAATGGGCGGATTTGAACCCGGCGTACTTCAAGGCGTACGAGGCCGTGAACCGGATGCTCGCGTCCCATCTGCGGCCCATGCTCAGGGACAGCGACATCCTGTGGGTCCACGACTACCATCTCATCCCGTTCGCGCAGGCGCTGCGCGCGCTCGGCTGCACGCAGCGCATGGGTTTCTTCAACCATATTCCGCTGCCGTCGCCCGAGGTCATCCGGCGCATTCCGCAGCATCGGCAACTGATGCGGGCCCTGGCGTCGTACGACCTGGTCGGCATGCAGAGCCCCCGGGATGTGATCAACCTCCAACGGTACTGGGACGCGGAGAACATCGCCGCGCAGTCCGAGCGCCGCCATGACAGCATCCACGCCTTCCCGATCGGCATCGATGTCGAAAGCCTGCGCGCGCTCGTGCCGAGCCCCGCGTCCCAGGCCGTCATCGACGAAGTCCGCGATGCGGCCGGCAGGCGCGTGCTGATGATCGGCGTCGATCGGCTGGATTACAGCAAGGGCATCCCGACGCGCCTGAAAGCGTTCCGCCAATTGCTGCAGACCCATGCCCGCATGCGCAGCAAGGTCACGCTGGTCCAGATCGCCGCGCCGACGCGGCAAGGCATTCCCGCCTACGCCAGGCTGCGCGACAAGACCGAGAAGCTGGTGCGGGAGATCAACCACTGGTTCGGCACCGGCGACTGGACGCCGGTGATGTATTTCAGCGAGTCGGTGGACCGCGCCGCCTTGCCGCAGCTGTACCGGATGAGCCGGGTCGGCGTGGTCACGCCCGTTGCGGACGGCATGAACCTCGTCGCCAAGGAATACGTCGCCGCGCAGGCCTCCAGGGATCCCGGCGTCCTGGTGCTGTCCAAGGGCGCGGGCGCCGCGTCGCAACTGCGCGACGCGCTGCTGGTGCCCTCGAAAAACCGGGCCGCCACCGCCGATGCCTACGCGCAGGCCCTGTCCATGCCGCTCGAAGAGCGCAAGGCGCGGCATGCCGGCCTGATGCGCAATATCGAAACCGAAGACCTGCGGTGGTGGCGCGACAACTACCTGACGGCACTGGCCTGTGCGCCGTGGCCTGCCGGCCCCGAGACCGACCGGTCGGAGGTCACCGAAGACACCCACCGGGACGCCGGGGGCGCATCCGTGTCCGGCGCGGCCGATGGAGGTCTCACGCAGGCGTAGCCGGCCGCGCGGCTGGCCGTGCCGGATCGCGATCGGAGGCTTGGCAAGTCGTGGATTGACACGCTGTCTTTCCAACGAAACCGCCGGAATCCGCACGACGAAGAGGCACGTCTACGACCTCACATCAGCCGGCCGCGCCAGCCCCCAATGGACACAGCAAAACCATGGTGCAACCCAAAACGGCTATCGATATGCGAAAGCCGCATATCACAAATCGACACCACGTCGGCGAATGACGTTCGCTTATGCGAACACATCTTCGGTGCAGGCAGAAATCGTTGCATGCTGCAACCGCACACTACATCCACCAGCGAACGCAAAACGCATGGCGCGAAGGCGAAGGCCTTCATCGCTTTCGCATCGGCCGTTCCGAATTCAGGACGTAGTGACCACCATGATCCCGAAAACACTCCCCACCCATACGGCCCCGATCTCCGCGCCGGATGGATCGCCGCCCGAAGCCCGCGAGCAGGTTTCACCCCGCCGCCGCAGCGATGTGCAGGCGCCACGGACCGCCAGCCCAGCCCTGCGGGGCCTGGCCGATAAAGGCCACGTTGGCCGCTCCCAGTCCGACCTCGGTGTGCAAGGCATGCTCCGCCGCCAGGCCACGTTGCCGCCCATCGCTTCGCAGCCGGGCATGGAGCGCCTGCCGGTACCGGACGTGCCGGATGTGGCAGCGTCCGGCGTGTCCTCCTTGTCCGGCCACGTGGGCAGCACGGACAGTACGGGTAGCGTGGCGCAGGGCCCGGTGCCCACCGGCAGCGCCCGGCGGGCGGAACTGCTGGCCGACTATCAGGCGGCCATCCAGCGGCCGCTGGACGTTCAGCGCGCGCTCGCGGCCATCAAGTTGCGTCGCGCGGCCGAGATCTATTGCGAGAAAAAAAACAACCTGGCGCGGTTCATGCCAAGATTGCCGCGCCTGCCGGCCAGCGCGCAGCGCTTTCAGACCCTGCTCGACAAGCCGGTCGACGACCTGATCGCCGACGTGCAAAAGCACCCGCACCGCTACAGCCGCACCCTGTTGACCGACCTCGCGCAGCACCACTTGCTGGCCGCGCTGAATATCGACGTTAAGCAATACCGCAAGGGCATCCACAAGGCTGGGCTGTACGAGGGCCTGCACAGCGTGGCTGGTCGCGTTGTGAGCGCAGCCGCCACCGGCATCAGCATGGGGGTGTCGGAACTCCCCGGCGTGAAGCACGCGACGTCGGCCGTGGTGAAGGGGATCAAGAAGAGCGTCAAGATCCTGTCGCACGAACTGCCGCCGAACGTCATCAACCCCGCCCTGACCGGCACCCTGCGGTCGATCACGGACGTCAAGGAGGCGTTCAAGCGCGTCGGCGGGCTGCCTGTGGTCGCGCCGCAGATCGACAAGAGCGACGACATGGGGCGCATCCTGCAAGCGGCGAAGGAAAAGCGCGGGCAGCTCGATGAGGCCATCCGCCATTTCAGGCACGCCCACCGCAGCGACCCGCAAGCGCTGGGGCGCCTGGTGGACGCCTTCCTGGCCCTGCACAACATCGCCGATCGCCAGTATCGCCGCCGCATCGGCCTGAACCGCACGCAGACCTACAGCAAGGGCTGGGGCATGGCGGTCAACGGTCTGGCGGCCGCGGGCGCTGTCATCACGGCTACGGTTCCGGTGGTCGGGCAGATCGCCGGGCCGGCGATTGTCGGTGCCACCATCCCGCTGCAATGGGGGGCGGGCTACCTCGACGAGCGGCGCTCCAAGCACCGGTACAACCTGCGCGCCAACACCAAGTGGGGGGATTTCCTCAAGGAGGGTGCGGCGCGCATCCATTTCACGAAGCTGAAGCCGGAACATGTGTCCGAGCCCGCGCTGCGGCGGTCGTTCATGACGCAGCCCGAGGTGCAGATCGCGGCCATCCGGGAGGTCTATGAGGATGGGCTGGGCGAGCTGATGCGCCAGCACGCCGAACTTGAGAACAAGATCGGCAAGCAGGAGAACAAGATCGAGGCGCAGCGACGCACGGGCACGCCCGCGCGCGCACTCGTGCCGCAGCGCGAGCAACTGCGGAATCTGGAGCAGCAACAGTGGGATCTGGAGCTTCGGATCAGCGAGGCGAAACAGCATGCCGGCCATTTCGAGTCGTTCGACATCGAGCGCTGGCACAGCATCCCCTCGGACAGCCTGATCGGGCGGTGCCTGGATGACCTGAACCAGCTCGAAAAGGCCAACCGCCACGCACGCCTTCGCAAACCGGGCGAGGGCGCGCAGATCGTGCAGCGCTACGTCCAGGCATTCCACGGCGGCATATCGACGGGGACGTCCCTGCCGATCATCGACGCGATCACCTCCATCGATGCGTTCTACACGCACGATGCGCAGGGCAACACCGGCGCGTTGCAGCCAGCACCGGAGGTGGCCGCGGTAGGCACCGGCGTGGTGGGCGGCACGGTCTTCACCGCGGCCACGGGCGAGGTCCGCATGAGCAAGGCCGACAACAAGAAGCTGATGTCGCAACTGAGGGTCAGTCCCCAAACCTACGAGGCGCACGAGGACCAATGGGTCTTCCGCGCCGACAACCGCAGCGTCGATCTGCGCACCACGGCCGGCTACCGCAAGCACGTTCATTCCACGCGGGACGAACTGGCACTGGTCGGCCAGGCCCTGAAGCACGGCCTGACCAGCGGGCCGGTCGGCTTGAAGAACCTGCTCCTTGCCAAGGAAGAGCTACGCCACGCCAGGGCGAGCCTGCGTTCCGCGCTCGATGCCCTGGCCGCGTCGGACCTGCCGCGCACGGCGTCGGCCGGCAAGCGTGCGCCCACGATCTCGGCCATGAAAGATGCACTCTACGATTACCCGGATGTGCGGCGGCATTGGGGGGTTGATGTTGAGGTGGTGGGGTGAGCGGTGTTCATGCTGTGCATGCGCGCTCTGCGATCGATCGACGGGTCCGGGTGGTGTTCGGGGATGATGAGGACCGGATGTACACGAACCCGATCCTCTACCTGACGGACTTCCCGCGCGAGATCGAGGACTGCCTTGTCATCGCCCCCGGGAAGCAAGACCTGCTCACCTGAGCCTGTGCTTCCCGAGGTTTTGCTCACCGTCTACGTCTAAGCCGCCTGCCGAATCGCCACCTCGGACTGGGCGGCATCATCCTTGGCGACCACCGGCCTCCCAATCGCCGGCGCCGTTTCCCCAGCCTTCAACTGCGCCATGAACGCCTCCGGCTCGGCGCCGCCCAGGTGCAGTGCGCCGCCAATGAACGACATATCGAAGTAGTCATCCTTTAACGCCGTTTTCGCGGCCTCGTCCGAATCCATGCGGGTTGCCAGTCGCATGGCCTGCGCGAAGGTAGGCTCGTCGAGCAGCTTGATCGAATCGTTTTCGGCTAGGTCGATGATGGCCGCCAGCGCTTGTTTGAGTGCACCCATGTCGTCCGTGCCGTCCGCTTGGATGGCGTGGAGGCACTGGGCGAAGTTCTCGGTGATGTTGTCCGGGCAGGTTTCCCTGAATCGCTTGACGACGTTGGCGGCTTCGCTGCGCACCTGGGCGTCTTGCTGGAACGTCGCCTTGGCGTCGCCGTAGATGTAATGCACGGCCTCTTGGTAGAAGGGCTTGGCGCGGGCGAGCCGTTCGTTCAGGTGCGCGACTTCCGCCTCCAACGCCTGCAGCGTGACAGGGGCGCGATTGACGAAGAGGCTGGTCACGTTGAGGAACAGCTCGCTCGGATCGGCTTCGACCTTGACGATGTGAGCGGCGATCTCCGCGGCGGTGTGGCCGATGTAGTTCAGGCCGTTGACCGCCCGCAGGTTGGTCTCGCTCAGCGTGCCGAGCAGGATGCCGTTGGGGTCGGGGTTGCCCAGTTCTTCCTTGAATTCGCGGCGGACAGTCTGCCGGATCGACTCGCCTTTTTCGCAGGCCCCGTTGGTCTGGATGACGATCTTGTGGCGCTGGCTGTTGGCCGCGACCAGTTGGAGGCCCGCATCCGTGTGCACCATCAGCATGGCGGCGCCGCTGGCGTTGACGGAATGCTGCATCGCTTTGTCCAGCAGCTCGCGGTTCGGCTCGGTCCGCTGATCCTCGGGCAGCGCGTTGAACAGGTGCGCGACGACATCCGCGTCGCTCGGCAGCCCCAGTTGCTCCTGCGTATATTCCCGGATCGAGCGGGCGGTGAAGTGCGCGTTGTCGTAGACATCGGCGGGAAGCCACGCCTCCATGCTCTGCTGCAGGAGGGGCGGGTCGATGCGGGCCGGCGTGGGCTGGATGGCTTCGGTTTGGGTGTGGGTGACGGTCGAGGATGTCGATGCCGGCAGCGGCACGGTCCGGAAGCCGGCGGGCGCCTGCCCAGGCGAGGCCGATTCGAGCGGCTCAGCAGACGGCTGGCGTGTCGGGCGCGGCAGGTTGCTGGTCACGTCCGAGGCGCGCTTTCTCGGAGAGCGCGGTGACTCGTTCTGCGGCTGGACGGTGTGATCGCCGACGGCGGCATCGGCGGATAGCGTTGCTGGCGGGACAAACGATGGGGGGAGTCGGCCTGCATCCATGTCGTGAGGGTTCCGGGTTGCGAAGAAAGGCGTGGATTCTCAGCGGCGGATGAGGGTCTTGCCGTTTGGGAGCTGCGAACGGATGGGGCTGGAGGCGAAGCCGGGGTTGCGTCGCGGGTGGCGGGGCAAGCGGGTGGTAAGGGTTGGGCGAAGGGATTGGCGTGGTGGTGGAGGGGATGGGAAAAAGACGCATCGCCGATCGGCGAAGTGGCGTGAACGCAGGAAAGGTGGGCGGCCGGGGACGACCGGAAGCGGTTGCTTGCCTCTCCGTCGAGCCTCTCGCATGCCTTGTCGTCATCTAATAATTCGAATATATTGGAAATATGGAAGAAACCGATGTCATTCGTTCCCTTGCCGCCCTTGCCCACGGCCTGCGCCTGAGGGTCTTCCGGATGCTGGTGGTGGCCGGCCCGGCGGGACTGACGCCCGGCGCCATCGCCGAGCAGCTCGACGTGCCCGGCGCGACGCTGTCGTTCCACCTCAAGGAACTGATGAATGCAGCGCTTGTGACGCAGGAGCGGGATGGCCGTAACCTGATCTACCGCGCCGCCTTCGACCATATGAACGGCCTGCTGGGTTTCCTGACCGAGAACTGCTGCCAGGGCGAGGCTTGCCCGGAAGTCAGCGCCGCCGGCTGCAAATGCTGATGGAGAGGGCGCATGAAGCGCTTCCATGTACACGTGCGCGTTGACGATCTCGGCAAGCGCATTGCCTTCCATTTCAAGCGGTTCGCCGCCGAGCCCGCATGACCACCAATGTCCTGATCCTCTGCACCCACAACTCCGCGCGCAGCGTGCTGAGCGAGGGCATGCTGAACCACTGGGCGCGCAGACTCGGCAAAGATGTGTGCGCCTATAGCGCCGGCAGCGCACCCAGCGGTCGTCTGAACCCGTTTGCGCTGGAGGCGCTTGCCAACGCCGGCATCGACACCACGGGGTATCGCAGCAAGCGCTGGGACGAGTTCGTTGCCGACGGCGCGCCGCAGATGCGCATCGTCATCACCGTCTGCGACAGCGCCGCCGCCGAGCCGTGTCCTTACTGGCCGGGCAGCCCGGTCAGGGTGCACTGGGGTTATGCCGACCCGTCCCATACGCCCGGCGGAGACGAGGGCAAGCGCCAAGCCTTTGAACTGACGCGCCAGGCCATTGGCTACCGCATGCTGCAACTGCTGATGCAGCCGCTCGACACGCTGGGCGATGCCGAGCTGCAGGCGTGTCTCGATCGCATCTCGCAGAGCTGAACGCGATGACCGACCTGCGGCCGCGCCTGCTTGCCGAAGCCTTGGGGACCGCGTTGTTGCTGGCCGTCGTCATCGGCTCCGGCATCATGGCCGAGCGGCTGGCGGGCGGCAATGCCGCCGTGGCGCTGCTCGCCAATACGGCGGCCACGGTCGGTGGCCTGTATGTGCTGATCGAGATGTTTGGTCCGCTCAGTGGCGGGCATTTCAATCCGGTGGTGAGCGCGGTGATGGCGGTGCGGGGCGAGTTGCCGGGCGCCGAGTTGGTCGCGTACATCGGCGCCCAGTTGGCGGGAGCGGTGCTGGGCGCATGGCTGGCGCATGCCATGTTCGACCTGCCCATCCTGCAGTTGTCCACCAAAGTGCGTGGCGGGTCGGGGCAATGGATGGCCGAGGCCGTGGCAACGGCGGGCCTGCTGCTGGTGATCTTGCGGGCACCGAGCGGACGCGCGGCTCCCATGGTGGCGAGCTATATCGGCGCCGCGTACTGGTTCACGGCATCCACGTCGTTCGCCAATCCGGCGGCGGCGCTCGGGCGCATGCTCAGCAACAGCTTTGCCGGTATCGCGCCGAGCAGTGTGCCGGCCTTCGTCATCTCGCAGTGTGTCGGGGCGGCGCTCGGGCTGATGCTGCATCGTTTGCTGGAGCCGCGTCCAACGAGGCGCAATCGCTGAAAAGCTTGCCGTTCTCTCGCGTTCCTGTGAGCGTTCGATACGGAGCGGCAACGGTCGATTGCGCGGTGCGGCAGTCGGCGCATCACGCGACACCAACCTGGCCAGAGCGGCCGTTCACGTCATCCGCGCCGCGCTTTGACTTCGAGGCTGCACGATGGCCCACCAAGGCGGTCACCGACTCCGCTTGGCCTTCCCCCGCTGCGCGGCCGCCTGGGCGAGCTCCTTCGCGCTAAGCACGTAGGTCGGCGTGTCCAGCAGCTGCTGGATGGCCAGGTCGATGAACGCGCGCACGCGCCGGGGCTGCGCGGTGCGGCTGCCGTAGTAGAGGTGCACGCCGATGTGGTCGCTCATGTGCTGCAGCAGCAGCGGCACCAGCCGTCCGGCCCGGATGTGGGTGGCCGCCGCGAGATTGGCGATCTGGCCGATGACCTGCCCGGCCAGGACGGCCTGCAATTCCAGTTCGGTGTCGTTCGTGGAGAACGTGGGCGAGACGTGCCGATGCACGATCTCGCCGTCGATGTTCAGGTACCAGGGCAGCACCTGGTCGGTGGCCGGGTGCCGGAAGGCGCTGCAGCGGTGCGTTGCCAGTTCGTCCAGCGACTTCGGCGCGCCGTGCTGCTCCAGGTAGGACGGCGCCGCGCAGATCATCAACTGCACCGGCAACAGCCGGCGCGCGATCACCCCTTCGTCGGGCGAGGTGCCGATCCTGAATCCCACGTCCACCCGATCCAGCACCCAGTTGCTTTTCCCGTCGTCGAGCTGGATGTCGGGCTGCACCTGCGGATACTGGCGGCAGAATGCGTCGATCACCGGCATGAGGATCGGCGCGAACGACGACTTGGGGCCCACGATCCGCAGCGGGCCGGCGATTTCGTCCTTGGACTCGCGCGCCTGGCTCAGCGCGCGGTCGAGCGCGGCCAGGGCGGGTTGCGCGGCCTCCAGGAAGCGCTGGCCCTCGTCGGTCAGGGCCAGGCTGCGCGTGGTCCGGTGCAGCAGGCGGACGCCCAGGTGCTCCTCCAGCTGCGCCAGCGCCTGGCTCGCGGCCTGCGGGGTCACGCCCTGGGCCGCGGCGGCTCGGCGGATGCTGCCGAGCTCGACGGCCTTGGCGAAGGTGGCGATGGCGCGCAACTCGTTGATGGGCATGGCTCTGACCTTTCCGCTTTCCGGGGCACGAGGTGGGTATCAAGTTTTGCTTGATTGTAGAGCAAGCATTTGCCATCTACCGAGTTGACAGAGGACTGCCTAGACTGTCGCGCATGCTTTCCTCCGCCGCTATCCCCGCTGTCAGGAACACAGGCCATCGCCGGGCCGCGCAGGCACGGTTCTCGCGAGCCGGCCGATGACGGTTCCGGCCATCCCGATCATGATGACCGGCCTGTCGACGCTTCGTGGCCGCCCGGCTGCGGCGGAAAGGGCCGACCGCGTCGGCCGCCAGCATCCATCCACCATCCCGTTCACCCGCGTTTGAGGACCCTCACCATGCCCCATGCCGTGAAGAGCTACGCCGCCCATTCCCCCACCGGCCGCCTGGGCCTGTTCGCGTTCGACCGCCGCAGCCCGCGGCCGGACGACGTCGTCATCGAGATCCTGTACTGCGGGGTCTGCCACTCCGACGTGCACAACGTCCGCAACGATTGGGGCAGCGCGCGGTATCCGATGGTGCCCGGCCACGAAATCGTGGGCCGCGTGCTGGAGGTCGGCGCCGAGGTCACGCGCTTCAAGGCCGGCGACCCTGTCGGCGTGGGCTGCCTGGTCGAGTCGTGCCGCCACTGCAACGCCTGCGGCAAGGGCTGGGAACAGTACTGCGAGAACGGCGCCACCTACACCTACAACGGCACCGACCCGATCGACGGCACGCGCACCTACGGCGGCTACAGCGAGCGGATCGTCGTTGCCGAGCATTTCGTGCTCAAGATGCCCGAGGGGCTGGATCTGGCCGGCGCCGCGCCGCTGTTGTGCGCGGGCATCACGACCTACTCGCCGCTGCGCCACTGGAATGTGGACGCCGGCAGCCAGGTGGCCATCGTCGGCCTGGGCGGCCTGGGCCACATGGGGCTGAAGCTGGCCAAGGCCATGGGTGCCGAGGTGACGCTGTTCAGCCGCTCGCCCGGCAAGGAAGCCGACGCGCGCCGCCTGGGCGCCGACCATGTCGTGATCTCCACCGATGCGGCGCAGATGGCCACGGTGGCGGGGCGCTTCGATCTGATCATCGACACCGTCCCCTACCAGCATGACGTCAACCCCTACGTGCCGACGCTGGCCACCGGCGGCACCATCGTGATGGTGGGCTACCTCGGCCCGCTGGAGCCGCCGCTCAACTCGGGGCCGATGGTGTACCGCCGCAAGGCCCTGGCCGGTTCGCTGATCGGCGGCATCGCCGAGACGCAGGAGATGCTCGACTTCTGCGGCGCGCACGGTGTCACTTCGGACATCGAAGTCATCCGCATCCAGGACATCAACGAGGCCTACGAGCGCATGCTCAAGGCCGACGTGAAGTACCGCTTCGTGATCGACATGGCCTCGCTGAAGGCGCAGGCCGCGGCATGATGTCGGGCGCTGCCCGAGCGCCCTTGGTTCCCGGTCGGCAGCCCAGGGTCGATGCCGGTCATGGCGATCGACACATCCCAGAGCCGCCGTGCAAGCAGCGGGTCTTGCGCCTGCGCGGACCGGGTGGCCCGGCCCGAGGGGCCGCGAATGCCGCGCAAGCCCGTCGGGCCGTAGTAGCCGCCGGGCGGCACCGGCCCGGTGGCCGTCTGCAGCGTGGGCCGCGCGCCCATCGCGGCGGTGTTGAGGAAGCGCCGGGCCAGCGGCCGCAATAGCTGAAGCGGCCCCATATAGCGCCCCAGATCGGTCGCCGCCGCCCCCAGGTGACAGCCGACCGCGGTGACGGGCGACCCCGACGCACGCAAGCGGCGATCCAGCTCAAAAAAGAAGAGCGCGTTGGCGAGCTTGCTGGCGCCGTAGCGCTTCATGCGGTTGTAGCGCGTCGCTGCGTTGAGGTCATCCCAGTCGATGCTCGCCCCGCGATGGACAAGGCTGGACGTCACGACCACCCGCGATCCCGGGGTCTGCGCGAGCTTGGGCAGGAGCAGCGCGGCCGCGGTTCGCACGCTGGCCAGGTCCGCCAGATCGAGCGGCAGGAATGCCAGGTCGGCGTTTGGGTGCGTTTGCCGGATGCGTGCCATCGCCGCCTCGGCCTTCGATCGATCCCGACACGCAAGCAGGACGCGCGCTCCACGTACGTGCCGCCAGCACGCGCGACGTTTCAAGGCCGAGGCCGGTATTGGCGCCGGTGACGATGAAGCATTTGCCGGACTGGTCCGGCACGTCTGCTTCGGTAAAACCGTTCCGCGTGGACATGGTGATGTTCGACTCGGTCTGTGAACGAAGGGATGGGGCGGCCGGCCGCATTGGCGGCGAGGCTTCGCCCGGCACATGGATTCAGTTGCCGGCGTGGCCCGCGGCCAGGGACGATGTGACCGCGCCCTGCGGTGTTTCGGGCTGAGGCCGCCACCAAGCCGGCGTCGCGGCCGGCCGGACCATGTCGAGCGCCGCGCCGATCATCGGTGTGGCCACCTCGATGCCATGCGCCCGCGCCGCCGAGAGGATTCTCTCGAACGGCTCCTGCCAGGGATGGAGCGCCAGATCGAAGGTGCCATTGTGGATCGGCACGAGCCGCCGTCCGCGCAGATCCAGGTGAGCCTGCAGGGTCTGCTCCGGCAGCATGTGCACGTAGGACCAGCGCGGGTCGTACGCGCCGGTCTCCATCAACGTCAGGTCGAAGGGCCCGAAGCGCTCCCCGATGGCCTTGAAGCCGGGGAAGTAGCCGGTGTCGCCGCTGAAGAAGAGGCGCAGGTCATCGTCGATCAGCACCCACGACGCCCACAGCGTGCGGTTGCCGTCGGACAGCGTACGGCCCGAGAAATGCTGCGCGGGTGTCGCCGTGAATTGCAGACCGCCGACCGTGGTGGTCTGCCACCAGTTGAGTTGCCGCACCTTGTCCGCGGCCACGCCCCAGTCGATGAGCCGATCACCGACGCCAATGGGCGTGAGGAAGTGCTTCACCCGGGGCGCGAGCGCGCGGACGGTGTCGCGGTCGAGGTGGTCGTAGTGGTCATGCGAGAGGATCACGCCCTCGATGTCCGGCAGGTCCGCGAGCGCGATGGGCGGCGCGTGGAAGCGCTTTGGACCGATCCATTGCACCGGCGAGGCACGCTTCGAGAAGACCGGATCCGTGAGCCAGAAGCGGCCCCGCAGCTTGAACAGCACCGTCGAGTGGCCCAGGCGGAACAGCGTGCGATCGGGCGCCTGCAGCAACTGGTCGCGCGTCAGGGGCTGCGTCGGCAGCGCGCGATTCGGCACCGTATCCGCCGGTTTCTTGAAGAAGAAAGTCCACATCAGGCCGAGCCCTTGCCAGAAGCCTTGCCGGGGCTTGCGGACCGCGTTGCGGAATGTGCCGTCCGGCCCGGGAGCGGCGGGCGTCTCCGAACCGGCGAAAGGCAGAGGGGAAGCAGCGTTGCTCAGCGGCATGAAAAGGGGCTCCGATGACAATGGAAAAAGCGGCGTACTCGGCCCGGCGCGCGATCGCGTTGGACACGAAACCGCGGACGCCGCGGCGTTCTCCGTTTGACGTTCTCCGCAACGGGGCGGTATTGCGCCGCTGGGCGGGAGGGCATAACATGAGGCAGCCTCCGCTTAATATGCGGAGGTATCCTCCGTTTGTCAAGCAAAGAGCAATTCAGTGGCCGAAAAGATCACCACCCGAAAACCGAGAGCCGATGCCGAGCGCAATCGGCAACGCCTGTTGGATGTGGCGAAGATCGCATTCGCCGAGAAGGGCGTCTCCGCCAGCCTGGAAGACATCGCCCGGGAGGCCGGCGTCGGCATCGGCACGCTGTACCGCCATTTCCCGACGCGGGACGCGCTGATCGACGAGATCTACCGTGATGAAGGCAGCCGACTGGCCGAGGCCGCGCGGCAGCTGTCCGAGGACGAGCCTCCGCTGGAAGCCGTGCGGCAGTGGTTGTTGCTGTTCGTCGGCTACCTGGCCAACAAGCAGATCCGGGCGGACGTGCTCAATTGCATGACGGACTGCAGTGAAAGGCTGTGCACGTTGTCGGGCGAAGTGCTTATCGAAACCTTGGCGCAGTTGATCGAACGGGCGAAGCAGAGTGGTGAGATTGGGCTGCCGGTCGAACCGATCGAGCTGTTGAGCGCTGTTGCCGGTGTGGCGAGTTTCGGGGCCGAGCTTGACTGGGAGGCGGGGGCCAAGCGGTTGGTTGAGGTGATGGTGGCTGGGTTGCGGGTGGGGGTGACTGCTGGTGGCGGGCGTTGATGTTTGCCGAGGGCCGTGCGTGATGGGATGGGTGATGCTGGGGTGTTGACGTGGGGGTGAGGTTTTCGCGCCGTGTGTTCGGTGCGAGAACGTTATTCATTGCGGCCAGATTGAATGAGAGCCCCGCCCGGTTCTGTCCTCTAGCGTTGTCGGTTTTGAGTTTCATGCCGCTGTTCAGTGCTCTGCAGATCAGGGGCTGCTTTCGGCTGCGGATTCAACCGGTCAATGCACGATGTTGGCCGACCGAGCGGACAAAGACTTGTTGAGTTTCGGGATCCGCGGGCGAAAGCTAGGACGGATAAGACGGATCGGCTGGTGGTGCAGCTTCAGTTGGGTCATAAGTCTTTGGAAATGACGGAGCACTACGCTCGCAAACGGAGGAGCGATAAGGTTGGCCCGAAAAGATGAAGTTGGGGCGTGCTCGGCATTGTTCTGTCGAGATTGCGATTTGGTTTAGCTCCACCCAGAATGACAACCGTGTCGGTGCGTGAGTTCATATTCCAGGAGGTGGTCGGTTGTCGTGGCGAAGAACTCCAAGCAGTTGAGAGCGTCGTTCACATACGACATGTCTAGTGCACCGGGCACAGCAAGACCGGGGACGTTAGCTGGTGTCGAAAAGCCATGGGCGAAAGCGTGTCTTACGCTCATGATTCCGTCAAAGAATAGCTTAGTGTCTGTTTGGTTTGTGAACTTTGGCGCCCAAATCCATGATGAGTATGGATCCATGCCTGTGGTTGTAATCAGAAGCTCGCGCGCCTTGTCCCAGTTGGGCGTGTTTAGATCAGCCGCCATTTTGTCGACTATCGTTTCGAACTGAGCAATTAGTCCCCAAGCTTTTCGATGCGCCTGAACGCGCGTTCGGGAAACGAATTCCCTGAGCGCACCTTCTATATAACCTTCCCAGCAGCCGACTGCTAAGGCGATAGTCGCTTTAAAGCACGTTTGATCGGCGAAGGGCTGATCGGCGCATGCAGTCGAAGGCGTTCCGGCATGAGATTTCAAAACCATCGCGCCGATGTGAGCGGCATGAAATTTGGTTAGTGCACTGGATTGCATCTCAAAGCCTCTCTGCTAGCTTTTTGATTGCCTTTGTGTACTTGTCGATTGCGTTCTGATTCACTTGGACAACATCTCCATCAATTTGATGGTGGCCGGACTTTAGGAGCGACAAAGGGCACCCTTCGGAAGATGCGACGACGGCGACCGAATGGTAGTCAGGCATTTCCGCAAATAAATCGCCCACATTTCGGTATGAGGCGAAGTGGCGCTTGCTGTGCGCTGCTGCCGTCTCGATGACAGAGCGAATCGGCGCGCTCTTGGCTTGAAATGCGGAACTCGGCTTGCCCTTGTACATGGTCACCCGATTGCTCACGAATGTGTGTAGCTTCGGTATGTCGACTCCTTCATCCGTTGCTTTTTTTGAAAAGCTAAGCTTTGCATAGCCCTGCAGTTCATTAGCCGAGATGCCATATAGGAGAGCAAGAACGTTTTCTACGCCGCGGCGGGAACTATCGTCAGCTGTGAAGGGAATGAGCAGGTAGTCCGCAGCCGAAAGGCCGACTTGTGTGTATATCGAGAAGCTCGGATTGCAGTCAATGAACGTGGCTATGTCCGATGCTTGGCTGTATTCGGTGAATGATCGAATCAGATCTGATGCCCAGCGCATGACTTTCGGCCACGCATCATAAGGGAGCGCCATTTGGGATGCTTGTCGCATAGCCTCCGATAACAACTCGAGTAAGTTGTCGCCGGCGACAAGTACGATATTCTGCGGAAGCTTTGCATTGACAGAGTGCGGACGGAAAATGAAGTCCGTAACGTCTGCCGGCGCGACGAACGGGGACGTTAATCTCGATTCAAAATAGCCGCCGATGGAGCGGCGAGGCTTTTGCTTATAAAGGTCATCTAGGGCCGAAGTCGATAGATCCTTCCCGCCAAGTAACATTTCTGTAAGATTGGCTTGTGGGCAGAGATCAAGAACTAAAACATCCTCGTCGGGATTGTCCAGGGCGTATTCGCAGGCGAGAGAGAAAGTGAGAAAGCTCTTTCCGACGCCTCCCTTGTTATTCCACAGGGCGTACTTCGTCATTTGGAGTTCTTGTCCAGATTTAATTGCGAAATGAATCTGTATCGTGCAGAAACCGTTTTGACCGTGGGTCACGTCGCGAAGTATCAGCCTCGTAATGGTGCTGGTCAAGTGCATCGGCTTATACGCAGCTCTTGCTCAATTTTTGAGCATGCCTCCCGGAACCCCTTGAGATAAGGCGTTCGGGGTTGCTGGTCATTGAAAGATAGGGTTTAGACGCTCGCAAGCCTGCTCGCGTAAGTCGTTGATTTGTAAGTGTTCTGTGTAAACGGATTAGAAGTTGAGGCGTTGAGCATGCAGGCAATCCGATGAGGTCTGCATACCGATGCGATGCGTGGTCGAGTTGAGCGAAGTGGAGAAGCTGACGTTGGAGCAATTGAGCCTGAATCACCGGCACCGCGACATCCGCACGCGCGCAGCGGGGATGGTCATGCTCGGCGACGGTTTGTCGGCCCCCAAGGTCGCGGGCCGGTTGGGCGTTAGCGTGCAGTCGCCCTACAACTGGGTGCGTGCCTGGAACGAATACGGCGTGTGCGGCTTGTTGAGCGGTCACGGCGGCGGCCGCCCCAGGTCGCTGCCCGAGAACATGGTCGCCACGGCGGTCGACGCTGCGCGCGCCGAATCTCTGACACTGGCGCAGATCGCGCAGCGCGTGCAGGAAGTTCATGGGCAACCGCTGCCATGTCAGATCGAGACACTGGGCGCGGCGCTCAAGCGCGAAGGCTTCTCTTTCAAGCGCAACCGCTACTCGCTCAAAAAAAACGGTGCGAAGAGGAGTTCGCTGTGAAAGCAGACGTGCTCGGCAAGCTCCAGCAGGCCGCGCGCGACCAGGCCATCCGGCTCCTCTATCTCGATGAGGCTGGCTTTGCAGCTTCGCCCGTTGTGCAGCGCGCATGGTCACCACGAGGGCTGCCCCATTGTGTTGAACCGCACAGCCACTGCCGACGTTCTGTGCTCGGTGCGTTCGACTACGGGCAGAACAGCCTGATTCACGCCGCGCATGCGCACAGCATCAAAGGCCCCGATGTCGAGCAGTTTCTCGATGCGCTGATTCGGCAAGACGACAGCCGACCCACCATCATCGTCCTCGACAACGCAGCCATTCATCACAGCATCAGCGAGGAAACCCGCGACCGCTGGTTCAGGGAACACAAAGCGCTCCTGTTCTTTCTGCCGCCCTACAGCCCCGAACTGAACATGATCGAGATCGTCTGGAAGCACTTCAAATATCACTGGCGTCGCTTCGTCAACTGGACACGCGACACCATCGACGCTGAACTAGCCGAACTCCTATCCGGCTACGGCTCCAAATTTCAAATCAATTTTTCGTGAACACTTAAGAGGCGTGGAGAGATGTGTATAAGCGAATGGGTCAAGTGTCCTGCGGTGGCGGCCGAGCACTTATACCTTCGCAGCGGGACGGAAGCCGAGGTAGCCCCGAAGGGGCAGGCTGGCCGCCCACGATCGGCTTGCCACGCAAGGGCGCTTTTGCGAAGCAAAGAAAAGGAACCGGATGAAGCTAAGTCCTTGAATCTTTTGGTAGGCCGTCCGGGATCCGAGCCTGTTGACAAAGGGGTTAAAATTTCGACCGCTGTAAAAGCGGGCGCTCAGATCGCCTCTACTCAGCGCTTGACTGATCGACCACACCGGGCGACTGGATCGGACCGGACGAATGGCCCTTGTGCCTTGGAAACTGCTGTTGAGGGGACACCCGGTTGACCGGCAGAAATGGGGCGGAATTCGCCGTTACCCAGGACCTGGGAGCCCGAGCAATCGTGCGATCGCTCTCACGCCCGTTGCCTTTCCGATGTTCGATCATGGATTGTGTATGGCACCTGCCCTGATTGAGTCCAGTCTCGAATAACCAGTCGGCGCCGAGAATTTAGTGCCAGTAAGATCAGGGGTTTGAAAAAATCATGATGATTTCACGATTTTGAGGGGTGCTCTTCACATTGTGATTCGCTATGATCCTCCCCAAGTCTAAATAGGGGAGCCTACGGCCGGCAGACCGGCCGCCACGAAGCCACCCCGCACAACAAGACGTTCGGGGAGTTTCATCGATGCGCCAGCCGGTCACGGCCCGCGCACGTGCTGCGTTGGCGCAGCCGCGTGCCATTGCACTGCAACAAGAACAACACGGCGCTAGCGCAGGGACTGCTGATCCCATTAGCCGCCACGACCGCGCCAGGCGCTCGTTCGTAGCGCGGTCTGTCGCTGCCGCCGTTGCGCTCATCAGCTGGCTTGGCCCGGTGCAGGTCTCCTGGCAGGCGGCTCGGCAGAGCGCCGCCACGATTGCACTGCACGGCACAACCGTCGATAGCCCATTCACATCGTGGCGCACCACCGGCCGCCTGCTGGTGCGCTGGGGCCTGCGGCAGGCGCAGGCTGGCGCCATCACCGATCCCACCGCGCCGATCCGCTTCACGCCCACCCTCACGCAGACCACGGGGCAGGGCGGGGGCGTACCGGTTGTGAACGTCACGACGCCGAACCCGAGTGGCCTGTCGTACAACCTGCTGCGCTCGCTGACGGTCGACGGCGTGGGGCTGATTCTGAACAACAGCCTGGCCGGCGGCGGCACGTTCCTGGGCGGCAACGTTGGCGGCAACGCAAACCTGGCCGCGTCGGGCCCGGCCTCGACGATCCTGACGCAGGTCACGGGCACCGATCCGATCCGCATCAATGGCACGGTGGAAGTGTTCGGCACGCCGGCCAGCGTGATCTTTGCCGCGCCAGCGGGCATCTATGCGCAGGGCGCGGGGTTTACGAACACGCCACGGGTGACGCTGTCCAGCGGTACACCGCAGTTTCTGAACGGCAGCGGCGCAAACGTTTCATTCGACCAGGCCAGTGCGGTGGGCTTCCTGGTGGGCAGCGGGCGGATCCAGATCGACCCGGCGGCGGGTTCCACGGCCGGTGCCGGGATCGAGGGCACGGTCGGGGCGATCAACCTGATCGGCCAGACGGTGGGCGTCAATGCCCCCTTGTTTGCGGGCAGCCAGATCAACGTGATCGCGGGGAACCAGCAGGTGGCGCCGGTGGCGACGGGCACGGGCCGGGCGGGTTCGGACTGGCAGGTGAGCGGCGCGGGCGCCAATGCGGCGGCCAACAGCGCGAGTGCGCAGAACGGTCTGGCCATTGATGCGACGGCGTTCGGCGCGATGACGGCGGGGCAGATCAAGCTGATCTCGACGGCGCAGGGGTTGGGCGTGCGCGCTGCCGGCGACCTGGCGGCCAATACCAGCAACGTCAATATCGATGCCAATGGCGATGTCAGCGTCGGCAACGTGTATGGGCAGCAGACCGCCGGCATTACGACGACGGGGGCGGTGAGCACGAGCGGTGCCGTGCGGGCGCAGCAGGACGTGACGATCGGGGCGGGCGGCGACGTGACGCTCGGCGGTGCGGCGCAGGCGGGCAACAACGTGACGGTGAGCGCGGGCGGCAATGTTGCCGGATCGGGCAATCTGGCTGCGGCCAAGGCGCTAAACGTGAGCGCGGGCAAGAGCGTCAACCTGGGCGGCAGCCTGAATGCGGCCAACATTGCCGTGACGGCGCAGGGTAAGGACGGCACGGGTGATCTCACGCTGGGTGGGAACGTGTCGTCTCCGAACACCATCCAGCTGAACGCGGCGCGCGACGCTTCCATTGCCGGTCCGCTGACCACGGGCGGCGATCTGCGGTTGACGGCCGGTCGCGACATCGCGATCGGCGGCGCGGCGCAGAGCGCGGGGGCATCGGTACTCGACGCTGCCCGCGACATCCATGTCGCCGGTACTGGCTCTGTCACGGCAGGCGCCACGACGACCGCGACGGCTGGCCGCAACCTGGGTGTGGACGGCATCGTCTCCTCTCGCGGCGATATCCGGCTCGATGCCACGGACGGTCAGGTGGCCTCCACGGGGTCGCTCATATCCGGCGGCGCCAATGGAGACATCGCCCTGGGCGGCAAGGTCTCGGCGCCCGGTTCCGTGACGCTGGCCGCCGCGCGCAATGCGACGGTCGGCGGGCAGCTCGTGACCGGGACCGACCTGAAGATCGGGGCCGGGCAGGATGTTGCCGTCACGGGGGCGGTCCAGAGCGTGGGCGCTACGACGCTCACGGGTGGCCGGGACATCGGCATCGCGACCACCGGCGCCGTCACGGCAGGGACCACGACAACAGCGGCCGCCGGTCGTCATCTCCTCCTCTTGGGCAGTACGGCCTCGGGCGGCGACACCCAACTGACCGCGACGGGGGGGCTGGCGACCGCAGGTACCGTGCTTGCCGGCGGCAACGTCAGTGCGAGCGGGCAGGGCGGCGTCGCTCTGGGCGGCGCGGTGTATGCCACGCGGGGCGTGATGGCGCAATCGGGCGGCGGAGCCATTGGCGTCACCGGCAGCGTCATCGCTCACGGCGGTAGCGCCGTGTTGACCGGGACGGATGTGTCCGTCTCCGGCACGACGCAGTCCAGTGGGGATACGGCGCTGACCGCGACCCAGGGAAGCGTGGCCGTCGACGGTCAATCCGCTGCGGTGGGCAACCTGAATATCTCGGCCGCGCAGGACATTGCCGGTCAAGGCGCCACCACCAGCGTCGGCAACACAACCCTTGCGGCGGGCCGCGATATTGCCCGCACGGGGGGCAGCCAGGCGGCGGGCAATCTGACGGCTACGGCCGGAAACCGTCTTGCCATGGCGGCACTGCCTGTGGTCGGCGGGGATGCCACCCTGAGCGGGGCGAGCGTCGCGCTGGGAGCCACCGGCAAGAGCAGCCAGATCAAGGGCACGCTCACCGCCACCGGGGCGCAGGGTGTCACGACGGCCGGCACGATCAACGCGGGGTCGGCCAAGCTGATCGGCGGTGCCGTCAACAATATCGGTACCGTCACGGCGTCGAACACGTTGACCGTCAACGGTTCCACCATCACCAACAGCGGCACGCTGGGCGGTGCGACGACCAGCGTGCACGGTACGGATGTGGCCAATGCCGGCCTGATCGGCGGCCAGACGGTCAGCGTCACGGCGGACAACACGCTCAGCAACCAGAACGGCACGCTGCTCGGTACCAAGTCGCTGGCCGTGGCCGCCAACACGCTGACGAGCAACCGCAACGGCGTGATGTTCGCCGGCAGTCCGTCCGGCACCACGCCCGGGCAAGGCGACCTGAGCGCCACGGTGTCCGGCGGCAACGGCAGCTTCAACAACGCCGGCGGCCAAATCCTGGCCAGCAACAACGCCACGATCAACCTGCGGAACCAGACCGTCGACGGCGCGAACCTCGGCACCATCAACGCCAACGGGGCGCTGACCTACAACGTTGGCGCTGTCGCCAACACCGGCGCATGGACCGTGGGCGGCAAGACCGCGACCATCAACGCAGCCAACGGCATCGCCAACGCCGGCTCGATCCAGCATGCGGGCGATTTGACGCTGAGCACGCCCGGTGCGGTCACCAACAGCGGACAGATCATCGCCGGCAACGATCTGGCGGTGTCGGGCGGCGGCATCAGCAACACGGCCGGCGCGACGCTGCACGCCGATCATGACCTGTCTGTCACCGGTGCCACCACCAACCGGGGCACGGTTGAAGCGCTCAATGACGTCAGGATTGCCGGGGCCGGCTATGACAACGCCGGCGCGCTGACCCAGGCCAACCGCGACATCAACGTCAATGTGTCGGGCAACGTGCTGAACCAGGGCGGCACGATCGGTGCCGGGCGCGATGTGAATCTGAGCGCCGGCCAGATCGTCAATGACGCGACTGTATCGGGCGGGGCCAGTACGACCGTGGTGACGGGGCAAGGGGTCAATCCGACGTACCTGTCGAGGATCGTGATCGGATACAAGCAGGTGCTGATCTCGGTCGGTGGTACGGCAGACGATGGCCCCCAATACAGCCCATTTAATATCCCGATCACGATCGGCGATCTGAAGCCTAGCGCCAGTGGCGTGATCTCGGCCTATCCGGCGGTTGAGATCTATACACCCAGCACCGGCGGAGGCGACAACGGTGCGTCCCCCCAATCGATGGAACTGTGGCATTTTGGCGAGTTGCCCTCCACGGTGGGGTCTGCATCGGCCGGCAAGATTACACCGCTCATCACGCTGCCGACCGTCACCCGCACGGAAACGACCACGCAGGATGGGGTCTCTGGCGTCATCCAGGCTGGCCGAAACTTGGCGGTGACAGCCTCCACCCTGTCCAACAACGGCGGACGGATCAGCGCGGTCGGCAATCTGAGCATGACGGTTGGCACGCTGAACAATGGCACCTCGGCGGGCTCGACCAAGACCATCACTGAGTCGATCGATCAGGCGACGCTGAATGCCTTCATGCGGCAATTGGCGACCCAGCTCGGCTGGAACGCCTTCTACACGGGGCCGCTGGCCGTGCTCAGTGAAGGGTGTGGGTACCGCGATTGCAATCCGACCCAGGGACTGATTCAGCCGCATTGGATCTGGCTGAACTACACGTCCGACGGTACCGGCAGTGTGAACGGTTTCACCGCCACGCCGCCCGCCGCGCAGACGACTGTCCAGCAGGTCGCTGGCAAGCAAGGTGTGATTGCTGCCGGCGGCAACATCGACCTGACGCGGGTCGGCACGCTTAACAACGGCGGGCAGATCGCCGCCGCCGGCAACATCAGCTTGGGTGGTTCGGTCAACAATGTCGGCCAACAACTGGTCAATCGCACGACGTTGCCCGGCTGCGTCGGTAACCCCGCCAATTGCGTGGACAAGGGTGCTGCGCCCGGCGGGATGGGCAGCCCGTACAACGAAGTCATCGACCCGAAGCAGCAGGTCGCCAGCATCATCGCGGGCGGTGCGCTGACAGCCAACGCCACCCAACTGACCAATCAGACCGGCACCATCACGGCGGCCGGGAATGTCCTGATCACGGCGCCCACCGTCACCAACACGGGCGGGACGATCCAATCGAAGGCCGGTTCGGTCACGATCAATGCTGCTAATGGCCTGGTCAACCAGGCCGCGCCGACCACCACGGTCTACCAGAGCCAGGGCGACAACATGGCGCCCTGCGGCAAGGTGGGCGGCACTGCCTGCGCCACGGCCACGCAGACCGCCACCGGCGATGCGGGCATGATCCTGGCCGCCGGCGACCTGACCATCCATGCCGGCGCCGTGCGCAACAACGGCGGCGCCATCGTGGCCGGCGGCAACAACACCATCACCACGGGCAGCTTCGACAACAGCTCGGTCTTCCTGCGCCGGTACTACCACTGGAGTTTCTCCGACCAGAACGCCAACGTCAGCGACCGCTGGGGCTGCGATGCGGGCGGCGACATCTCGGGCTGCCAGCGGGTCTTCGGCGGCAACCTGTCCAATGGCACCAATGCCAACGCCGAGAACGCCCCCACCATCGGCGTGCTGAACTCGTACGTGAGCGGCGGCAACCTGACCATCCGTGCGGGCGGCGCCATCGTCAACAGCGGCAACATCGCCGGCACGGCGATTTCGCTGTCGGGCGCGACGATCACCAACGGCATCACCAACCCGTCGATCCAGACGCCGCCGTCCACCAGCGGGCGGCAGGTGATCAGCCTGGGCCCGATCGGCACGCCCAATGCCCAACTGCCGGTGACCGGCACGCCGGACACCTTCAGCGGCCCGACCACCGTGCTGCAGCAGGGTGTGCCGACTCCGTCCAATCCGGGCACCACGAATGGGCGGTGGCAGTTCAACCCCGTCGTCGTGACGACCCAGAGCGGCGGTGCGGTGGCATGGCATTTCAATACGCCGCCCGCCGGCGCGGCGGTGAGCGCGCCGGCGGCATCCGGCTCAACGGCCCAGTACCTGTCAAACAGCCCGGCCACGGCCGTGCTGGGCGGCGTCGGCCCGCAGACGCTGATCAACGCGTTGCCGGCCGAGCTGCGCCCCGGCGGCACGCCGTTCTACTACGACCCGCAGGCCGAGAACCAGCGGCTGGACCAGGCCGCGCTGGCCCAGACCGGCCGCACCAGCTTCATCAACGGCCTGACCTACGACAGCCAGACCCACCTGACGGTGGACGATCAGCAGAAGCTGATCCTGTACCAGAACGCCGTCGACTACGCGAAGGCGCACAACGTCCAGCTGGGCCAGGCCCTGACGCCGGGCCAGCTGGCCGCGCTGGACAAGCCGATGCTGTGGTACGTGACGCAGCAGGTGCCGGACCCGAACTGCCTGAGCAGCGCGTGCCCGATGGTCAGCGCGCTGGTGCCGCAGGTGTATCTGCCGCCGGGCTACAGCGGCATCGAGCCGGGCGGCAGCATCGTCGCGAGCAAGTCGCTGGAGCTGCTGGCGGACAACCCGATCCGCAACACGGGCACGCTGGGCTCGTACGGCACGCTGAAGAGCAACACCACGATCGTCAACGAGCAGCGCGCGGCGGAGATGACGGCGGCGTGGCAGCCGATCGAGGACGGCTGGGCGCGCACGACGGGGCAGCAGGGGCAGGCCAACAGCGGCTTCGTCTTCGCGGCCAATGCGACGGACATCGCGGGGCAGATCCGGAACATCAACGGTGTCGTTGCGCAGTTGAATGCGGATGGCTCGATGAGTGCGGCGGAGGCTGCGCGGGTGGCGGCGGCCGTTCGGGCTGGCGTGCAAGCGGTGACCAGCACGCATACCGATACTTTCGTCCGCTCGCCGGACGTCATGGGCGAGATTTTCGCGGGCGTAGTGATCGCTGTTATTGCGGTGATGACTGGCGGGGCGCTGGGGCCGGCGTTGTCCGGGCTGGCGAGTGGCACCTTCGGCGCGACGGTTACCGGCGGTGCAGTCGGTTCGATGACCGGTTCGGCGATTGGTCAGTTTGCCGCGAATGATGGGATCAATTTCGGGAAGCTGTTCACGGCAGGCGCGGTTGGCGCACTGACAGCGGGCATTGCCAACGGCGTGACGGTAGGGGCCGATGGCTCGCTTGGCACGGCGATGGATTGGAGCCAGAAGGTCGCCGATAACAGCTTGGCGGGCGCGGCTGGTGCGCAAAGCGTGGCGGGCACGACGATGACGCAGGCGGCGGGCAGCACAGCGAGCAATATCGTGCAGCGCGCCGAGGCGCTTCTGGTGATGAGTGCGGCCACCGCCGGCGTGAACACGGTTGCCTATGGTGGCAGCTTTGGTCGGGCCTTTGCGAACAGTCTGGCTTCGAATGCGGCAGCAGCAGGGGCATACGCGATTGGTGACGGATTGCCAGGCATCGGGGCTGCGGGTGCCACGCCTGGCTCCATTGCCGCAAACGTGGCGATGCACGGCCTTCTCGGGTGCGCGGCACAGAGCATCATCAACGGTAGTTGCGCCGGCGGTGCCGCTGGTGCGATTTCGAGCGCGATTTTGGCGCCACTGGTGCGCGACTCGCTGTATGGGGCAAGCGATACTCAGACGGTTTTCCCGAATGCGGATGGTTCGATAACCGATGCTTACCGCAATCCCGTGTTCAACATGGTCACGGTGGCGTTGTCTGGATTGGCTGGGGGTGCGGTAGCGAATACCTTGGGCGCGAGTGCAACCGCGGGTGCAGCGGCGGCGCAGAACGAGGCACAGAACAACGCGACCGAAGCGCATCGACGTTTCCCGATACTGATTCCTGGTCCGACGTGGCCTATCCAGCTTGGAGCCGAACTGGGTCTCCAAGCCAAGGGGCGCGTCAACAACGATGCTGCGCACGGCCCGGCAGATCCGCTTGGGGATGTCACCGGCAATGGAAGGCAACCACCGACCGCAGGAGCGCCGGTGACGCCTGTAATGGTGCCCGCCTGCGGCTTGTTTGCGCCGATTTGCATGCTGGTATCGTTGTTGGTACCTGGGACCCCAGATCGACTGCCGAACATTGCGATTGCGTCGAATAGCAATGGCGGAAGCGAAAACGGAAACGACAGCAATCAGTTTTCGACCACAGATAGTGTTTCCGTTAACGGTAGCCGTGCGGTTGACAAAGCACAAACGTATGAAAGTGCCGTTCAGAAGATGTATAACAATGCTCCGCACGCGGACCGTGAATACACGGCGATAGTTAATGGTCAGCGGGTTAACGGCGTCGCAGATGACGTGACAACTATCAATGGGAAGGTCACTGCAGTTGAAGCAAAATATGTCGACGATTGGTCCACGTCCCTACGTAATCCGAACAGCAAATATGGGAAAGCCCCATGGGCCGTCGCGGAGCAGGAAAACATGGTTGCGCAGGCGAAAAAATATTCTGCGGGCTTTGAGGGAGGTGTGGTTTATCACACAAACAGTCCAGACTTGGCGACTTACTACAGCAAGGTTTTTAGCGATGCGGGCATCAAGAGTTTTAAATTCGTGATTACGCCTGTTAAGTAAAGGGGTGTTTATGACAGATCCGCTCGAACGTCTTGAGGCAGCTCTCGGTGGAAAACTTGAGAGGAATGATTCCCGCGTGGTGCCTGGTGCGACGGCTATTGAAGGTGTCGAAATCGTCTATTTCTCTGATGACGGTAAGAATAATTTTAGAAAGCAATTTAAAAACCTGACCATGTTTGCCAATCCTCCGCAAGCCACTAGTGGCGGAGTGAATGAGCGTGGTTGCAAGATCACAACGCCAAATGGGGTGTTGTTTCATGCGATTGGCTATCACGGTGATGTTGATGGTTGGCGCAAGGACATAGAGGCCGGTGCAAGAGGACTGCAGATCCTATTGGGAATGATCGATGGAGATCGGTTCGTGGTGAAAGATGGTGAATCGTTCCAGCTAAGCGACTGCAAGATCGAGTTCAGTTGAGGTCGCGTCGCCTTTCATCAAGATCATAGAGAAATAGACATGCCAAGCATGACTTGTACCTGCGGTAACCGAATCGGGTATGGCGGAATTCCATGTCATGATCAATGGCTACTCATCTCTGATGAAGCCTACGATCAGTTCTCTGGCAATGTGGACGCGGAGGAGATTTATCGAGCGATGCAGCCAATGCTGAAATGTTCTAACTGTGGGCGCTTATGGATATTTTGGGACGGGTTCGCTAAGCCTGCGTCAGCTTATAGGCCGGATTAGAGGTCGAAATCGTCGTGAAAATTCACGTGGAGGAGTGCGGTGAGGCAGATAAAGGTAATGGCTGATTATCAATGCCATCCTGTGTGGGAAATTTCTCCTGGGGCGTATGATGAAATTGATCCAGATACGCTTTCAATCTCGGGGGGGCTGAAGCAGAAGCTCACTGATTGGGCAGCTTCGTTTGATGAAACATTGGATATTGAGAATCCGGCTAACTCCGGTTTCAAGAGTATAGAGGTGGAGGCTGCTTTCAAGGCACGAGGAATTCAGCTTGCCGAGCAATTGCAGAAGGAGCTCGGCCCCGATTTTATGGTGTCCGTCAAGGTGTAAATCGCCAGGCGCATTGATCTGATGATCTCATGCGCAAGGATGAAGCGTGCACTTAAGTGTTCTGTGTAAACGGATTAGAAGTTGAGGCGTTGAGCATGCAGGCAATCCGATGAGGTCTGCATACCGATGCGATGCGTGGTCGAGTTGAGCGAAGTGGAGAAGCTGACGTTGGAGCAATTGAGCCTGAATCACCGGCACCGCGACATCCGCACGCGCGCAGCGGGGATGGTCATGCTCGGCGACGGTTTGTCGGCCCCCAAGGTCGCGGGCCGGTTGGGCGTTAGCGTGCAGTCGCCCTACAACTGGGTGCGTGCCTGGAACGAATACGGCGTGTGCGGCTTGTTGAGCGGTCACGGCGGCGGCCGCCCCAGGTCGCTGCCCGAGAACATGGTCGCCACGGCGGTCGACGCTGCGCGCGCCGAATCTCTGACACTGGCGCAGATCGCGCAGCGCGTGCAGGAAGTTCATGGGCAACCGCTGCCATGTCAGATCGAGACACTGGGCGCGGCGCTCAAGCGCGAAGGCTTCTCTTTCAAGCGCAACCGCTACTCGCTCAAAAAAAAACGGTGCGAAGAGGAGTTCGCTGTGAAAGCAGACGTGCTCGGCAAGCTCCAGCAGGCCGCGCGCGACCAGGCCATCCGGCTCCTCTATCTCGATGAGGCTGGCTTTGCAGCTTCGCCCGTTGTGCAGCGCGCATGGTCACCACGAGGGCTGCCCCATTGTGTTGAACCGCACAGCCACTGCCGACGTTCTGTGCTCGGTGCGTTCGACTACGGGCAGAACAGCCTGATTCACGCCGCGCATGCGCACAGCATCAAAGGCCCCGATGTCGAGCAGTTTCTCGATGCGCTGATTCGGCAAGACGACAGCCGACCCACCATCATCGTCCTCGACAACGCAGCCATTCATCACAGCATCAGCGAGGAAACCCGCGACCGCTGGTTCAGGGAACACAAAGCGCTCCTGTTCTTTCTGCCGCCCTACAGCCCCGAACTGAACATGATCGAGATCGTCTGGAAGCACTTCAAATATCACTGGCGTCGCTTCGTCAACTGGACACGCGACACCATCGACGCTGAACTAGCCGAACTCCTATCCGGCTACGGCTCCAAATTTCAAATCAATTTTTCGTGAACACTTAATATAAAACCAGCGACACCTCAAGAGGTAACGAGGGAGGCGTGGAAGTTCACTACACCAAATCAGGGATGCATCATATGCGTTCGAGGTGTTCCTAAGGATTAGAGGTCATGATGATTTCTGAACTAATCAAAGAAATTGAATCGAAAGAAAGTCTCGCAGATTTCGTGGCGGCTCTTGCTAAAGACTTGCGTGAGAATGCTATTGAGTGGGAGAACGTTAATCTCGATAGGTTTTTAGGCGCTATGGAGGCTTGGATTCGAGACATGGATGGATACTACAAAAATACTGATCAACCTGTCCCAGAGACACCTACTTGGCGAACATTTGCAGAAATTCTGCTTGCGGCACGAGTTTATGAGTAGTGGAAAGCTGGTTGGTGGGGGTGGTCCGATTTCGAACAGGCAATTCTTAATGATTAAAATGGCACTGCGCTGTCAAATGTGCTGAGTGGCCTTTATAAGCTTGGATTTACGGGAACTGCTACATCCTCCCAGGTGTCACGGTTCAGTCAATGGCAGCGGGGTTTCGGTGGTTGCTAACGTGACCACTAGTCCGGGTGGTACGCATGCGATTGTGGTTGGCTCGATTAAGAACGGTCTGGCATTTATTCGCGATCCATGGCCGATCGGAGTAGGGTCTTATTATTTGTGCCAGTTGACGCGTTGCGGTCAGCTCTTAATGGAAAGGGGGTTGTTATTCATCCGTAGCTTTCTGCCGGGTTGATGGAGGGGAGATGCGAAAGATTTGTGATATTTATCTTTGTAAGAAAACGAGATCGAGTGAATTGAAGTTCGTCGGTCTTTTTGATGATGGGTTTCATTAGTCGACCCTGAACAATTGGGCCTGTCAGTAATTTCGTGTTCAAGGCATAACATGCTCTCAAGGAGACGTTATGCCTCGCAAACCGAAAGCCAAGCCGGCCGATCTGCCGGTGATCCCCGCCGAGCTGCTCGAGCAATTCGGCAGCGGCCCGATGACGGCCGAAGCCATCAATGCCGCGACACTGGCGCTCAAGAAGGCGTTGATCGAGCGGGCGCTGGGTGGCGAGATGAATCACCATCTCGGCTACCCGCCAGGTGCGGCCAAACCGGCCACCGTCACCAACCAGCGCAATGGCTCGGGCGCCAAGACGGTTCTGACCGAGGACGGCCCGATCCGCATCGAGGTACCGCGTGACCGTGACGGCAGCTTCGAACCGCTGCTCATTCCCAAACACGAGCGACGCTTCAAGGGCTTCGACGACAAGATTGTCGCCATGTACGCCCGAGGCATGACCGTGCGCGAGATCCAGGGCTTCCTGCTCGAGCAATATGCAACGGACGTCTCGCCCGAGTTCATCAGCTCGGTCACCGATGAGGTGATGGCCGAAGTCACCGCCTGGCAGGCCCGGCCACTCGATCCCATGTATCCGGTCGTGTTCTTCGACGCGCTGCGGGTCAAGATCCGGGAGGACGCCGTGGTACGCAACAAGGCCGTCTATCTGGCGCTGGGGCTGCCCGACGGCACGCGTGACATTCTGGGCCTGTGGATCGAAAACACCGAAGGTGCCAAGTTCTGGATGAAGGTGTTCAACGATCTCAAGACGCGCGGGGTGGGTGACATCCTGATCGCCGTGACGGACGGCCTCAAGGGCATGCCCGAAGCACTGGCGGCCGTGTTTCCGGCGACCACGCTGCAGACCTGCATCGTTCACCTGATCCGCAACAGCCTGGATTACGCGAGCTGGAAGGACCGTCGTGCCCTGGCTGCCGCGATTCGACCGATCTACACAGCCCCAAGCGCAGGCCGCGCTTGATGCGTTTGCGGACGGCCCGTGGGGGCAGCGATACCCGACGGTGTGCGCCGCCTGGCGCAACGCCTGGGATCGCGTGATTCCGTTCTTTGCGTTCCCGCCAGCGGTACGCAAGGTGATCTACACGACGAACGCTATCGAGAACGTCAATGCGCAACTACGCAAGATCATCAAGACCCGGGGCCACTTCCCGACCGACGAGGCCGCGACGAAGCTCATCTGGCTTGCACTGCGCAACATCACGGCGGGTTGGAGCCGTGCCGCTCACGATTGGAAGCAGGCCATGAACCAATTCGCTATCCTCTACGCGGATCGATTCGTTCGACCGTCCGTGTGAATCTCAACCCCGCCTTGAACACGGAAATCCTGACACTCCCAAAAGCCATGGGCGAAAGCGTGTCTTACGCTCATGATTCCGTCAAAGAATAGCTTAGTGTCTGTTTGGTTTGTGAACTTTGGCGCCAAAATCCATGATGAGTATGGATCCATGCCTGTGGTTGTAATCAGAAGCTCGCGCGCCTTGTCCCAGTTGGGCGTGTTTCCCCGGCGCCGCGCCGCGTCATCAGCGAGCGCGCCTCTATTCGTCCCAACGGACGTCCACGGCATGCAGAAGGTGGCCACCAAGAATATAGTCCCCCAATGCTGCAGCCTTGGCTTCCAGCTTCTCCAACTCGCCTGTGGGCAATGCATCCAAGCTGAACTGGCAGAACAGGTTTCGCTGGCGAAATGTGAGTTTGGCGCGAGAGAGTCCGGCCACAAGCGCCTGCAATGATCGGACGGCGATGTTTTCCTGGCCTCTGAACTCCACGCGAATACCAACCTTCTGCCCCATGCGACCCAGCTCAACGGCGTCCTGCCAGCCAGTTTCGTAGTCCAACTCCACGACTGCGATTCCGTCCATCTTCAGCAACCGCAGCGCTTCCTCTCGCGTACCAGCACGCGCCGTTGTCATTCCCATCCCCACTCCATTCGTCAGCGCAGCCATTCCGCATGCGCCTGTCCCATTGTAGTCAGCAACAGGACTACACCTCGCAGTGCTTACCCCCCACGAGCAAGTGAGTAGCTTCCGGCTTCTAGTCGCCAGCCTCTACGCTCACATTGTCGGTTAGCATTTGCCTTTCCCCCTTAGTTCCTTGCCCACCATGGCCTTCAAGAAACCGACGTCTCATGCGGCAGTGCCGGAAAGTCCGGATCGGCTGTTTCGCGACCTTCCTCGCCGCAAGCACGCTAGCTTGTTCGACCACCAGGGACAGGTACTGCGGAACTACGTGGCTCAAGCACTCAACGCATCCGATGTTGCAATGCAGTTGCCCACCGGCAGCGGGAAGACATTGGTCGGGCTCTTGTTGGCAGACTGGCGTAGGCGGAAGTTCCGTGAGCGTGTTGTCTACTTGTGCCCGACGCGGCAGCTCGTGAACCAGGTAGCGGAGGAGGCCTCGACGAAATATGGGCTGACGGTCGAAGCCTTCACCGGCCAGGTTAAAAACTACACGCCGGAGGCCAAGACTGCCTACACCGACGGCGAGCGTGTAGCCGTGACGACCTACAACAGCCTATTCAATGTAAATCCGTTCTTTGAGGACCCGGACATCATCATCGTCGACGATGCACATGCCGCTGAGAACTATATTGCCAGCCAATGGACGATGCGGATCAGCCGCTTTGAGGAGCGCGACGGGACCTTGTTCAAGGCGGTCGCGGGTGTGCTTAAAGGTGTTCTTTCAGACAGTCACTTTGCACGGCTGAATGGGAACTGGCAGAGCGCCGAAGACGCAAACTGGGTCGACAAGGTCCCCACCCACAAGCTGATTGAGATTGCAGACGAGCTACACGCTGCCGTTTCGGCGAACATAGCTGATTCCAGCCAGCCGTATGCTTGGCGCATGCTAGCGGATCGCGTGCCAGCATGCCAGCTTTACGTGTCTTCTTCAGAGGTGCTGCTGCGCCCCCTTATCCCCATGTCGTTATACACATCTTTTGCCTAATTTTTACGCGCATCGCCCGGAGCCCCTTGCAGCAAGGGCTTCCGGGGTATCGGCATGCAGAAGGCTCGGTGCGATGCCGCCTGATGACCCCTTGTAAGTCCTTGATTCATAAGGGGTGACCTGAGATGTGTATAACGAGGTGCCTTATCCCTCCAACGTGGTCTCATGAACCCTTCGCAAATGCGAAGCAGCGCATATTCATGTCAGCCACCTTGGGCGCCGGAGGCGATCTAGAACGGTTGACTGGGCGATCAAACATTACGCGACTGCCGATTCCAGAAGGTTGGGACCGACAAGGCATAGGCCGGCGCTTCTTCATCTTTCCGGAGAAATCGCTCAACGAAGAGGACACTCTAGAACTGCGGCGGAAATTGATGCGTAAATCAGGACGCAGCCTGGTTCTAACACCGAGTCAGACGGAGGCTGATGAGATTCAGAAGGACGTGACTGAGAATCTCAAGTACGCAGTCTTCTCCGCAGCGGACCTGGAGAGCAGCAAAGCGAAGTTCACTGAGTCTGCGCGAGCCGTCGCAGTAATCGCCAACCGCTATGACGGTATCGATTTTCCCGACGACGACTGCCGGCTTCTTTTCGTGGAGGGGCTACCTCGCGCGACCAATCTTCAGGAGCGCTTTCTCATGAATCGAATGGGCGCCAGTCTGCTATTCAACGAGCGTGTGCAGACGCGTGTGCTTCAGGCTATCGGCCGCTGCACGCGGGGCCTGAATGATTACTCGGCTGTTGTGGTGACGGGCGAAGATCTGCCCGCCTATCTAACCGATCGCAAGCGTCGCTCATATTTCCACCCTGAGCTGCAAGCTGAGCTGGAATTCGGTATCGATCAGTCTACCCAAGTCAAAGAGAAGGACATCCTCGACAACTTCGACATCTTCCTTGAGCACGAGGAGGATTGGGAGGAGGCGAACCAGAGCATTCTGGAAGCACGGGAAGCCGCAACGCAGGCTGAATTTCCGGCGATGGACCAGTTGGAGGGGGTCGTTGCCCATGAGGTCGCTTGGCAGACTGCCATGTGGAATCAGGACTATGCCAAGGCGTACGACGCGGGCCGAGAGGTCTTGGGAGGGCTGGTAGACAGTGGGCTACGAGGATATCGGGCATTGTGGCACTACCTCGCGGGAGCGGCCGCAGAACTTGCCGCCGCTGCTGGAGAGAATGGATTCGATGTCCATGCTCGTACGCAGTACCGAAAGGCTAAGGAGGCTGCAACAGGTATCCCGTGGCTCATTGCCTTGGCGAGGGGCGGTTCGGCCACACCAAACGCCGAGGAGGAAAATCAGGCCGCCGTTATGCTTCAAGTGGAACAGCTTGAGACACAACTCGTCAAACTGGGCACGTTGCACAATCGGACTTTCTCCGCGCGAGAACGAGAGATTCGAGAGGGGCTCCAAGACGGAGAGCGGTTCGAACAAGCGCAGGTTCTGCTTGGCGAGCATCTAGGTTTCTCGGCGGGTAAACGCGAAAGCGATGCATCGCCAGATCCGTGGTGGATCGTGGGTGGTATTGCGCTCGTGTTCGAGGATCACGCGAACGCTAAGAACACGTCGATCATCGATGCAACCAAGGCCAGACAGGCCGCATCGCACCCAAATTGGATGCGGGAACATGTTCCAGCGTCAGTGGGGGCGTCGATTCTGCCTGTTCTGGTGACACCGGCAAAAAGCGCGACAGAAGGTGCGATACCTCATCTCAACGGAGTGGCGCACTGGGATCTTGAGGATTTCCGCGAATGGGCAGAAACAGCACTAACGACAGTACGCGAGCTCAGGCGTAGCTTCCGAGAGCCGGGTGATCTTGCATGGAGGGCACAAGCGGCCGACGCATTGAGCGAGGTTCGTGCAGACGCACCTAGCCTTTACGCTTGGTTGACGGCAAGGTCGGCGCGCTCACTTGGTGAAAGCCCCCTGAATGGGAGGCTGGTCTAGGGATGCTCTGAACAATGCGTCCGCGCCCGTGCTAGGAGGAGAACTCGCCAGCGCGTGCGCATGGTTGGGGTCAATTCATCGCGGCTTGGCCATGCTTTCGCACATGCCGGCAAACATGATTCGTCCCTCAAGGACATGAATTCGCGCTGCCGGCGCGCTCATGCGGTCGCTCCATGCAACTTGCCGCGCACCATCCACAGATTGGAAAGCGCGAACAAGGTCATGAGCTGCGCGGTGTTCTTCCTCAACCCCCGGTAGCGGACCTTGGCGTAACCGAACTGCCTCTTGATCACCCGGAACGGATGCTCGACCTTGGCCCGGATGCTGGCCTTGGCGTGCTCGATTTGGTCAATCAACCCGTCCAGCGGGCGGTCCTTGCTCAACGCCCGGCGCTTGCCGGGCTTCATTGCCACATGCCACCTCACGCCAGCCCTGGCATCCGGGCGCTTGTGTGCCCCCTGATAGCCCGCGTCGCCAAAGGCATCGGTTTCCTCACCGTGCAACAGGCTGTTGGCTTCGACCACGTCGTTCACGTTGCCCGCCGTGCCCCGCACTGTGTGCACCAGCCCAGATTCGGCGTCCACACCGATATGCGCCTTCATGCCGAAGTACCACTGGTTGCCTTTCTTGCTCTGATGCATCTCTGGATCGCGTTCGCCCGATGCATTCTTGGTCGAGCTCGGTGCGCTGATCAGCGTGGCATCCACCACCGTGCCGGCCTTGAGCATCAGCCCCTTGCCGCGCAGCATCTCGTTGACCAGCGCCAGCATCTCGGCCGCCAGCTTGTGCTTCTCCAGCAGATGACGAAAGCGCAGAATCGTGCTCTCGTCGGGCAGCCGCGTGGTCCAGTTGTCCAGCCCCGCAAACTCGCGGTACAGCGGCACGTCGTGCAGCGCCTCTTCCATCGCCGGGTCAGACAGGCCGAACCACTGTTGCAGAAAGTGGATGCGCAGCATCGTCTCCACGGCAAACGGCGGCCGACCGCGCTTGCCTTCGGGCGCGTAGGGCGCGATCAGCATCACCAGATCGGCCCATGGCACCACACGGGCCATCTCTTCCAGAAACTCACGCTTGCGCGTGCGTTTGGTCGACAAGTTCAGTCCAAGGTCGGCTTGTTTCATGGCCTACATGCTCGCTTGCACTGCTCACTCTTGCAAGCACATCTGCGAGGGATTTGTGCAGAGATTCCCTAGTGTCGTGAGTTAGAAATTCGTTTCATCATTGTTTTTGCTGCCGGTGGTGACGAAACGCTGCTGGAAGAGGCGCTCGGATTCGCGTAGCCCCTCTTCAGTGAGGATCACGGATTTCGCTTTATTGATGGGATCGCCGATGAGGCCACGTTCATGAAGTCGGTTAAGCGTATCCCAATCGAAGCTTTTCCAGGCACGGTTGTGATCATGCAGGGTCAAGTAGAGAAGCGCGAGGACGGCATCGTCGATGGCAGCAGTGTCGATGTTCATGGTGTTCATTCCGAGGCTCTTTGGACCCGAGCGCAAAACCGCTCGAGGCTCGCGAGAATGTCATCAGCCGATTTGCTCCAGGCGAACGGCCGAGGATTCGCGTTATAGACATCGAGGTAATGCCGGATCGCTTCTTCAAGTTGCCGTGTCGAGCGATGCGTGCCACGTCGAATGTATTTCTCGGTGAGCGTAGCGAACCAACGTTCGACCTGATTGAGCCACGACGCAGAAGTCGGCGTGAAGTGAACATGGAAGCGCGGGCGACGTGCAAACCAGCTCTTAATTGAAGGCGTCTTGTGCGTACCGTAGTTGTCCATTACCAGATGCACATCCATTTCGGCAGGCACGCTGGCGTCAATCGTGCGCAGGAACTGCAGGAATTCGCTGCTGCGATGGCGCCGATGCAATTCACCGATGACTTCGCCTGTGGCGATGTCCAGCGCAGCGAACAGCGTGGTGGTGCCGTGGCGCATGTAGTCGTGAGTACGGCGCTCAGGAATGCCGTGGGCCAATGGCAGTATGGGCTGCGTGCGGTCCAACGCTTGGATCTGGCTCTTCTCATCCACGCACAACACCATTGCCTTGAGGGGCGGATCCAGGTACAGGCCGACGATATCGCGAACCTTGTCGACGAACAACGGATCGCTCGAGAGCTTAAAGGTCTCTTGCCGATGCGGCTGCAGACCGAAGGCTCGCCAGATTCGCGACACGGCTGTCTGCGAGAGTTCCATCTCCCGGGCCATCGTGCGCGTACTCCAGTGCGTCGCTCCCGCAGGTACCGATTCGAGCGTCTTCGCAATAACGGCATCGACACGCGCATCGTCAATCGTTCTGGGCGCACCGGGACGCGGCGCATCGAGCAGACCGTCGAGCCGATGTGCCACGTAGCGTGCACGCCATTTCGATACCGTTTGCTGGGTGACCCGCAGTTTCGCCGCGACTGTCTTGTTGTCGATGCCGTCGGCGCAGGTCAGCACAATCCGCGCTCGCAATGCCACCGCCTGCGCTGTCTTGCGGCGCATCGTCAGCGCCGTGAGTTGCTCGCGCTCCGTTTCGCTCAACACAAGTTCCGCCTTGGGTCTTCCGCTCATCGCCGCCTCTTCGTGTCCGTGGCATTCACTTCACGGTACTACAGGCAGCACATTATTCAATGAATTTCTAACTCATGACACTAGGGATGCTCTGAACAATGCGTCCGCGCCCGTGCTAGGAGGAGAACTCGCCAGCGCGTGCGCATGGTTGGGGTCAATTCATCGCGGCTTGGCCATGCTTTCGCACATGCCGGCAAACATGATTCGTCCCTCAAGGACATGAATTCGCGCTGCCGGCGCGCTCATGCGGTCGCTCCATGCAACTTGCCGCGCACCATCCACAGATTGGAAAGCGCGAACAAGGTCATGAGCTGCGCGGTGTTCTTCCTCAACCCCCGGTAGCGGACCTTGGCGTAACCGAACTGCCTCTTGATCACCCGGAACGGATGCTCGACCTTGGCCCGGATGCTGGCCTTGGCGTGCTCGATTTGGTCAATCAACCCGTCCAGCGGGCGGTCCTTGCTCAACGCCCGGCGCTTGCCGGGCTTCATTGCCACATGCCACCTCACGCCAGCCCTGGCATCCGGGCGCTTGTGTGCCCCCTGATAGCCCGCGTCGCCAAAGGCATCGGTTTCCTCACCGTGCAACAGGCTGTTGGCTTCGACCACGTCGTTCACGTTGCCCGCCGTGCCCCGCACTGTGTGCACCAGCCCAGATTCGGCGTCCACACCGATATGCGCCTTCATGCCGAAGTACCACTGGTTGCCTTTCTTGCTCTGATGCATCTCTGGATCGCGTTCGCCCGATGCATTCTTGGTCGAGCTCGGTGCGCTGATCAGCGTGGCATCCACCACCGTGCCGGCCTTGAGCATCAGCCCCTTGCCGCGCAGCATCTCGTTGACCAGCGCCAGCATCTCGGCCGCCAGCTTGTGCTTCTCCAGCAGATGACGAAAGCGCAGAATCGTGCTCTCGTCGGGCAGCCGCGTGGTCCAGTTGTCCAGCCCCGCAAACTCGCGGTACAGCGGCACGTCGTGCAGCGCCTCTTCCATCGCCGGGTCAGACAGGCCGAACCACTGTTGCAGAAAGTGGATGCGCAGCATCGTCTCCACGGCAAACGGCGGCCGACCGCGCTTGCCTTCGGGCGCGTAGGGCGCGATCAGCATCACCAGATCGGCCCATGGCACCACACGGGCCATCTCTTCCAGAAACTCACGCTTGCGCGTGCGTTTGGTCGACAAGTTCAGTCCAAGGTCGGCTTGTTTCATGGCCTACATGCTCGCTTGCACTGCTCACTCTTGCAAGCACATCTGCGAGGGATTTGTGCAGAGATTCCCTAGGCGACATCAATAGTTCGCCGATTTCCGTTGAACGAGAGCCCCGTGCCGGACTCCGGCCAGATTGGCTGGCAGTCCCCGCCTGGCCCTGGTTCTCTAGTGTCATCGGCTTTCGTGCTTCCGTTCAGCGCTTCGAAGATCAGCAGCCGCTCTCGGCCAGAGGGCGACATTCACCGGACATTCCCGCCCTAATCGGACTGGAGTTACCCCGCTCTGGTTGGGCTGGGAATTCCCCATTCTTTTGCGGAATGTTGCGCCGCTATAATCGGCTACCCTCGTGGCTCGCCTCTCCATGTCCTTAGCCCGCCGCCTTTTCGTATGGCTTGCGTTGCTCGGTATAGCGTTGCATGCGCCATTGCCGGCGATGCCGCATGGGCAGCAGGTGGAGTGGCTGGCCGGCCAGACCATTTGCAGTGCGGGTGGCATGCGCAGCGAGGGGGTGACCACGCGGTCATCCGGCAATCAAGATGGCACCGGCACCGGCCATGGCGATACGCTGTGCTGCCTGTTTTGCGCGGACCTCGGCTGCAACCACGCGGCCCCCCCGGCCGCCTGGGCTTTCGTTGCGCAACGCGGCTTGGTGCTTGCGGCGCCCGCGCTCCATCCGGCGGGTACTTACCGCCATCCTCTCAGGCTCCTGGCGCCTGCCCGGGCACCGCCGTCGGCGTGATCGCGTCGTCTATCTGATCAATGGGCGCGCTGCGCGCGCTCCTACGCTAACGGTGGGCAAGGACTTTGCCCACGCCTTGCCAAGACTGCCATGAACCCGATTCTTCGCGCCGGTGCCGCCGGCGCTGCCTTGCTGTTTCCCACCTTTGCATTCGCCTGCGCCACCTGCGGCTGCGCGCTCAGCACCGATGCCGCGATGGGCTATTCGGCGATCCCGGGCTGGCGCATCAGCCTCGATTACACATACCTCCCACAGAACCAGTTGCGCCACGGTACGGGGTCGATTACGCCGGCAGAGGTCGCAAGCATCAACGCGGCTGGCGGCAACCAGGAGGTCGAGCGCCAGACCATCAACCGCTACATCAACCTCGGCATCTCCTACAGCCCGAACAGCAGCTGGAACTTCAGCGCGATCGTGCCGTACGTCGACCGCAGCCACACGACCTACGGCACGGCCACGCCCGACCTGCTCACCCCGGATAACGTGAGCGGCGCCACGGCCAGCGGCCTGGGCGACGTCAAGCTGATCGCGAGCTACCAGGGCTTCCTGCCGACGCACAATCTGGGCGTGCAACTCGGCGTGAAGCTGTCAACTGGGCGCTACGGCGGCCAGAACGTGAGCACCGGTGCTACGGTCGGACGCAATCCGGTGTTCTTCAACAGCGGCCCCAATGCGGCGGGCGGGCAGGCACTCGATACGAGCCTGCAGCCAGGTACCGGCAGCACCGACGTGATTCTGGGCGCCTACTATTACCAGCCCGTCAGCCAGGATTTCGATGCCTTCATCAACGGCCAATTCCAGGCGGCCGTTATGCGCAGGCTACGTGATGAAGGTGCCGACTTCCGGCCCGGCAATCTCACCACGGTGAGCTTCGGCCTGCGTTACGAGGCCAATCCGCACGTCGTGCCCCAACTGCAGCTCAATGTCACGCACAAGAACACCGACCAGGGGGCGCTGGCCGACACCGTCAGTACGGCCGGCACCGTGGTCTACCTGTCGCCGGGCGTGACGGTGAGCGTGCTGCGCAACATGCAGGTCTATGCGTTCCTGCAGAAGGCGCTGTACAGCAACCTGGTGGGCTACCAGCTCTTTCCGCGCTGGTCTGGCACTGTCGGAGTGAGCTATGCGTTCTGATGTCGGACTGACCTCGTCGCAATCTTGGTCGCGGCGCACGTGGTTGCGAACGACCGGCGCGCTGGCCCTGGGCGTGGGACTGGGGGGCCGGCCGCCAGCCGCGCACGCGGCCAGCCTGGAGGTGGGGCGTCCCGCGCCGCGCCTGGTTCTGTATACCTTGGACGGGCGCAGCCTCGCGACCGAGGACCTGCGTGGCCAGGTGGTGGTGCTGACCTTCTGGGCAACCTGGTGCGAGCCTTGCCGAACCGAGCTACCGTTGCTGTCAGCCTACGCTGCGCGGCACGCGGAGAAGGGCCTGCACGTGCTCGGCTTCAGCCTGGACAGCCCGGAGGCGCTGGCGGAGGTGCGCAAAGTCGCTGCCGGCCTGAGCTTTCCGGTGGGCCTGCTCGGCAGCGCTTATGCGGGCGGTTACGGCCGGATCTGGCGCCTCCCCGTGAACTTCACGATCGACCGCAACGGCTTGCTTGCCGACAACGGTTGGGACTTGCGCGAGCCCGCCTGGACCACTGAACGCCTAGAACGCGTCGTCACACCTCTGTTGCGTTGAAGCTGGCAATCTCGGTATCGCCGCGACTAAGCACACATGCGGGATGGAACAGTGTTTGCGCTGAGCTTTGCGCAATCGTCAACTAGTGCTCGGTCGGCGACTTGTTAGCGGATATTCCTGCGACAGAGCGCAATTGGCGGCTTTGGGTTGGAACCCGCCGTTACCCAGGATCTTGCCAGCGACCATCCCAGGAAAACGCAGTTACCTCGGCATCAAGCTCACCAACGCGCCCGAACTGGCCGAACCCATCTCACCCAGCGCTCGCTCGCCAGCCCAACACCCCACAACAACACCCCTCACCCAACCGCCGCCGCCAAGCCTTGCAGTTGCCGCGCCGTCACCGTAGCCCCACCGCACACCACCACGGCAACACTGGCAGCCGCCTCAAGCACGGCGTGACCGCAATCCAGCGCCGCCAGCGCCGCGCCGCATGCCGGCTCGACCAGCACGCGGTGTTCGTCGAGAAACCGGATCGCGGCCGTCACGGCTTGCGCGTCTGATACCACGAGGTTGTGGATCTCGCGGCGCGCGGCCCATTGGAGTGCGCCGTCGCACGGCCGCCTGGCACCCAGCGACGTGGCCACGCTGGATATCGTCTGGAGTTCGACCGGCCGCCCCTGTGCGACCGAGCGCGCGTAGCAGTCCGCCCCCTCTGTTTCTACGGCGATGACCGGCACGTCCGACCAGCCGTTCCGCTGGAGCCCTTCCAGCACGCCGCACAGCAGGCCGCCGCCGCCCACGGCGAGGACCATGGCGCCGGGCTTGGGCCCGGATGCCGCCATCTCGTCCACCAGGGTGGCGTGCCCTTGCCAGATGATCGGGTCGTCGAACGGATGCACGAAGGCATCGCGCGGACCGATCAGGGACTGCGCAAACGCGTTCGCTTCCGCCCATGCGGCGCCGTGCACGATCAGCTCCGCGCCTTCAAGGCGGATGAGGTCGCGCGCTTGCTGCGGCGTCGTCTCCGGGACCACGACGACGACCGGGACGCCGAGTGCGCGCCCGCAATAGGCCGCCGCGATTCCCGCATTGCCGCCCGACGACGAGACGAAGCGCTGTGCACCCGCGGCGCGCCGTGCTTCGCACAGGGCGCCGATGCCTCGCAGCTTGAACGACCCGGACGGCTGCGCGGCCTCCATCTTCAGCCAGACCGGCTTGCCGAGCCGGCGCGAGCAGGATTGGGACTGGACGAACGGCGTGTGGATGTGGAACGTCATGTCTCGTAGCGGTGTGCGGAAGCGAGGCTGTCCTTCAATGCGCGTTGAGCGCTGTTACGCAGCCTCGGCGCATGGCGGGCGTTCACGCGGTGGCATGCGCGCTCATGGCAGGCACGGTGGCTGCGGCCATCACATGCCGCAGCAGGTTGTCGACATCATCAGCCGTGGTAGCGAAGGACGTCACAAAGCGCACCACGTTCGGCGCCCAGCGATCGTGATAAAAGCGGAATCCCGCCTGGAGCAGGCTTTCAATAACGATCGAGGGAAGGCGGCAGAAGACGATATTGGCTTCCGTGGCACCCAGCACGCGGACGCCATGCAACCCTTCCAGACCACGGGCCAGGCGCAGGGCCATGTCGTTCGCCTGGCGTGCGTTGCGCAGCCAGAGATCGTTGGCCAGGTAGGCTTCGATCTGGGCCGACAGAAAACGCATCTTCGAGAACAGATGGCCGGCGCGCTTGCGGCGGTAGCCCATCTCGGCCGCGAGCGACAGGTCAAACAGCACAATGGCTTCCGCCGCGACGACGCCATTCTTGGTCGCGCCGAACGACAGTGCATCGACGCCCGCTTTCCATGTCATGGCCGCGGGCGAGCAGCCCAGGGCGACCAGCGCGTTGGCAAAGCGCGAGCCATCCATATGCAGCTTGATGCGGGCGTTCTTGCAGAGCTGTCCGATCGCTTCGATCTCGTTCAGCGTGTAGAGGCTCCCGACTTCCGTCGCTTGCGTCAGGCTGACGCAAGCGGGTTGGGTGGAATGCACGTCGCCCACCTTGATGCGGGTGGCAGCGCGCAGCTTCTCCACATCGATCTTGGCGGATGGCCCATCCACTGCGACCAGCTTCGCGCCGTTCGTATAGAACTCGGGGGCGCCGCATTCGTCGTTGTTGATATGGCTCGACGGGTGGCAGTACACGTTGCCCCAGGGCGGCGTCATCGCGCCCAGGCAGAGCGCATTGGCCGCGGTGCCGGTCGGGACCAGGAAGACGTTGACTTCGCGCTCGAACAGTTCGCTCAGCGTTTGCTGGACCCGAGCGGTGCTGTCGTCCGCGCCGTACGGGGCCGCCTGACCGGAATTGGCGGCAACGATGGCGTCGAGTACCTCGGGCGACGCGCCTTCGATGTTGTCGCTGGTAAAGCCCAGGGCGGGTGTTCGGGTGGTCGGCATCGGATCGCGGTTCACTGTGGTTTCCTCATCGGGATCGGGAACTTGCTGTCCCGGACCGACGCATCGTATTGGGACCCGGGGCGATGCCGCTTGTAAAAAATTGACCGGTCGTACTGGCCCGGCCTTGGGCGGCCGGTTGTTCTCGCGCCAGTCGCGGAACGCCGGTACGAAGCGCGCAGGCCGGCGGCGGATTGCGCGGGCCGGGGACGCGGCCTAGGACTGATAGTGCGAAGGCGCCACCCCGAAGGCCTGCCGGAACGCCCGATTGAAGTGGCTTTGGTCGTAGAACCCGACTTCCTGCGCGACCTCGGCGATCGCCTTGGAGCGATTCGACAACAGCGAGCAGGCCCGCTCCAGGCGCAGGCGCACCAGCCACGCGTGCGGCGTCATCCCCACCGTTTGCTTGAACTGCTTGAGAAACTGGAAGCGGCCCAGGGCACAGAGGGATGCCAGATCGTCCAGCGTGATCTTGTCGCCGGCGTGGGCGAAGCAATAGTCTCTGACCCGTTGCCATTGCGCTGGCGAGAGCGCGCCCTTGGTGTGCTCCGGAACGATCGCGCGCGATTGCCTGAGCAGAAACGCCAGCAGGGCCAGCCATTCCGACTGCACCTGGAGCGTGCTGGCGCCGCCGCTGTGTTGCATGGCGTCGTGCAGGCGGAGCAGGTGGCCGGCCAGTGCCGGATCTTCGAGCAGGGTCGCGACGAGTTCCGGCTCATGATCCGTGCCGCTGATGTCCTGGGCCAGATCCGCCAACAGTGCTTGCGAGAGCCGGAACGTCTTGAGCGTGTATGCGCCGTCACCTTCGGCCACGCCGTCGTGGATTTCGCCGGGCGGCATCAGGGAGATGCCCCCGGGGCTGAGCAACACGGTCTTGCCCTTGAAGCGCTGGCGCTGCACGCCGGCGGTGACCAGCCCGACATGGAAATCCAGGTGGAAATGCCGCTCGAAACTGAATTGCGAGAAGCGACCCGCGCTCAGCACCAGGCCGGGCACGTCGGCGACTTGCTGGTACTGGACAGAATCGGCCATGGGAAGGGCGCGGAGGCACGTTGACGACTTCGGGAAGCAGTATATCGCCGCTCGCCGGCAAGGGGCCGGGTGGTGTCGAACGGCTGTGCCCGGGTGATCACCGCCCGACGCGGCTGGTTGCGGCGAAGAAAAAAAAGCGCGGCCGAAGCCGCGCCGGGTGTGGCTCGCCGGTTGCGCCTAGCGCTGGCTTACCGTGGTCTGCTGCGGCGACGGGTCGCCCCATCCGCCGCCCAGTGCCTTCACCAGTCCCACCGTCGCATTCACGCGCCCGCCGGCCAGCTGCACCGCCACGCGCTGCGCCGACAGCATGTTGCGTTCGGCATCGATCACGTCGAGGTAGTTGACCGAGCCCGCGTTGTAGCGCGTGCGCGAGAGCTGCGCGGCGCGTGAGGAGGCGCGCACGGCGTCGTCCTGCACCTTGGACTGGTCGGCCAGCAGGCGCAGGTCGGAGAGGTTGTCTTCCACCTCGCGGAAGGCCACCAGCACGGCCTCGCGGTAGTTGGCGACGTTCTCTTCGTAGGCGGCGCGAGCCTGCTTGACGCCGGCGCTGCGCGCGCCGCCGTCGAAGATCGGCAGCGACAGCGCGGTGCCCACCAGGGGGCCGAGCAGCCAGGTGCGGCTGCTCCACTTGAGCAGATCGCCGATGTCGTGCGACTCGAAGCCGAAGCCGCCCGTGAGCTGCAATTGCGGGAAGAACGCCGCGCGCACCACGCCGATGCGCGCATTGGCGGCGGCCATCGCGCGCTCGGCGGCGGCCACGTCGGGGCGGCGCTCCAGCAGGGCGGAGGGCAGGCCGGGCGGCACGCGCACGTTGGCCGCCTGCAGCGGGTCGGCGCCCAAGGTGAAGCCCGAGGGCGCCTTGCCCAGCAGGGTCGCCAGCGCGTGCTCCAGCAAGGCACGGCGGCGCGCCACGTCGAGGCGGTCCGAGCGGGCGGTGGCCAGTTCGGCATCGGCGCGGGCGACGTCCAGCTCGCCGATGTCGCCGGTGCTGAAGCGGCGCTGCACCAGCTTGAGCGCCTCTTCGCGGCCGACCACGGTGCGGGCGAGCAGGGCCTCTTCGGCATCGAGCGTGCGCAGGCTGAAGTAGGTCTGCGCCACGTCGGCCTGCAGCGACAGGCGGGCCGCGCGGTAGAGCGCTTCCACGCGCTCGGCGTCGGCATCGGCGGCGTTCACGCTGTTGCGCACGCGGCCGAACAGGTCGGCCTCATACGAGACGGTGGCCTGGGCGCGCCAGTAGGTCTGCGGCTGTACCGGCGCACCGACCGGCAGCCCTGCCGATGCGGCGGAGGCGCGCTGGCGCGTCGGGCCGAAGCCCGCATCCAGCTCGGGGAAGAGCGCCGCGCGGTTGGATTGCACGATGGCCCGGGCCTGGCTGACGCGTGTGGCGGCTGCGGCCAGCGTGGGGCTGGCCTCGCCGGCCTGGGCTTCCAGGCGGTCGAGCGTGGCGTCGTTGAACAGCTTCCACCACGCGCCGTCGGCCGGCATGGAGGGCTCGGCGGTCTTCCACTTGCCTTGCTCGCCGGCGGCCAGCGGCACCTCGGCGTCCTGGGCGCCCTGGGCGGCTTCCTTGAAGGCGGTCGGGGTGCCGACGTCCGGTTTCTCGTAGGTCGGCGCCAGCGAGCAGGCCGCGAGGAACAGCGCGGCGGCCAGCGCCAGCGGGGTCCGGCAGCCGGGCCGCGCGGGCCCGCCCTGTTGTTGTTTGAGCGCGTTCATGTCGATTCGTGATGCGTGATTAGTGTTGGCCGGAGGGCAGCGGCAGGGCCGTGCCGTCGGCGTCCGGATCCAGGTCGGGGGCGTCTTCCGAGTGCTGGCGGCGACGCGAGGCCAGCGTGCGCAGCACCACGTAGAACACCGGCGTGAGGAACAGGCCGAACAGCGTCACGCCCAGCATCCCCGCGAACACGGCCACGCCCATGGCATGGCGCATCTCCGCGCCGGCGCCGGTCGACATCACCAGGGGCACCACGCCCATGATGAAGGCGATCGACGTCATCAGGATCGGGCGCAGACGCAGGCGGCAGGCCTCGATGGCGGCTGCCACGATGGAGCGCCCCTGCAGTTCAAGCTCGCGCGCGAACTCGACGATCAGGATCGCGTTCTTGCACGCCAGCCCCACCAGCACCACCAGGCCGATCTGCGTGAAGATATTGTTGTCGCCGTGCGAGATCCACACGCCCAGCATGGCAGCGAACAGGCTCATCGGCACGATCAGGATCACCGCCAGCGGCAGCGTCAGGCTCTCGTACTGCGCGGCCAGCACCAGGAACACCAGCAGCACGCACAGCGGGAAGATCCACATAGCGGAGTTGCCGGCCAGGATCTGCTGATACGTCAGGTCCGTCCACTCGAAGCGCACGCCCTTGGGCAGCACCTCGCGCGCGATGCGCTCGGCCGCGGCCTGGGCCTGGCCCGACGAGTAGCCCGGCGCCGGGCCGCCGTTGATGTCGGCGGCGGTGTAGCCGTTGTAGCGCACCACCATGTCGGGCCCGAAGCCTTGCGACACGCGCAGCAGGGAGGACAGGGGCACCATTTCGCCATCGGTGTTGCGGGTCTTGAGTTGCAGGATGTCTTCGGCGTGGGCGCGGAACGGCGCGTCGGCCTGGACCTTCACCTGGTAGGTGCGGCCGAACCGGTTGAAGTCGTTCACGTACAGCGAGCCCAGGTAGATCTGCATGGTGTCGAACACATCCGTGACCGGCACGCCCAACTGCTTGGCCTTGACGCGGTCCAGGTCGGCGTTGAGCTGCGGCACGTTGATCTGGTAGCTCGAGAACGACGGGCCCAGCTCCGGCGTCTGGCGCGCCTTCTGCATGAAGGCCTGCGAGGCGGCGAAGAGTTGCTCGTAGCCGACCGAGCCGCGGTCTTCCAGCTGCATCTTGAAGCCGCCCACCGTGCCGAGGCCCTGCACCGGCGGCGGCGGGAACACGGCGATGAATGCATCCTTGATGGCGCCGTACTGCTGGTTCAACTGCCCGGCGATGGCGCCGCCCGACAGGTTGGGCGTCTTGCGCTGGTCGAACGGCTTGAGCGCGACGAACACGATGCCGGCGCTCGGGCTGTTGGTGAAGCCGTTGATCGACAGGCCCGGGAAGGCCACGGCGCTTTCCACGCCGGGGTGCTTCAGGGCGATGTCCGACATGCGGCGGATCACGTCCTCGGTGCGGTCCAGCGAGGCGCCGTCGGGCAACTGCGCGAAGCTCACCAGGTATTGCTTGTCCTGCATCGGCACGAAGCCGCCCGGCACGCGGTTGAACAGCAGCGCGGTCAGGCCGATCAGCGCCAGATAGATGCCCAGCATGACAGCCTTGCGGCCGATCACGCGCGACGTGCTGCGGCCATACGATTCCGACGCGGCACCGAACACGCGGTTGAACGGACGGAAGATCCAGCCGAGGCAGCGCTCCATCACACGTGCGAGCAGGTCTTTCGGCGCGTCATGGCTCTTGAGCAGCAGCGCGGCCAGCGCCGGCGACAGCGTGAGCGAGTTGAACGCAGAGATAACCGTCGAGATCGAGATCGTCAGCGCGAACTGCTTGTAGAACTGGCCGGTCAGGCCCGTCATGAAGGCCAGCGGCACGAACACGGCGATCAGCGTCAGCGCGATCGCGATGATGGGGCCGCTCACCTCGCGCATGGCTTTGTAGGTGGCCTCGCGCGGCGACAGCCCTTCGGCGATGTTGCGCTCGACGTTCTCCACCACCACGATGGCGTCATCCACCACGATCCCGATCGCCAGCACCAGCCCGAACAGCGACAGCGCGTTGATCGAGAAGCCGAACATCAGCATCAGCCCGAACGTGCCGATGATGGACACCGGCACCGCCAGCAGCGGAATGATCGACGCGCGCCAGGTCTGCAGGAACAGGATCACCACCAGCACCACCAGCGCCACCGCTTCGAGCAGCGTGTGCGTGACCGCCTCGATGCTTGAGCGGACGAACTGCGTCGGGTCATAGACGATGCGGTAGTCCACGCCTTCGGGGAAGTCTTCTTTCAGCTCGGCCATCGTCTTGCGCACGTCGTCCGAGATCTGCAGGGCGTTGGAGCCCGGCGCCTGGAAGATCGGAATGGCCACCGCCTGCTTGTTGTCCAGCAGCGAGCGCAGGCCGTATTCGGACGCGGCCAGCTCGATGCGGGCCACGTCGCGCAGGGTGGTCACCGCGCCGTTGGGCGAGCTCTTGAGGATGATGTCGCCGAATTCCTGCTCGGTCTTCAGGCGCCCCTGCGCATTGACGGACAGCTGCAGGTCCGTGCCCGGCAGCGACGGCGAGCCGCCGATCACGCCGGCCGCCACCTGCACGTTCTGGTCGCGGATGGCGCGCACCACTTCATTGGCGGTCAGGCCGCGCTCGGCCACCTTGTTCGGGTCGAGCCACACGCGCATCGAGTAGTCGCCCGAGCCGAACAGCTGCACCTGGCCCACGCCGTTGATGCGCGCCAGTCGGTCCTTGACGTTGAGCACCGCGTAGTTGCGCAGGTACGTCATGTCGTAGCGGTCGTTGGGCGACAGCAGGTGGACCACCATTGTCAGGTCGGGGCTGCTCTTGATGGTGGTCACGCCCAGGCGCTGTACCACGTCGGGCAGGCGCGGCATGGCTTGCGAGACGCGGTTCTGCACCAGTTGCTGGGCCTTGTCCGGGTCGGTGCCCAGCTTGAAGGTCACCGTCAGGGTCAGGTTGCCGTCGCTGTTGGCCTGCGACTGCATGTAGAGCATGTTCTCGACGCCGTTGATCTGCTCTTCGAGCGGCGAGGCGACGGTCTCGGCGATCACCTTGGGGTTGGCGCCCGGAAACTGCGCGCGCACCACCACCGAAGGCGGCACGACCTCAGGGTATTCCGAGATCGGCAATCGCCAGATCGAGATGATCCCGACCAGCAGGATCAGCGTGGAAAGCACCCCGGCGAAGATGGGGCGGTCCACGAAGAATTTGGAGAAGTTCATGGCGTTGGGCGATGAGGTTCGGCCGTGCGTGCGCGATCAGGCCCGGTCGGCCGGGAGGCGTTGCGCGGCGGCGGTCTTGGCGTTCGCGGGCTTGGGCTGCGGTGTGGCCTTGGCGGCCGGAGCGGCGGCGGACGACGGCGCGGCGGCTTCGGCGGGGTTGCCGGCATCGGGCTGCGGCGGCGTGCCGGGGCGTGCCGCGCGCTTGGCCACCAGGCTTTCCATGGTCACCGCGTTGGGTGCCACGGGGTCGCCGGGGCGCACGCGCTGGATGCCGTTGACGACGATGCGCTCGCCCACCTTCAGGCCGGTCTTCACCACGCGCAGGCCGTCCGTCGACGCGCCCAGCGTGACGGGGCGGTAGCTGGTCTTGTTGGCCGCGTCGACCACCAGCACGAACTTCTTGTCCTGGTCGGTGCCGATCGCCTTGTCGCTGATCAGGACGGCATCGTGCGGCGCGCCGTTGCCCATCTTCACGCGGGCGTACAGGCCCGGCGTGAGGCGGCCGTCGGCGTTGTCCACCGTGGCACGCACGCGGATGGTGCCGGAGCGCACGTCGAGCCGGTTGTCGACCGACTGGATCGTGCCTTCGCGCGTGTAGCCGTCTTCATTGGCCAGGCCGATGTAGATCGGCGTCTTGGCGCCCTGGGCGGTGTTGGCGGAGAAGCGCAGGTAGGTCTGCTCGTCGGCATCGAACGCCACGTACATCGGCGAGACCGACACCAGCGTGGTCAGCACCGGCGCGGCGCCGCCCGTGGCGACCACGTTGCCGACGGTGATCTCGGCGCGCGACACGCGGCCCGCGACCGGCGCCACGATGCGCGTGTACTCCAGGTTCAGCTTGGCCGCATCCAGCGCGGCGGCGGCGCCTTGCAGGTTGGCCTGGGCCTCGCGCGCGGCGTTTTCCTTCTCTTCGAACTCGCGGCGGGCGATGGCGTTGTCGGCCACCAGCTTCTGCGCGCGCTCCAGCTCCGACGCGGTGTAGGCCACGCGCGACTTGGCGGCCGTCAGCGCGGCCTGCGTGCGGGCCACTTCGGCAGCGTAGGGGCGCGGGTCGATGGTGAACAGCGGGTCGCCCTTCCTGACGATGCTGCCGTCCTTGAAGTGGACCGCGGTGATGGTGCCGCCCACCAGCGGGCGCACCTCGACGCGCTCGACGGCTTCCAGGCGGCCGGAGAACTCGTCCCAGTCGGTGACGTTGCGCGCGATGGCCGGGGCGACATCCACCGGCATGGCGGCCGGCGCGGCCGGCTGCTGCGAGGCGCCGGCAGTGGGGGCGAGACCGTAGATGCCCACGGCCGCAACGCCGACCACGGCGGCGACCGACAAGGCGAGGGTGCGTTTTGACAGGCTCATGATGACTCTCGATTCGTTGGGGATCAGCAAAGAGGAAAGTGGGAACAGCGTTCGGCTGCGGCATGGCGGGCATGCGCGCGGCTTTGCACTCCGTTTGTTGTCATGGGGATCTCAGCCAGGCGTCTCCCAGGTCGTGCCGGATCGGAGCGGCGCGGCCTGGGTCGCAGGTCTACGATGCTCCGGGATTGGAATACAGCGTCAGTCGTCGATAAAGTGCTCGCAGCCGCATGCCGTGTTGAGGACCATTCATCAAAGGGCGGCGTCTGCCGGGCCGGGTTCCGGGGGCCGGGCGCGCATCGCCGTGTCAGCCGGGTAGGTCACCGGCCGTGCCGGCCGCGGCGGCGCGGCGCCCCCGGCGCTTGCGCGGGGCGGCCGGGCGGGTCAGGCCCAGGTGCCAGCGCAGGAAACAGGTGATCTCGTCCAGCGCCGCCCGGTCGGTGGCGATGGAGTCGTGGCAGGCATCGGCCACGCGCAGGACCTGGGTGGCCACGCCCGCCTCGATCAGCGCGCTGGCGTAGCGTTCGGCCTCAGTGCGCAGCAGGTCTTGCGGCGCGGTCAGCAGCAGGGCGGGCGGCAGGCCGTGCAGGCGGCGCGACTCCACCGGCGCGGCGTACGGGTGCACGCGCTCGGTCGGGCGCGGCAGGTACTGCCGGTAGCAGGCAGCGCAGGCCTCGGCTGAGTTGTCCGCGTCGGCCAGCCGGTCCGGGCGCACGCGTGCCATGGTCGGGTCGAGCATCGGCGCGATCAGCACCTGCGCGCGCAGGCTGGGGCCGCCGCGGTCGCGCGCGATCATGGCCAGCGCGGCGGACAGGTTGCCGCCCGCATCGTGCCCGGCCACCGCCAGCCGGCGGCGGTCGATGCCCCAGGTGGCGGCGTGCTCGGCCATGCAGCACAGCGTGGCGTAGACGTCTTCCGGCGCGGCGGGAAAGGGCGCCGCCGGCGCGAGCGAATAGCCGACCGTCACCACCACCGCCGGCAGCGTGGCGGCCAGATGCCGGGCCGACACGTCGGCATCGTCGATGCAGCCGCCGACGAATCCGCCGCCATGCAGGTAGAGCACGGCCGGCTGGCGCAGTGGCACGGCACCGGTATCGGCACCGTCGTCGGCGCGGCGCTCGGGGCGGAAGACGCGCAGGCGGATGCGGCTGGCGTAGCCCTGCGTCCAGTAGTCCGCGGTGCTGACGGCACGCGGCGGCGTGTTTGCCTCCGCGGTTGCCGGGGCGGCGTTCACGGGGCCGTGCTGATCGGCTGTTGCGACACGCAATGCGCCGGCGGGCACGGCGTCCGGCACGTCGGCAAGCGGGCGCGGTGGCACGGCGCGCGTGCCGGTATCCGCGGCGGCGTCTGGCGCAGGCTCCGAAACAACGAGGCGAGGTGGCGAAGAACCCATGATGGCAAGCGGGGCATGCCTTGGCGGCGTACCCGGTGATCGATGGGCTGAATTCTGGTGAAGCGTTGCGCGCGGATAAATGCCTATAATCGAACATCACTATTAGCGGCAACCGAACAATCAAAATTCTCCGGTTGTGCTAAAAATAAGCCTCGTCCTTTTGCCCGTCTGCTGCGCCGCGATACGCCACGGCGCCGGATCGCGCGCGCCGGACCTCTCTTTCCAGGATTCGATTCGCGCGGGCGGTCTCGCGCCGATCGGGCCATCTTCAGGAGCCGCAGATGGATCGCTTGCAAGCCATGCAGGTTTTCACGCGCGTGGTGGAAGCCAGCAGTTTCACCAAGGCTGCGGATAACCTTCAGTTGCCGCGCGCCACCGTCACCAATCTCGTGCAGAGCCTCGAGGCCCATCTCGGCGTGCGCCTGCTGCACCGGACCACCCGGCGCGTCAATGTCACCGCCGATGGCGCCGCCTACTACGAGCGCTGCATGCGTATCCTGGGCGACCTCGAAGAGACCGAGGCCGCCTTTTCGCAGAGCGCGTCGGGCGCGCGGGGCACGCTGCGCATCGACGTGCCCGGCTCGATCGGCAAACGGCTGCTGGTGCCGCGTATCCGCGACTTCCACGACGCCTATCCCGACCTGCAGCTGGAGATCGGCATGAGCGACCGCACCGTCGATCTGGTGCAGGAAGGCGTGGACTGCGCCGTGCGCGTTGGCGAGCTGCAGGATTCCACCCTGGTCGCGCGCCGCATCGGCCAGCTGTCGATGGTCAACTGCGCCTCGCCGGACTACCTCGAGCGATACGGCACGCCCCGTGCGCTGGAGGATCTGCAGGACCACATCGCGGTGAACTACTTCTCGCCGCGCAACGGCCGCCGCATGGACTGGGATTTCGTCATCGACGGCCAGAAGCAGATCCACAAGGTGCGCAGCCTGGTGTCGGTCAACGATGCGGAGTCGGCCATGGCCTGCGCGTTGCACGGGCTGGGCCTGCTGCAGACGGCGCGTTTCCTGGCCTATGAGCACCTGCAGTCGGGGCAGCTGGTGGAGGTGCTGCCCGATTACGTCTCCGAGCCGCTGCCGGTGTCGGTCATCTACCCGCACAACCGCCACCTGTCGCCCAAGGTGCGGGTGTTCGTGGACTGGGTGGCGATGCTGTTCGCCGATCACCCGTGCCTGCGGTTGAAGGAGCCGCTGCCGCTGCGGCGGGTGGCCGACGCCGCCTGAAGCGGTCGCGGCGGCATCCCCGGGGGCGGCGTGGTCTTTCCGGCCACGCCGCCCTTGTCATTTCCATTTCCGCCCGGCGCGGGGCGGAGTATCGTGGGAAGCATGCCGACCCTCCTGTTCACGTTCGATGCGAGTCTGACGCCGCTTCTGCCGGTCGCCCAGCGCGAGCGGCCCGCTGCGCGCGCATGGCCCGAGGGGGCCACGCTCAAGCACGCCATCGAGACCTTCGGCGTGCCGCATACCGAGGTCGGCGCGGTCCACGTGGATGGCCATGCGGCGCTGCTCGATGCGCTGCTTCCCGCGCGCGGCGCGGTGGCGGTGGCCGGCGTGCGGGCCGCCTTGCCGGACGCGCCGCTGCACTTCCTGTGCGACGCCCACCTGGGCGCCACGGCACGCCTGCTGCGCATGGCCGGCTTCGACACCGCGTACGACAACAACTACGCCGATGCCACCATCGAAGCGCTGGCCGATACCGAAGACTGGATCGTGCTCAGCCGCGACCGCGAGCTGCTCAAGCGGCGCGGCATCCGGCGCGGTGCCTTCATCCGCGCGCGCGAGCCGCAGGCGCAGATGCGCGAGATCGTGGCGCGCTTCAGGCTGGCCGAAGCGGCGCGGCCGTTTTCACGCTGCCTGGAATGCAATGCGCCGCTGCGGCCGCTGTCCGCCGAAGAAGCGGCCGCCAGCGTCCCGCCGCGCGTGCGCGAGCGCCAGCACCTGTTTAGCACGTGCGATGTGTGCCGGCGCGTGTACTGGCCCGGTTCGCACTGGGCGCGCATGAATACCTCGCTGGCCCGCATGCTCGCGCCGCATTCCGATGACGAGGTCGACGCCGATGCGGTGCAGGGGCCGCTGCGGCAGGGCGGTGCCCGCCTGTAAGCCGTGCATGTTGCGGCGCCATGGCAAACCGCCGCGCAAGCGCGCGGCGGTCGCGGCACCGGGAGGCGGCGGGCTTGCCACTTCCCGATTCACCTTACTTGAGACGCGCCCTCAGTGTTTCGCTGGCCTGATGCAGGGCGGCACGCGTCGCCGGCAAGCCGCTCAACGCGTTGAGCAGGCCGAAGTCGTGGATCATGCCGTTGTAGCGCGTCGCCACCACGTTCACGCCGGCGGCATCGAGCTTGCGCGCATAGGCTTCGCCTTCGTCGCGCAGCACGTCTTTCTCGGCGGTCTGCACCAGCGCGGGCGGCAGGCCCTTCAACTGCCCGGGCGTCGCCAGCAGCGGCGAGGCGGTGATCTCCTGGCGCTGCGCCGGATTGGCGGTGTAGGCATCCCAGAACCACTTCATCATCGGCCGGGTCAGGAAATGGCCTTCGGCGAATGCGTCGTACGACGCGTTCTCGAAGCTGGCGTTGGTGACCGGCCAGAACAGCACCTGCGCGCGCAGGGCGGGCGCGCCGCGCATCTTGGCCATCAGCGCCACTACCGCCGCCATGTTGCCGCCCACGCTGTTGCCCGCCACCGCCAGCCGCGTGCCGTCTACGTTGATCTGCGCCCCGTGTTCTGCGACCCACCGGGTGGCCGCGTAGGCTTCATTGATGGCGACCGGATAGCGCGCCTCGGGCGAGGGCGTGTAGTTCACGAACACGGCCACCGCGCCGGAGTCGGCCACGAGGTCGCGCACGAAGCGCTCGTGCGTGGGGAAATCGCCCAGGATCCAGCCGCCGCCGTGGAAGAACATGAAGGCGGGCAGCTCGCCTTTGGCGCCCACCGGCCGCACGATGGTCAGGCGGAGCGGCTTGCCGTCCACGGTGATGGTTTTCTCGCTGACGTCGGCCGGCGGCAGCGGCACCTTGGGTGCGGCCTGTGCGCCGACCAGCACAGCGCGCGCCTCGGCTGGCGACAGCGTTTCGAGCGGCTTGCCGCCACCGGCGGCGAGCGCGTCCAGGAACGCCTGGGTGTTGCGTTCCACGCCCGGGCTGCCCGCGGCGAGGGCGGCACCGGTGGCGACGGCCAGCAGGGAGCCGGCAACGAACTTGGCAATGCGGTTCACGGCGAAATCTCCAGAGAGGTGGATGAGCGGTGTCGGGGTGGCCGGATCAGACCAAGCTCAGGCGCACATCGACGTTGCCGCGCGTGGCGTTGGAGTACGGGCACACGATGTGGGCGCGCTCGATCAGCGTTT